>CAYPGR010000004.1:0-85669 GCA_964410505.1 uncultured Staphylococcaceae bacterium
ACTTAGGATCTAGTGGGGTAACCCGTGCAGGTTCGATTCCTGTCATTTGCACCAAGGAAAATCTGATGCCCTTTAATGGGCATTTTTATTTACCTAAATAAATATTTATCTTTATTTTCTAAAAACCTTGTATAGTGGGAGCGATTTAACGTGATCAATGATTTATACGATTGTTACTCAATTTTATGAGCATTCAGGTTTTCAGATGTATCATGCCCTTTATTTCGAATGACTCACTCTTACAATGTGATAAAATATAAAAATATAGATCAAATATTGATTATAAAACATAAAGGGGAACTGTATGAAAAAAGTCATAGGACCATTATTAACCGTCCTTGTTGCGTTTGTTTTAGCGGTATTAGGATTTGTCTTAGGAGGGTTTTCGTTAAGTGCCCTTCAAGTAGAGACCTTGACAATCCTTATGATTGTATGCGGGATTAGTATGGCGTATTGCTTTATTGTTGGTGAAATTTCTCGGAATAATTCGCAAATGGATAAGCTTTGGTCCATTTTACCAATTGCTTATGCATGGATCGTTGCTGTTAAAAGCGGCATGAATCTTCGGGTTGTCGTGATGGCTGTGCTGATTACGATTTGGGGTGTAAGATTAACCTTAAACTTTGCTAAAAAAGGTGCCTATTCACTTAAGTTTTGGGCTGGTGAAGAAGATTATCGATGGATTATCTTAAGAAAACATCCGATGCTCAGTAAGAGATGGCGGTGGGCCCTCTTTGATTTGTTTTTTATCTCGATTTATCAAAATGCTTTAGTCCTCGCCATTTGTTTACCTTTATTAGCTGTAATGGAATCGACAGCGGCATTTAATGTCCTTGATATCTTAGTGGCGGCTTTATTACTTGGATTCATCATTTTAGAAACCATCGCGGATCCTCAACAAATGCATTTTCAAACTAAGAAATTTGATTTATTAAAACAAGGTCTCAAATTAGAAGAGTTACCAAGTCCTTATCATAAGGGTTTTAATACCCAAGGGCTATGGGGCCGTTCTAGACATCCAAACTACTTCGCAGAGCAAGCAATTTGGGTTGTTTTATGTCTATTTTGTATCAGTGCTGGGGTCACGAAATATGTCTTCTTTAACTGGACTTTAATCGGATCCATGGTCTTAATCTTATTATTTATGGGGAGTTCAGCCTTTTCTGAAGGTGTCTCTCTTAAGAAATATCCATCTTATAAAGACTACATTCAAAAAGTGTCTAAATATGTGCCTTTAAAAAAGTATAGCGAATAGTCTTTATACGGGATAATCAGAATTTGAAGTTTATTTAAATCCTTGCTAAACCAAGGATTTTTTATTACCTCAATTATCGCTTATAAAACCTCGATTATGATTATAAAACCAATATAAAAATGTTTTCAATATATGTTATTATTATCCTGTTGAATGGATTTAATCATAAGGAGGTTTCCGATGAAAAACACGACTAAATTGAAGATTATTGGCTTCTCACTCTTAACCCTTTCCGTTATCTTAATGCTACTAGGTGCGACCGTCTTCCGCGATCGGAGTTGGGATGATTTTGCGTGGAAACCAAACTTCGCCCTATTTGTCCCGGGTATGTTCTTAGGGGTCATTTCCTTAGGCTTCCTCATCACGGGCTTTACACCTGAACTCGCAAAGTTTCAGGCAAAAGTTCAAGCGGAAACAGTGGATCATGCGGGTAAAGAAATCAAAGTCGCGACCGCTAAAACCGCGGAAACGATTATTCCTGCGATTACGCCGTCGCTTAAAACGGCCGTTAGTGAAATTAAAAGCGGTATCAAAGCCTCAAGCGGAAAAACAAGAAAAGAACAGCTCCTGGAAGCCAAACAACTCTTTGATGATAAGCTAATCAGTGAAGAAGAATATCAAGCGATGCGCAAAGATATCCTTGATATCGAAGAAAACTAATTATTCAATTGTATAGATAGATAAAAACCCTTAGTGATGATTACTAAGGGTTTTTTATTAACCTAGATCAATCTTAGGCAAGATTCATGATAAAGAAGTAGATGGCGATAAATTGGAGAATGGTGCCGACATTAACCCATAAGTGCCATATAAAATGAAAGTATTTTACTTTTGAGCCTAAGGCATAAAAGATGGTACCGATGGTGTAGGCAAGACCGCCACCGAGAATAAACCAAAAGGCAGGAACACTATCTTGATAGAGTTCACCAATAAAGAAGAGGGCGGACCAACCAAGAATGAGGTAAATCACGAAGTGGAAGGCTTGGAATTTATAAACCCAAATCGATTTAAAGACGATTCCGAGGGCGATAACAACCCATTGAATGATGAGGAGTGCGAGTCCCTTTTCAATAAATGCTATGCCGAGGAATGGAGCTTTTAGGCTTGGTAATAGTAAAAGCGCAGGGGCAAAGGTACCGCCGATGAGAATAAAAATTGATAAATGGTCAAAACGTTTAAAAACCCCTTTTGCTTTGGTGAAACTTAAGGAGTGATATAAGGTTGACATTGTATAGAGAATAAAGATCGATAATCCAAAAATGAGGGCGGCGGCGAGTTCTCGTCCATTATCTTGTTTAACAAGAAGCAAGATTAAAGCAACAAGACCAAAAATGGCCATGACACAGTGACTGACGGCATTAGCGATTTCTTCACCAATGGATTGCCGTCTTTTTATTCTTTTTGGGATGGCCTGCGATTGGACATTATCTTGAATATTACTTGGCATATTTACACCCTCCAGGGTTTAATCTAAAGACTAAACATTATACTATATTGTATAATGAGAAATGTAAAGAGGTATAACTATGGAACCTTGGCAAATCATTTTAATAATTATTGCATCATACTTAGTTGTGATGATTATATATTCGATTATCGTCTATCTTTTAGTCAATAAATCGATTGGTCGCCGGACCGATAAGAACCCCCTTCTTCGGTATTTTACAGCCGAAGATTATCCAAATTTAAGCGCCACACCGCTTTCGTTTACCAATCGAAAAGGTGTCACACTTCGCGGATTTATTTATGATAAAAAAGAGACAAAAAGTGATAGTCTTATTTTGTTTTTTCATGGTTTTGGAGCCGGCCATCAAGCCTATACAACGCTAATAAATGACTTAGTCGAAACGCTTAACCTGCCAGTCGCGACATTTGATTATACTGGTTGTGACCTCAGTGATGGGAAGAAGATTCCAAATACATTACAAGCTTTGAGTGATGGGCATGACTTTCTGCGTTATATTGTCAGTCAACCAGCATTTCAAAATCGTAAACTCATTCTCGTCGGCCATTCATGGGGTGGTTTTGTGGCGACTAATTTATTGCCTTTTAATCCTGACAAAAACATTACTCGCGTCATTAGCCTAAGCGGGGTAACGGATTTCCCACTTATTTATCGGATGAGTACCAAAGCGCCGGCTATTTTTATTCCGATCAATAATTTAATAAACTATTTCCGTTATGGGCCATTGGCTTTTGCGACAACCAAAAAAAGCATTAAAGACACGAAAATACCCCATTTATTTATTCATGGCGAACAAGATGAGTCAATCAAATTTAATCCTTTTGTGTCCGTTCTTGTATTGCAGAGTGATAAATATCACCGTGTAAAGTTTCATATTGAAAAAGATAAATATCATAATGTCTATCTCAGTAAAGAAAGTGAAGAAAGTCTCCGCAACTTACAAAAGAATCTTAAAGCCTTACGTCGTCATCCTCATGATGATACTTATCGCACCTTTATCAAAGCATTTGATTTTAATACGGCGGTCATTAATGACCCCAATATTTTAAAGATTATCCAGTCATTCGTAAGGGGGTAAACCGATGGAAGATGAAGTAAAACAAATAATCAGTCAACTATCCTTGACCGAGAAGCTTTCACTACTAAGTGGCGCGAATTTTTGGGAAAGTGCAACTTTAAAATCCGTTGATTTGCCGCCCATTGTCATGAATGATGGACCCTTTGGGGTTCGGAAACCAAAAGATAGCACGGGCGCAGGACTTAGTGAAGAAGTCTTTCCAGCGACGGCTTTCCCAACCACGAGTGCACTCGCCAGTTCGTTTGACCCGGAGCTGCTCTTTGAAATGGGGCAAGCCTTAGCCCGGGAATGTATCGATCAAGGGGTTGACCTCTTACTCGGTCCTGGCTTAAACATTAAACGAAGCCCATTATGTGGGCGTAATTTCGAATATTTTAGCGAAGATCCCCATGTGAGTTCGACAATGGCAGCCGCACTTGTTGAAGGATTACAAAGTAAGGGTGTCGGGGCGACAATCAAACATTACGCGGTTAATAATCAAGAAAAAGAACGCTTTACAACCAATGCCATGGTCGATGAGCGCGCCCTTCATGAAATCTATTTAAAAGGGTTCCATGAGGTCGTCAAGAAAGCCAAACCTTATGCGGTCATGTGCTCTTATAATGTTGTCAATGGCCGCCACGCCAGTCGTAGTTATGATCTACTGACCAAACGCTTACGCCATGAAAACGGGTTTTCCGGACTAGTGATGAGTGACTGGGGGGCAGTTGTCAATCTTGTTGATAGTGTCGAAGCAGGTCTTAATTTAGAAATGCCCGGAACCGGGCAAACGACCAAAGAACTTCTCGATGCCCATCAAAGCGGGCGCTTAAGTAGTGAAATGATTGATGAAGCGATTACACCGCTGATCAAATTGATGATTGCTAAAAAGCATCGTCAAAAAGATCAAGAAACGTGCGATTATGATGCCAACTTTTTATTGGCGCAGAAAGTCGCTGAAAGTAGTGCAGTATTATTAAAAAATGATGACAATATCTTGCCGCTTAATCCAAAACAGAAAGTAGCCTTAATTGGAAATTTTGCAAAGAATCCTCGTTATCAAGGAAGTGGGTCAAGTCGGATTAATCCTCATAAATTAGTAAGTCTTTATGAGACATTTACTGATCGTCAAGTCCCTTTTACATATGCTGATGGTTACCTAGAACATGAAGTTAATCTTAATGAATCGCTTATCCGAGAAGCGGTTGAAGTGAGTCAAAAGGCCGACATTGTGGTCCTTTGTGTTGGTCTTCCCGAAAGCTATGAAGTTGAAGGGTATGATCGCAAGACACTTGCAATGCCGCCAAGTCATGTGGCACTCATTACGGAGATTAGTAAAGTAAATCCGAAAATTGTGGTGGTTCTCTCGACAGGTTCACCCGTGACGATGCCCTGGCTACATGATGTTAAAGGTATTTTGTTAACTCATTTAGCGGGTGGAGCAACCGGACCAGCGACATTTAATATCCTCTACGGAAAAGCAAATCCATCAGGAAAATTAAGCGAAACCTATCCCTTAAGCCTCGCGAAAAGTATGCCTGGGGAATCCTTTATCCATAGTAAGCAAAATGTCCCATATTTAGAATCACTTTATGTGGGCTATCGCTATTATGATACGTTTAATGAACAGGTTTTATTTCCGTTTGGCTATGGGTTAAGCTATACCCAATTTAAGATGAGTAATCTTGAAATAAAACAAGAAAACGATACCTATACAATTACACTTAGTCTCACCAATATTGGTCACTTAGCTGGTGCGGAAGTAGTCGGCATTTATATCGGCCGTCAAAATTCAAAATTATATGCCCCACATAAAGAGCTTAAAGCCTTCAAAAAAGTGTTTTTAGATAAAAATGAGAAGAAGGAAGTAGAGATCTATTTAACCCAAGATGATTTAAAATGTTATGATCCGGTGAAGAACCAATGGGTATTAGAAAATACGTACTACCATGTCTATGTCGGACTTAATGTCACCATGAGTGAAACAGTTTTTATTATCAATGTGGAGCATGGCGAGAATCTTGAACACCTGCTCCCTTACCGTGAAGCCCATCAGGCCTATTATGCGCTTAGTAACTTTAAGCCGACAGTGAATGATTTTGTGGGTCTATATGGTCGCCCGTTACCGCTTATTTTCGCCCGGAGAAAAAGACCTTTTACTTTAGAAAACAATATAAGTGATACAACCGACTATTGGATTGGTAAAAAAATCTACCATATGATGGTGACAACAGCATCTAAAATGGCGGGTGACGATGTCGTCATGGCTGAGATTGCAAAAGAATCAATCAAAGAACTACCTTTTAGGACGATCCCCGCCCTTAGTTCGGGGGCGATCACGAATCGGCAACGAGATGGTCTTTTACTCATTCTTAATGGTAAACCATTAAGAGGGGCAATGAAGTATTTTATCAAAGCCAAAAAGAAAGCATAGTCAGCCGTTTTTTATCCCGATTATCATGTTATAATTAAACCCATGAGTGAAGAAAAATTAAATACAACCCAAAACTTGAAAGTCGTTCGTCAAAAGAAAAGCGATCGCAAATATGTCATTAATATTGTCATTATTTTAGCCATTACTTTTGGGTATACTCTTTTTTCTTTGTGGGGTGATTTCGATGCCGTTGTCGGTGTCTTTGCGAGTTCTCAACCCGATTATCGGATGCTAGCGGTGATTATAGTTTTGATTGCGGCCAAGTTTCTGATTGAAGGTCTTGTCCTTTACATTTTTGCCCGGCTTTACACCCCGACCTATAAATATCATCGCGGGGTCGCCAATGGTTTGGTTGGCCAATTTTATAGCGACATTACGCCTAGTTCATCGGGTGGTCAATTTTTCCAAGTCAAAACGTTTGCGAGCCAAGGGGTTCCCGTATCAATTGCAGCGTCGATTCTTGTCATGCACTTTATTTTATTTCAAATTGTCTTAGTGCTCTTTGGGGGCCTTTCCATTTTGCTAAATTTACAAGAATTTGCCCGTCTTGCCCCGGTCACCATTTTTGATCTTGATATTCCCGTTTCCGTTTTATCTTTGATTGGATTTATTATTAACTTATTAACAATCGTTGGTTTATTCCTACTTTCTTACTCGAAAAAAGCCCATAGTTTTTTTATTAATAAAGGGGTTGATATTTTAGCGAGTTTAAGAATTGTTAAAAACCCTGAAGCGAGAAAAGAAAAATTGTTTATATCTACTGAAAACTTTCGGGTTGAATTAAGACGGCTAAGCTCAAACTTTCCAGCATCCATTTTAATTATGGCTTTATTTTTATTAAAGTTTATTGTGTCTTATGCGATTACCTATTTTGTTGGGTTAATGTTAAACCCTAATCTGTATGGTGTGATCAGCTTCTGGGAAACCGTTACAAAAACAAGCTTTTTATCTATGATTACCGGGTTTATCCCGATTCCCGGTGCAGCGGGATTTGCTGAATACTTCTACCAAGTGATTTTTACCCCGGTTTTTGGTAGTTCATCCTTTACCAAGGCGGTCCAAATTGTCTGGCGGGCATCCACGTTTTACACCAACCTATTAGTTGGTGGATTAGTCACTGCCTTTTATCGTTCGAGTATGTCGGAAATTGTCGATGAATCGGGCCATATTCAAACCTTTGATGAAGTTAAGAGTGTGACCTTTGAAGAACGTCGTGAAACGAGTGTGACAATGTATCAAACGAGTCAATTGTCCATCAAAGAAATTCAACGCCGGCTTAGTCCAAAGCGTAAACATAAAGACGAGGATCACAAGTAATGCGGATAGCCATGTTTACGGACACGTTTGTACCGGATACGAATGGCGTTGCCGTCTCTTCCTTTAATTTGTTCCGTGCCCTTAATGATCGCGGCCACTTTTGTGTGGTTGTTACCTCCAATCCATTTTCAAAAGACGTGACTTTTAAAGATAATGTTTTGCGGATTCCTGGCGTTGAGATGAAACAACTTTATGGTTATCATTTTGCCGCCCCTAATCGTAAAGCTTTAAAAATATTAAAGCGTTTAAAAATTGATGTTGTTCATGTCCATAGTGAGGCAGGGATGGGGGTTTTCGGTAAAGCGTTTGCCCGCGCTGAGAAGATTCCGTATGTTTATACTTACCATACGATGTACGAAGATTATACCTACTATGCCACCAAAGGTCGGATGGAAACATTTGCAAAAAGTATTATTCGTCGCTTTTCGAGATGGCAAGCGGAAATTGCAGATGAATTTATTTCTCCAAGTGAAAAAACTAAAGTGTCGCTTAGGGAATATGGCGTCAATCGTTATATCAATATTATCCCAACCGGGGTCGATTTTTCAAAATTTAAATATAATCCGGTTAATGATGAATTCATACGTGCTTATAAAGAAGAACACGGATTGAATGGTACATTCAATCTTGTTTATGTTGGACGGGTCGCTAAAGAAAAAAGCATCGATGTTATTATTGCGGGTTATGCGAAGTATATTGCCCATAAACCTAAACACCAAACGAAGCTAGTCATCGTTGGTGGTGGTCCCGCGATTCCTGAACTTGAAGAATTGGCGACAAAATTAGGCATTAAAGACGATGTCCATTTTGTAGGTAAGGTCTTACCAGCGGATATTGGCAAATATTACCATCTGGGCGAAGTTTTCGTGAGTGCCTCCATTAGCGAAACCCAAGGGTTAACCTTTATGGAAGCGATGGCTGCCGAGCGGATTCTCCTTTGCCGATTTGATGAAGGACTAGTGAATGTCATCAAAAATGGCGAATCAGGTTTCTTTTTTACAAGTGAAGATGACTTTGGTGAGAAGGTCGACAAAATTCGTGGTCTCGATCAGGCAAAGTTAAAAGCCATCAAAGCCTTCGCGAATGAATTGGTAGATGAATATAGTAATGAACGTTTTGTGATGCGCTGTGAACACGTCTATGAGCGAGCGCTTCGTAATAGTTGGTAAATGGTTAAAGTAATTGACATTAAACGGACGAAAAAAACAACCACCCTTATTTTTTCTAATGACACAACACTCAGCATTAGTCCCGACACAGTCCGGGAATTTTTTATTTATACCGGTAAAGAAATAAGTGATAATGAACTCCACCAAATAAAGTCCTATGAAGGTGAAACCAAACATTATCAATATGCACTTGGCGTCTTAAATAGGGGGCCATATACGGTTTATGAAATGAAAGCGAAACTTAGAAAACGTTTCGTAGAAGAAGAAGTCATTTCAACAATCATCTCGCGCCTCAAAGATAATAACTTTCTTAATGACACTTTGTATGCAAAAGAACGGGCTGCCTTTCTTGCAAACCATAAAAAAGCATCGCGTCGGGCAATTAAAAATGATCTCATTAAAAAGGGAATTCATCCGTTTTTAATTGAAGAAGTATTAACGACTCTCCCAGAGATGGAAGTCGCTCAAATTAGACTTTTGATGCCAAAGCTTATTAAGCAATACGGCAAAGAATCGCTTTTTATGGCAGGCATGAAAATTAATCACAAGTTAATACAAGATGGGTTTCAAAGTGCGGCCATTAAAGAGGCCGTTAGTGCCTTTAATCTTAGCGATTTCATCAATGAAGATGAAAACCTTCAAAAACTCTATGAAAAAACCATTCGTCAAAGGGTAAAGGCCGGGCGTGACGGGCGTAAAGTAGTGTATAATAAACTAAGTCAAGCGGGCTATCCACACCACAAAATCATTCAACTATTAGAGGAGAATCTAAATGAAAATTAAAGAATTAAATGAAGGTATTCGAATTATCGAAAACTTCTTAGTGACCAATGTGATCAAAGGGACATCAAACAATAGTCAACCATACCTGACGGTGACCTTTCAAGATAATACGGGCCAAATTGAAGGCCGCGTTTGGGATGCCGGCGATCAAGATGTTGAAACTTATAAACAAGGTTCCTTCGTCAAAGTTGTTGCGGATGTAATTGAATATCGCGGCAATTTGCAATTAAAATTAATCACTGGTGAACATGTCAGTGCGCGGGAAGTGAAGATTGAAGACTTCACCATTGTGAGCCCGGTCAAACTAGAAACTATGACCAAAGATCTTGATCGTTTACTAAATTCCTTTACCGATCGCAATATTGAAAAAATTGTGAAAACCTTAATTGAAAGACGCTATAATGCCTTTATTACGTATCCGGCGGCAAGTCGTTTACACCATGAATATACGCATGGATTACTTGAACACACCTTAACCCTTGCGAACCTTGCCGATCGCATTATTGATTATTATGTTGGCCTTTATGACGGAAAATGGCAAATTAATCGTGATCTCGTGATCGCGGGTATTTTGATTCATGACCTTGGTAAAACGGTCGAACTATCAGGTCCAGTGTTAACTACTTATACAGTTGAAGGTAAACTCATTGGCCATATCTCGCTTTTAAATGCGGAACTTTTAAAAGTTTGTGAAGAACTCAAAATTGAAGGCGAATTACCGGCGTTACTAAGTCACCTCGTATTAAGTCATCACGGTAAACTGGAATTCGGTTCACCTGTCACCCCAATGCTTAAAGAAGCGCTTCTTGTAAGCATGCTTGATGATTTAGATGCGAAGATGAAGCTCGTAGAAAAAGCCCTTCTCCTCACCAATGAAGGTGAATTCACGGATCGGATTTGGGCTTTAGATCAAAATAGCTTTTATAAACCAAAGTCAAATAAACTATAAGCCAGATTTAATTTTTTCAACCACTAATGGGAGATTGAGCTCGCCATCAAGGTGTTTGACCATGGCAATTTGTAAGCCATCTTTTTTGCCGTAGCGGGGGACGACGTGGACATGAAAGTGAGCCACACTTTGGCCGGCAGCGGGATAATTATTAATTAAGACATTGACGCCTAATGCTCCGAGTTTTTTCATTTGCACTTGGCCAATTCTTTGCGCGACATCGAGGACTTTATGCATCACAAGTTTAGGGGTCCCCAAAAATGTCTCGTGATGTTCCTTTGGAACCACTAAAGTATGACCTGGGGCGGTCGGGGCAATGTCTAGAAAGGCAATCACATCATCATCTTCATAGACGAGTGATGAGGGGATTTCCCGTCTTATAATCTTACAAAACACACAATTATGATCCATCATATCACTCCTTTGTTAATACTTATATTATAGCAAACAATATCGCCAAAATAAAAACCGCAATGCACATGGCACTGCGGTTCCTTATTAACCTTAGGAGGTCAGTCTATTTTTTGGCGGTGTCGAAGATTTCTGGGAATTGTTCTTTAAAGAAATCATAGACATCTTCATCATGGAAGACAATCGTTAAGTCTTTCATGTAGAAGTTAAGCGCGTTAGTTTTAGTTGCTTCAAGGCGGGCTAAGTGATAAGTCACTTCATCCACGATGGTGGCAATTTCTTCAGGGGTTTTGAAGTGTTCGTATGAGTTTAGGTCATCCGCAGCACTCGCTAACTTGGCGGTATTGACGGCTTCTTTTACTTTGACAATATAGAAGGTGTCATTTTCGAAGAAGAGGAAGTTACGGTTGTTGTTCTTTTCGTAGGTTTTTGGGACAAGGTAGTAATCGCCATCAATATTACGGACGAAGGTGTTTGGCACTCTCGTGGTTTGATCGGTCCATTTACCAGCATTGGCAAGAACGCCTTGATCATCAGCGACGAAGTCAACCCCGTTTGCAACCCCGATGTTGAATAAGCGGGAACGAATTTCTTCTGGTAAGCCTGTTAAGCCACCATTTTTAATGCCCCAATCACTCGTCACGAAGTCTTGTTTACGAAGATCGGTAATTTCGATATCTTTACCAACATCTTTTGAATAACGGCCATTACCGGTGAAGCGATCTTCAATCGCCTTGTCGGTGAGAAGTGGGTTATCGTTAATTTTGTTGAAGTCAGTCTCAATATCACCAAAGAGGGTACTATTTTTGGTTAAGGTTACGAGTCCCGCACTTGCTAATAAGGCAGCTTCATTACCAACGAAGTCGCTGGTAACACCACGCCAGGCATTGGCAAGGATGTTTAAGTCGGCAGGTTCAGAACCTAAGATGTTGTTATCAATAAAGGCGTTCACTAAGGCACTTGCAGCCGTTGGGTGTTTGGCATTATTTTTAATGGCAATATATTCAACTTCACGGGCGTAGTTACGGCCAAGGGTTGAGCGTTGTTCAGATTGAACAAACTTTTCGACGAGTTTATCGCGGTAGATACCTTCGACAAATTTATCTTCAATGTATTGTTTATAGTAGTCAAAGTGGACTAATTTGAAACTTGCATCATCGAAGTTGTCTTCATTAACAGTTGGGAGGAAGATGCCTTCTTTATAGAAAGATAAGGTATCAAGCGCACCAATGTCAACTTTATCACCGTTACCATCGACGAGGTATGAATTTTCAGCGCGGTAAACACGTTCAATTACATATTTCTTTTCATCGAAGACACTACGGTAAGTATAGGAACCGCTCACGATTTCATTGTAGAATTCTTCTTTTGCCCGTTTGTCAACCGCTAATTTGAATGGATCAGCAGCATCAAGTTCGGCATAAGGGGTAAATTCGTTTTCGGCAATCGTTAATAAGACTTCATCAAGCACATATTGTTTGAAACTTGCGGAGTCGTGGTAGTTTGTATAAACTTTTTCAAGCGTGTTGTTGACGATTTCACTTAAGCCATCAACGAGGACGGTCTTGTCAATATCCACTGGGGTGGCAACAACTTTGTCACAACCAGTAATGAGTAAGGCCGCCGCGGCTAAGCTTACAAATAATTTTTTCTTCATATTAGATGGTGCTCCAATCAAAGTCGGTTCCGTTCTTGAAATCACTAATATATGATTCAGGAACAAGGCGAATGGCCCGAATGTCTTGTTGTTGTTTTAAGGTTTCAATCCATTCATTCCAAAGTTGATTTAATTCATAATCTTGGCTGAATTGTGAAGCTTCATATTGGTTACTTAAGTAAGTATCAAGTTCAGCTTTTAAGGTTGTGTCATGGAATTGAACATTCAGTTCGTTCACTAATTTTTGGAAGATACGATCATCAATGTTTGGATCGAAGGCTTTGACTTCATTTTTAATTTTGTCAACGCGTTCTTTGGTACCGACGGCATCAAGATTTAAGAAGTTGACGAAGGTATCTAAATCGTTGCCTAAGCCATCTTTCGGGAAGTTATCGGTTCCTGGGGTTTCAATTGTATAGTAGTCTTTAAGGGAAACGCTATTGACAGTTTCCGCAATCGCACTGCGTTCAATGACGATGAAGTGGACGCCTTCATAGCTGCCAGCCGCTCCGGCCCGGACCACTAAGATGACATTGCCTTTTTCGTCAGTTAAGACTTCACGGCCACCGAGTTCTGGGACAGCAGTAAATCCATTTAATGCGGCAAAGGCTGCATTTGGAACACCGATTTCATCGGCCTCAGAGACATCATTTGGGGTGATGACACTAATATTGTGTTTGTTGAAGTACTTATTAAAAATAATATTACGTGGGAAGAAGAGTGAATCACCTTCATTAACTTCTTTACCAAGATCGCTCTTTTCAATATCGCGAACTTCCGCTAATTTTAAGGCGGCACCGTATGGGATTTCTCCTAAACCAATCGCGTTTAAGTCAGCAGCGGCGGTTGCAGGAATTTTTAATTTTGCTTTATCAGCAGCTGATAAGGCAGGATCTTGATTGAAGAGGGCGTCATAAGCGTAAACACCAAGTTTAAATTCATTGACGTAACCGGTGCTTGTTGACATGATGCCTAAGTCACCAAATTGTTTGGCACTGCCTTCATCTTCTGAGAAGCGGTTAGCAAGTAAGCCGAAGGTGTCTTGACGTTCGACAAGAGCGGTAATCACCGAACTTAATTTATTGGCGTCGTCTTTCGAAATTTTGCCGGTCACAAATTTATTGTTTTCAGCACCGACTTTAACGAGTAAGTGACGGACGTGATAAGGAAGCTTGTTATTTAAATAACCTTCGTAGACGGGGTTATTATTGCCGTCGAGAATGAGGTCACCGTTGACATCTCTTTCGCCAACAATTAATTCTTCCATTGCTTTTTCAATCCAAGCACCTTCGCCACCATCAAAGAATTGGGCTTTAAGCCGAATTTGCATTTCTTCATACGCAAATTTTTCTTCTAATTCTTTAATTGTTTCGACGTTATGAGATTTAAGAATCTTCTTAAGCTCATCGTCATACTTACCACCGTTTTTCGCATTGTTTTTGGCGTTTTCTTTAACGTCTTTAATGCGAAGGGCAGCTTTATCATAGATTTCGGTTCGTTCTGTTTTTTGCTCTTCTTTCGCAAAGAGCGCACGAACCACAACTTGGTAGACGGCGTCGTAATAATCCTTTAAGCCTTGGGGGGATGTTAAATAATCATCAAACATGCCGCCCGCAGTTATTTTAACCGGGTTACCATCGATTGTCACCGTCACAATATTGCCATTTTTGTCTGCTACTAAAGCTTTGCTGCACCCCGTAAGGGTGAGGGCCGCAAGAGTCAAACCAGCAATAATGTGTTTTGGTTTTCTCATATAATGCTATACCTCCTAATAATATGCTTTTATATTCTATACTTAACTGCAACCCAATTCAACAAAAATAAGCGAAAACATCTTTAATGACGCCCTTTCCTTATTTTTATATAAAAATAGGTTAGTAAAACAGTTTATTTTTTCCTACTTTTGGGGTATCTTTATATGCGGTAGTATGGAAAGTGAGAGAAATATGATTTTATTACAAATAAAGAATTTATATGCATCCGTTGGGGATGTTGAAATATTAAAAGGGGTAAACCTTACAATCGAAGCTGGTGAAGTGGTTGCTTTATTAGGTCCAAATGGACATGGTAAGTCGACCTTACTCTCGGTTATTATGGGACACCCGAACTATCAAGTGACCAGTGGAGAAATCTACTACAAAGGTCAAAATGTTTTAGAAATGAGTGTTGATGAAAGAGCCCGCGCTGGCATCTTTTTAGCGATGCAAAATCCAAGTGAAGTACCGGGTGTCATGATCAGCGACTTTATTCGGGCTGCGATGAATGCAAGACGTGAAAAACCCATCAAACCACTAGAACTATTTAGAGCCTTAGATAAGGCCAGCAAAGAAATGCAAATGCCACTCGATTTGCCAAATCGATCCTTAAATGATGGCTTTTCTGGCGGCGAGAAAAAGCGCCATGAAATCATGCAAATGAAACTCTTAAAGCCTGAATTTGCGATGCTTGATGAAATTGATTCTGGGCTCGACGTTGATGGGATCAAAATTGTTTCGAGTGAAATCAACCAAGAAAAAAGTGTTGAACGTAGTTTCCTCGTGATTAGTCACTACGCTCGCCTTTATGATCTCATTTCGCCTACTCGGGCCGTCGTGATGATTAATGGTCGGGTTGCGATTGAAGGTGGCAAAGAAGTCATTAGACGCATTGATAAAGAAGGTTATGAATGGATCCAAGTTGAACATAATATCAGCATTGAACGAGAAGGCAATCGTCCGGTCGTGCTTGAAGTTTGCGCCGTTAATGAGAGTACCAAAAAATGAGTCAATTCAACCATTTAACCATATCTTTGGAAAGCATGAACGAAAGTGTTTTAACACTGGTTGACCATGATTTAGTGGGCCATGTTTTTGATGAACAAACACTTCCTGAACAGATTACAAAAGTTGTCTTAAAATCTAAAAGAGACATTGATTTTGTGGTGGTTCTACGCTCAAAGAGCCAATTCGTGACGTATGAAGTTGCCCCTTACACAAAAGGGAAAATCCTCTTTTACTGTGAACATGAAAACGTTGAAATTAAACGTGAGATAATCCTCCTTGATGGAACGCAATTAAAGATGATTGTTCCTGATTTTACTAGTGGTAATCGATTGCTTAATATTGAGACCAAATTAATTGGTGTTGACTCCCGTGCCAACTGGCATTTAGCGAGTTTTTCGATGAATGAAGATAAGAAGAAATTCAAAATTTCTTTTTCGCATTACGGGGCAAAATCATTTGCTGATATGCAAAATTATGGCGTTGTTTTAAATCAATCAACCCTTATCTTTACGGGCGACTCCACGATTTATGAAGAAGTTAAAGGAGCTGAAACACATCAGACCGCACGGATTATCGTTTTTGATGCCGGCAGTCGTGCGCAAGCTGATCCGATTTTAAATATATATCATAACGATGTTATTGCGGCCAGCCACGCCGCCACGGTTGGGCGTGTGAACGCTGAACATTTATACTATTTGAATACCCGCGGTTTAACTGAAAATGAAGCCAAACAACTCATCACAAAGGGATATTTAATGCCGATTCTTGATGAAATCGATGATGAGGGATTACATCAAAAATTCTCTAGTTTACTTGAAGGGGTCATTTAATGTTTAACGTCGATGACATACGTAAAGATTTCCCCGTTTTATCGAATAGTAAAACCATCTATTTAGATAATGCGGCGACAACTTACAAACCACAAGTGGTGATCGATGCGGTGACGCATTATTTAACGATGGAAACATCAAATAGTGGGCGTGGTGATTATCACGATGCTTATCTCGTCGATCAAAAAGTATTGGAGACCCGTCAATTAGTGCAATCCTTTATTCATGCTAAACATCTTGAAGAAGTGATTTTTACAAGTGGGACGACGATGTCTTTAAATATGATTGCCCAAGGTTTTGGCGCTCGCTTTCTTAAAGCAGGTGACGAAGTGATTCTCTCCATTGGAGAACATGCCTCGAATACATTGCCTTGGTTTGATATTGCTGAAAAAACAGGTGCCAAAATCATCTTTATGGATTTAGCAGAAGATGGTTCTATTTCTCCTGAAATATTAGAACGCACCATGTCACCACGAACGAAAGTTGTAGCGATTAATCATATTAGCAACGTCGTTGGTCAAATTAACGATGTCAAGAAACTAGCAGCAATTGCTCATCAACAGGGCGCTATTATTGTCGTCGATGGTGCGCAAAGTGTGCCCCATATTAAAACTGATGTTCAAGCTTTGGACATTGATTTTTTGGCTTTTAGTGGTCATAAAATGTTAGCCCCAACCGGTGTGGGTGTCTTGTATGGCAAGCGCGCATTACTCGATCAAATGAGTCCCTATCTAACAGGTGGCGGCAATAATCATAGCTATGATAAATCAGGTCATGTAAATCTTTTCGGATTGCCACAAAAGTTTGAAGCTGGCACCTTAAATCTAGAAGCCATTTACGGTTTTAATGCGGCCCTTAAATATCTTTCAAAAATTGGATTAGAAAACATTGCAAAGCACGAACTTGAACTCCGTTCCTACGCCATACAAGCGTTAAAGGAAATGCCCCACATTGTGCTTTATAATGAAAACGCGCATACAGGGATTATCACCTTCAATGTGAAAGGCGTTCATGCCCAAGATGCTGCAACCTACTTTAATAGCAAAAATATTGCGGTTCGTAGTGGACAACATTGCGCGAAAGTCCTTAAAACCTTTTTACATGAAGACGCGACGGTTCGGGCGAGTATTTATCTTTATACGACAAAAGAAGATATCGATGCGTTCATCGAAGCGGCAAGAACGGCGGAGGATTTTTTAGATGCCTATTTTTAATAAAGACTTAATGCGTGCCACTATTTTAGCGCATTATGAAAACCCATATCATAAAGAAACGCCGCAAAATGCGGATGATTTTCTCAAAATTCATTTGAATTCCTCCGGTTGCATTGATGATATTACGCTTTATCTAAAACTCAAAGATCAACATGTTGAGGTTGCGTATTTTGATGGGATCGGTTGTACAATTTCTATTTCTTCAACGTCAATTCTAGTGGAAATGATTGAAGGCATGTTACTTGAGCAAGTCTTACTGGTGATCAAAGAATACGAAAAGATGCTTAATAGTGAACCTTATGATGCTGACATCCTTGGCGAAGCCATTGTGTTCGCCAATACCGTACGACAACCGAGTCGTATCCGCTGTGCCAACATTGGGTGGGACGGCGCCAAGCAGCTGATTGAAGACTACTTAGAAGGAGGCAAATCTTAATGGCCGAAAAAGATGAATTACAATTTGGCGCCTATGAATATGGCTTTTCAGATGAACATACATCCATTGCAGATACTGGGATTGGTTTAAGTGAAGAAGTCGTCCGTCAAATTTCAAAATATAAAAATGAACCTGAATGGATGTTAACGTTTCGACTTGACGCGTTGAAATCCTTTTACAATATAAAAAATCCACCGTTTGGACCGGATTTATCGTCGATTGACTTTGATTCATATACTTATTTTAATCGGGTTGTGAGTGGGGAAACAAGGAATTGGGATGATGTACCTGAAACCATAAAAAACACCTTCCAAAAATTAGGAATTCCTGAAGCAGAACGGGAATTTTTAGCGGGGGTAGCGACCCAATATGACTCCGAAGTTGTCTATCATAATATGATTGCGGAATTTGAAGAAAAAGGCGTGATTTTTTTATCAACTGATGAAGCCTTAAAACAACACCCTGAACTCTTTAAAAAATACTTTAGTACGGTCGTCAAACCGACTGATAATAAATATGCGGCCCTCAATGGTGCAGTGTGGTCGGGCGGTTCCTTTATTTATGTTCCAAAAGGCGTTCAACTAGAAAAACCACTCCAAAGTTATTTTCGGATTAATGCCGTTAAAATGGGCCAATTTGAACGTACTTTAATTATTGTTGATGAAGGGGCGATGGTCCACTATGTGGAAGGTTGCACGGCGCCAGTTTATAGTGAAGATTCTTTACATGCGGCAATCGTCGAAATTATTGTCCATAAAAATGCAAAATGTCGCTATACCACGATTCAAAATTGGTCTAATAACATCGCAAACCTCGTCACTAAACGGGCGGATGTTTGGGAAAACGGCCAAATGGAATGGATTGATGGCAATATTGGTAGTTTCGTCAACATGAAATACCCTTCCTGTGTTCTCCGTGGCGAAGGGGCCCGTGGAACGACCATCTCGATTGCGGTGGCAGGCAAAGGGCAACATCAAGATGCGGGCGCACGGATGATTCATTTAGCCCCCAATACATCGAGTACGATTATTTCGAAATCAGTCGTCCATAGTGGCGGCATGGCAAATTATCGCGGATTAGTGCGTCATACAAAGGACGCGATTAATTCCCAAACACATATTGAATGTGACACACTCATTCTTGACGGTCTTTCAAAGAGTGATACGATTCCGCGTAATGAAATGCATAATAATCAGTCATTTATCGAACATGAAGCAACGGTTAGTAAAATTAGTGAAGAACAACTCTTCTACTTAATGAGCCGTGGTTTGACTGAGGAAGATGCGACCCAAATGATTATTATGGGCTTTATTGAGCCCTTCTCACGTGAGCTCCCGATGGAATATGCGGTTGAGTTAAATCGTCTCATTAAGTTAGACATGGAAGGTTCACTTGGTTAATGAAAAATAGTTACGATATTATCGTTGTCGGCGGTGGTCACGCGGGTGTTGAAGCCGCAATGGCGGGTGCCAATATGGGGAAAGATACCCTTCTTTTAACCATGAATATTCAAAAAATCGCCAATATGCCTTGCAATCCAAATATTGGGGGAAGTGCAAAAGGGATTGTTGTGCGAGAAATCGATGCTTTAGGCGGTATGATGGGCTTATTTGCTGATCATGATCCGCTTCAAATCAAAATGCTTAATACAAGTAAAGGGCCAGGGGTCCAATGCATTCGGGCCCAAGAAGATAAGATTGGGTATCCAAAACACGTTCAAAGTGTGGTCCTAAACACCCCTAATCTTGAAGTCCATGAAGCGATGGTTTCATCTCTACTTCACAACGATAATGAAGTTTATGGCATCCTTCTTGCTGATGGTACTGAAATTAGAGCAAAGGCGGTGGTGTTAACGACAGGAACCTATATGGAATCAACTATTCTTGTCGGCCATACTGTCAAAGAAGAAGGGCCGGAAGGTGAAAAACCCTCAAAAGGCCTTTCTCCTTATTTAGCAAAAATGGGTTTAAAATTATTTCGTCTTAAAACCGGAACGCCGCAACGCATCAAACGGGATTCGATTGACTTTAGTAAAATGCAAGTTGAATATGGGATGGCTGGCCATTTTAATTTTTCTTATATGACGGACCGCTTTCATACCGTTGAAGAGCAAGTCATTTGTCACCTTATTTATACCGAAAAAGAAACGCATCGGATTATTAATGAGCACCTCATGGAAAGCGCGATGTATGGTGGATTTGTGCATGGTACGGGAGCTCGCTATTGCCCAAGTATTGAAGATAAAATTGTTCGTTTTAGTGATAAGGAACGCCATCAATTATTTATTGAACCTGAATCACGTTATACCGATTCCATGTATCTTCAAGGATTTAGTACGTCAATGCCCATTCCCGTTCAAGAAAAAATGGTTCGTAGTCTGAAGGGTCTTGAAAATGCAGTCATCTTGAAATATGCTTATGCGATTGAATATGACGCGATTGACCCGCTTGAACTAAAACCAACCCTAGAACTTAAAAAATGGTCTAATCTTTATTGTGCTGGTCAAATTATTGGCACCAGTGGATATGAAGAAGCGGCCGGTCTTGGTTTAATGGCCGGCATTAATGCGGCCCTTAAAGTCGGCGGGAAGGAACCGCTTGTGCTTAAACGGGACGAAGCCTATATCGGGGTCATGATTGATGATCTTGTCACGAAAGGGACCGACGAACCTTATCGTCTACTTTCAAGTCGATCAGAATATCGTCTGCTTTTAAGACATGATAATGCCGACACCCGCCTAACGGAAATTGGGCGTCGGATTGGTCTTGTAAAAGATGACCGTTACGAACGATTTACCAAAAGTCAAAGTGCGATTAATGCGCTAACGGCAATCTTAGAAAAAACCCAAGTTGGGGCAAAAAAAGATGTGATTGCTTTTCTTGAACAAGCGGGTTATCCAAATTACAATGGCGGTCTAACTGCCGCCGAACTCATCAAACGGCCTAACATTACCCTCAACGACATGATGGCTTTTCTCCCTGAAATTGATTTTTCTATCTTAAATCCAAACGATCTTTTTCAACTTGAAACCGATATCAAATATGAAGGCTACATTGCCAAACAACAACAGGAAGCAAAACGACTTCATAAGCTTGAAGAAGTCGCCATTCCTGAATCATTTATTTATGAACATCTTGATGGATTACGGATTGAAGCCCGGCAAAAGCTGGCTAAAGTCAAGCCATTAACGATTGGCCAAGCAAAGCGAATTAGTGGTGTTAATCCAAACGATATTATTATTTTGATGACTTATTTACGCCGGTATAAAGAAAATGCCTAATCTTCTTTTAACTTATTTAAATGAACATTTTGGTGAAGATTTAGCCAAAAGTCTTTTTCCTCAATTCCAACGCTATGCGCAACTTCTCGAAGCACAGAGTAAAATCCATAATTTAACGGCCATCGCACCTGAAGAATATGATGAAAAACATTTTCTTGATTCGCTTCTTTTGATGGAGACTTACCCTTTTCAAGATGAAAAAATAATCGATGTCGGTACTGGCGCCGGATTTCCGGGGCTTGTTTTGGCGATTGCGTTTCCAAAGCTTTACGTCACGCTTCTTGAGCCTACTCGCAAACGGTGCGACTTCCTTACGATTGTGGTGGAAGAGTTAAAACTAAGTAATGTAACAATTGTTAATGAACGGGCGGAAGATTATGTAAAACAGGCGCGTGAGACCTTTGATTTAGCAACGTCAAGAGCGGTTGCCAATTTATCGATTATCCTCGAATTAAGTACACCACTTGTTAAAAAAGGGGGCAGTGTCCTTGTCATGAAGGGTAAAAACTTCCATGAAGAACTTCAAGAGGCGCAACATGCCATTAGCGTCCTGAAGTTAGAACAATCAACAACAAAGATGCATCATCTGCCAACTGACGAATCGATGCGGGTGAATGCAAGGTTTATAAAAAAAGAGATCACAAACATGAAATATCCTCGGGCCTACGGTCAAATAAAGAAGAACCCATTATAGGGTTTTTTTGTTATAATGTACGGGAGTAAAATATGACCAAAATTATTGCAATTGCTAACCAAAAAGGTGGTGTTGGAAAAACAACGACTGCTATTAATCTGAGTGCCTCTTTTGCGCACTTTGGTCGTAAGGTTTTGCTCATCGATATGGACCCGCAAGGTAATTCGAGTCGCGGTCTAGGTCTTGATCCAACAAATGTTAAATATACGATCTACCATAATTTCTTTAAGGGAATCAATATTAACAAAACCATTTATAAAACCCCCCTTAAAAATTTAGATGTCATTGGTGCCAATTTATTGCTCGCCCGTACGGATGTCGAAATCACAACTATTCCGCAACACCCTTTTACGGTATTGAAATCAAAAATTAAAGAACTTGATCGCAGTTATGATTATATCTTTATTGATTGCCCACCATCGCTTGGCCTTTTAAGTACGAATGCGCTGGTGGCGGCCAATAGTGTCATCATTCCTGTTCAATGTGAGTATTTTGCCTTAGAAGCCGTCGCGCAAGTTTTAGCCACCATTAAACAAGTCCAAACGTCCCATAACGATCATCTGAAAATTGAAGGGTTTTTACTCACAATGTACGATGAACGGACCCGGCTAGGGATTGAAATTAGCCAACAAATCAGAGGTTTATTTAAAGAATCGACCTTTATGACACCGATTCCTCGGAATATTGCCCTCGCAGAAGCGAGCGCAAAAATGCTCCCGACGATTCTTTACAAACCAAGTTCAAAAGGTTCACTAGCCTATTTAAATGTTGCTAAGGAAATTATTGAAAATGAAGAAAGAATCGAAGAATAAATTACTTAACGAACATTTAAGTTCCCTTATTTCCAAATATTCTCAAAGTAATGTTTTGGATGAACTGGCTAAAGCACATGGCAATTTACCTATTCAAGCGTTGAAAATAGAAGAAATTCTTGACAATCAATTTGTTAAAAAAGTGACTTTGCCCCCATTTAAACTTAAAATATTTATTGAAAACTACCAACATAATATTTTATTAGAACCACTCGTCGTAAGAGCTAAAGGCGATAAATATGAAGTCATTATTGGCCGAAAACGATTAGCGGCTGCCCGTCTTGCGAAACTACCGGAAATTCCGGTTATTATCATGAATTACAATGATGAAGAAACACTTCTCATTCTTTTGGCAAAAGTAAGAGATGCCCAAGGAAGTGGTGTCCTGGAATTAGCCTACATCTTTGATCACCTACACAAACAATATGGTTATTCACACCAAAGCCTAGCTAAGTTAGCGATGACGAGTCGGTCGCAAGTGACTAATATACTGCGTCTTTTAAAACTAAGTCAACCGCTTTTAAAGGCCCTCAATTATGAAGAACTCTCATTTGGTCATGCGCGGGCATTAATTACAGTCTCGGAAGAAAATGCCCTTAGTTATTTAAGACTCATTACTGAAAATAAACTTTCGGTTCGCGAGATAGAAACCCTCCTTAAAGCGCCCAATGAATTGGGTGTGACAGATCAAGAATACTTCTATATCAAACATAAAAACAAAGTGACGATTATCTTCAAGGACGAAATGATGGCAAATCAATTTATCCAAAAAAAACTCAAATAATTATATATGTTGAAAAAAATACCGATTACGATTATAATGGAATTACTTCAGGGCGGGGTGTAAGTCCCCACCGGCGGTATACCCCGCGAGCGCAAGCTGAACTAGTGAGATTCTAGTGGCGACAGTTATAGTCTGGATGGGAGAAGACCTTTCTTTATAGGCGCTCTGAAAAGGGGGCCTTTTTATGAACAAAAATGTATTAGAACAATCACCAATTGAATCCAAGGAAAAAGAACCGATTTCACGGCGCCAATCTAAGAGAAGACAAACTACCATTATTGTTGGGACAGCTATCTTTGCGGCGATTTCCGTTTTACTATATATTGCCAAAGTACCGCCCTTTATTTTTCCAATTTTCCCACCTCCATTTGATTTTTTAGAAATCAATTTTAGTGAAGTGCCAGCAATGATTGCCGGCTTTGCGTATGGACCACTAAGTGGATTCATGGTGTTAGTTATTCGCTTTCTTGTTAAATTACCTTTAACTTCGACTGCCATGATTGGTGAAGTAGCCGATATTATTTATTCATCGAGTTTCGTCTTAACAGCAACGATTATCTATAAATATCGGCGGACCTTTAAGGGGGTTTTATTAGGATTAAGTATCGCCTTTTTCGTTCAAGTGATCGTGAGTGCGGCCGCAAACTACTTTGTGATTTATGATATGTATAATGTGCTATTTGGTGGCCACCTCCCATTTAATGCCAAACAATTTATTGTTTATGTAATCCCCTTTAACATGATTAAAAACTTAATTATTGCGACGTTGACGCTTCTCGTATATAAGCGGATTTCTAAATTTATTAGAGGTTTCTATTAAAAGAAAAACGCTAGCGACTTGCTAGCGTTTTCTTTTTCAAATGGTTGATAAGTTTATTCAACTTTGATCGCGCCGGTTGGGCATGATGCTTCCGCTTCAAGGGCGGCATCGACTAGATCGGCAGGAACAGTATCTGTAAGCGTCTTCATTTTTCCGTCATCATCCCAATCAAATACTTGTGGGCAAATGGAATTGCAAACACCGCAGCTAATGCATAAATCTTTATCAAGTGTAACTTTACGTGGCATGTTAAACCTCCTAATATAAGTAATTATAACCATTTGAACGGGGCAATTCAATTCATATTAGAAAGAGAATAATTCTAAAGGGTTACCCGAGTAATTTGTGCTTATTTATATTATTATAAATAGAGTATGGCACGGAAAGAACAAATGCAAACCCGAGTTGATTATTGGCGTGATTATCGGCAAACGATAAAAACGAGTTTTGCCCGTTCCCAAAAGCCAGAAAAAAAGCCTAAAGTCGTGCAAAAACCGGTCCTTGTGGAAGAAGAAAAAAAGCCTTCGGTTATGCGTGCGGAAGCTTTACTTAACGAATATGAAAAGAAGAGTGGTGTTGAAGAAGAATCAAAAAGAGAACCAAACGGGTTACTCTTTGGTCTTGCAATCGTGGTGCTTCTTTTAATTATCGCCGGTGTAATATTCATGATTTGGAGGTATCAATTATGAAAAATATAGCCATTGCCATCGATGGTCCTGCCGCAGCAGGAAAATCGACTATTGCCAAAAAAGTAGCCGCTCATTTTAATTTTGTTTATATCGATACGGGAGCGATGTATCGGGCCTTTACGTGGTATGTTTTAGAAAAAGGACTCGATCCTAAAGATGAAAATCTCGCAAATTCAGTCATCTCAGAAGTGCACATTCGCCTTTCAAGTGATGGCAAAGTTTTTGTTAATGGGATGGATGTTTCTAAAGCCATTCGCGAACCACGGGTATCAGGTAATGTTAGTTACATTGCTTCTTATCCAAAGGTCCGCATTTTCTTAACTGAACAACAACGAGAACTTGCGAAAGAGGTCAGTGTGGTGATGGATGGCCGTGATATCGGCACCTTCGTTTTACCGCATGCGGATGTCAAAATATTTCAAACCGCTTCAGTCGCTATCCGGGCGAAGCGTCGCTTTTTGGAAAATGAACAAAAAGGAATTAAAACGAGCCTTGAAGAAATCGAAAAAGAACTTGCTATGCGGGATCATATTGATTCGACGCGGGCGATGGCCCCTCTTCGTCAAGCAGAAGATGCCATTATTTTAGATACCGATTATCTATCGATTGATGAGGTTGTTGATGTCATCATCAAAATTGTAAATAACAAGATTGGAGTCAGATAATGTCATTACCTGTCGTTGCCATTGTTGGCACACCAAACGTGGGTAAATCCACCATATTTAATCGGATTATCGGGGAACGTCGGTCGATCATCCATGATGAACGCGGGGTGACACGCGACCGAATTTATGCCGTTGGCGAATGGTTAACCCGTAAATTTAACTTAATTGACACTGGAGGAATAGAACTTGTAAAAAGTGCTTTCCAACAACAAATACGTGCCCAAGTTGAAATTGCAATTGAAGAAGCGGATGTCATTATTTATATTGGCGATGGCCCATTAGGAGTTACGTCCGATGATCGGGAAATTGCAAATCTTTTATATCGCGCAAATAAGCCAGTCGTTGTTGCCGTCAATAAAATTGATGGAGCTGAACACCATTACTTAATTCAAGATTTCTATGCCCTTGGCCTTGGTGAACCAATTGCCATAAGTGGGGCGCATGGGATTGGGATTGGTGATTTACTCGATGAAGTCATTAGAGTTCTACCAGAACAAACCGATGATTATCACGAAGATGTGACATCTTTTGCGATAATTGGGCAGCCTAATGTTGGCAAGTCAAGTTTAGTCAACGCGATCTTAAATCGCGAACGCGTAATTGTGACGAATATTGAGGGCACGACCCGTGATTCGATTGACACACCATTTACACGTAACGGCAAAGACTATGTCGTGATTGACACGGCAGGCCTAAAAAAGCGTGGGAAGATTTATGAAAGTGTTGATAAATATGCTGCTTTGCGCGCATTTAGTGCGATTTCAAAGGCGGATATTATATTATTCGTTATTGATGCGGTTGCTGGGATTAGAGAGCAAGACAAGCATGTGGTTGGCTACGCCATTGAAGAGAGTAAAGCGATTATCATTGTCGTTAATAAATGGGATGCAATTGAGAAAAATGATAAAACGATGAATGAATTCACCGATAAGATTCGCAAGGAGTTCAAGTTTCTCGATTATGCGCCGGTTGTCTATGTATCCGCTTTAACAAAGTTACGCATCGACCAAATTTTTACGCAAATTGATTTTGTGAGTGATGCCTATCGGCGCCGCGTTGAAACAAACTTACTCAATGAAGTGATTCATCGCGCCCAACTTTATAACGATCCCCCTGTTTTTAATGGGGGCCGCGTAAAAATTTACTACGCTAACCAAGTGAGTATTAAACCGCCTACCTTTGTCTTTTTTGTTAATAGTCCACAATATGTTCACTTTTCATATCAACGATATTTAGAAAATCAAATTAGAGAAGCGTTTTCCTTTGAAGGAACGCCACTAAAATTTATCTTCAGGGAGCGTAAATAATATGAATGTTACGATTTTCGGGACGGGAACTTGGGGAACCGCCTTAGCCCAAGTGTTAAGCGATAATGGCCATACCCCTTTACTTTACGGGATTGAACAGTCGCAAGTAGATGATATCAATCTCAATCACCGCAATACTTTCTTTTTTGGTGATGAAGTTGTCCTCCACCAAAGTGTTCAAGCGACCACCGATCTTGACCATGCGATGGCCCATAGCAATATTTACCTCTTAAGTGTGCCTTCTTTTGTGATGCGCGGGCTACTTGATCAAATTAGCCAAAAGCTTAATAAAAAAGTTCTCTTTATTAATACCGCTAAAGGATTTGATATCGAAAAAGAAGAACGTTTAAGCGATCTCATTCGGGAAGAAATCCAGCCATCGTTTTTACGTGGTGTGGTGTCCCTGATCGGTCCAAGTCATGCCGAGGAAGTGGTCATTCGGCTCCTTACCGTGGTGACCGCAACGAGCCAGGAATTTGATAATGCAGTACTTGTCCAAGAACTATTTTCTAATGAATATTTCCGGGTTTATACCCAAACTGATGAAATTGGTGCTGAACTTGGGGTGGCCTATAAAAATGCGATTGCCATCGCTAGTGGTGTCCTTGCGGGTCTCGGGTATGGAGATAATGCACGGGCCGCACTTATTACACGAGGCCTCGCAGAAATGGTCCGCTTTGGTCTCCATTATGGCGCTAAACTTGAAACTTACTTGGGGCTCACTGGCTTAGGTGATTTAATTGTCACGTGTAACTCCGTCCATTCTCGGAACTTTCAAGCGGGCTTTGAAATTGGCAAGGCTAATAACGCTAAAATCTTTTTGGAAACGAACAAGAAGACCGTTGAAGGTATTCGTACCGCCAAAATTATCCACCAACTTTCATTAAAGAATGGGCTTGAACTTCCGATTGTGAATGGTATCTATAAAGTTCTCTATGAAAACGCTTTACCAAGCGAAATTGTTAAAATGTTAATGTTAAGACCACTTCGAAGCGAGGAAAATTAATTAGTTCTTGCGAATTATCCGAAGATATGATAATTTGTAATTATTAAAGGAGTTGAGAATTATGAATAAAGCAGAATTGATTAGCGTTATTGCCGACGAACTTTTATTGACAAAGCGATCGGTGGAAGAAATCATTGGTTTATTTTGTGAAACTGTCGTCGCGACCCTAGAAAAAGGCGAAGAAGTTAAATTAACTGGATTCGGCACCTTTGAAATTAGAAAACGTAAAGAACGTCGCGGTGTAAGTCCACAAACTGGAGATGAAATTGTCATTCCAGCGGGCCGTACGATTGTTTTCAAACCATCAAAATTACTCAAAGAAAAAGTCCAAGGCTAATTAAGTATTGCACTTGGCTTTCATATGTCGAACCCTCATTCAAAGCTTTTTGAAGAAATAGCAACCGTTTTTAATAAGCACGGCTTTAAACTCTACATGGTTGGAGGAACAAGCCGTGATTTTCTTTTGGGCGAAGAAATTGATGATTACGATTTTGCCACGGACGCGACACCCGATGATATGCGGGCCTTTTTACCGAAGGCTAATTATCGATTTAGCATGTTTGGAACGATAACTTTCAAAATCCACGGACAAAAGGTGGAAGTGACCACACTTCGTCAAGAAGGTGAATATCGTGATTTACGGCACCCAAGTGCGATTACATTTGTACGTGAACCCGAGAAAGATTATGTACGACGTGATTTCACCGTTAATGCCCTTTATATTGATGAAAATTATCGGGTACTTGATTTTTGTCAAGGGCTTGATGATTTAAAAAAACGCATTTTACGAATGATTGGTGATCCCCAAGTTCGTTTTAAAGAGGATCCGTTACGGATGTATCGGGCTCTTCGTTTTATTGTTAGATTCGGCTTCAAATTCGATTTAATACTCAATAATGCAATGACTGAAAATGCCGAATTATCTACAAATTTAAATCCAGATAAAATTGCGGGTGAACGAAGAAAAGTGCACCCTGAGCACCTCGCTAATTATGATGCTTTGTGTCGTTACTATAAGCTTTCTCTATAGTCGAGGGAGTGAAGTCTTTCATTTGTAGTAAAATATATAACAAGAGGTACTTTTATGAGTGGATTTATTGGTCGTGTCAGTGAAAATAGTATTAAAAATCATATATTAAAAGCTTTAAAGGTTTTACAATTCAAAGATGATGATTCGACAGGGGTCTTATTATGTGGCCCCAAAAAATGTGAAATCTATAAAACGGTTGGTCAACTTAAAGATCTCCTCCCGCTTATTCCAGAGGAAGATGATGGTTGTATTGGAATAGGGCATACCCGGTGGTCCACCTACACGAAACAAACTTTGAATAATGTTTATCCGATTCACTCCCAAAATAAACAGCTCTCGCTTGTCGTCCATGGATTAGTCGATAATATCTTAAATATCAAACGTAAATTGGTCAAAAAAGGTTATGTCTTCACGAGTAACTCGGCAGTCGAAGTAGTTGCGAACCTCATTGAAGACTCAAGTGGCCAGGGTATTACGAATTTAGAGGCCCTCGGAAAAGCCGTTAACTTATTATCTGGGAGTTACGCGATTGTGGCAGTTTTTAAAGACGATCATGAACGTCTTTTCTTTGCGAAAAACGCGAGTCCGCTTATTATCGGTAAAAATGATCAAGCAATGGCGATAACGACTGATTTCCCCGCTATTGCAGGGGATGCGCATAGTTATTACTATCCGCAGGACGGTGAAATCGGTTATATTACGAAAGATGAACTCTTTGTTTTTGATAACACCTTGAAACCGCAAGCGTTTACTTTCTCCGAAACATCGGCTTCTGAAGAATCACTTGAACTCGGTGATTACCCACACTATATGTTGAAAGAAATTGAAGAAGCCCCACGGGTCATTCGCCGCTTAATTAATCAATATTTTGACGGCAGTAAATATCGGTTTGATGACCGGCTCATTGAACGGATTAATCATGCCGATAACATTGTCTTTATTGCCGCGGGTACAAGCTACAATTCCGCTTTGGTCGGACAACGTTACTTGCGTAACTTCAATAAAAAAGTTGATGTTTTTATTGCCAGTGAATGGATTTATTACCCCTATCAAACTGGGACCAATCCGCTTTATGTCTTAATTTCACAATCGGGTGAAACCTCCGATATCTTAAAATGCCTAAAAGTAATTGAAACTTATGGTGGGGATGTCCTGGCGATTACAAACACTGAAGTATCGACTTTATATCGGCAGGCAGATTACCGCTTGTTGCTCCATGCCGGTACCGAAATTAGTGTCGCGAGCACGAAAGCATATATCGCCCAAATTACTTTGCTATCACTTCTTTATGCGCGGCTTGTGAATAAAATAACAACTATTGCGGCGCTTGAATTAGTAATTACGGCGATTGAAGCCATTATTAGTCAAAGAGATGAAATTAAAAGGATTGCTAAGGACATTGCAGGTTCTAAAGATGTCTTTTTCCTTGGTCGTGGATTTGATTATGATCTCGCAATTGAAGCCCAATTAAAACTTAAAGAAACTTCATACATTCACTCGGAAGCATATGCGGGCGGAGAAATCTTACACGGTCCGATTGCGCTCATTGAAAAAGAAACGCCGGTTGTGGTATTTGTAAGTGATGAAGCAACGGTGATTGCGATGCGTGAAGTCATTGAAGAATTAAAGAAACGGACCGATAAAATCATTATTTGTTCGGCAGCGCCATTTAATTTACCTACTGATCGTTTCTCCATCGAAAAACCAGTTCGCGGTTATCACAGTCCGATTGTCTTTGCGGTATTTGCCCAATATTTAGCCTACTATACCGCCGTCTCTTTAAATCGGGATGTTGATCGCCCACGGAACTTAGCGAAGGCAGTGAAAGACCGCGATGTTTAATAAGGCATTAGATTTTCGTTTTATGCTCTTTGAATACTATAAAGAGCTTCGGATGAGTGAAACTGAACTCGTCGTGCTTTTGTTCATTGAGCATTTGCAACAAAAAGACACTGATTTTGTCACCCCCGATCTCATCAATTTACAATCAAATATTGACATTCGTCTAATTGATGAGACGATGGTCAAACTTGTCAGTAAAGGCTTTATTGAATTTAGTAATCGACACGGGAAAATGGTGACTTCTTTAAACCCATTACGAAAAAAATTGCAAACCCTTTTTGCGCTTGATTATGAGCAAGAAAAAGAGAATGCGACCGTTGATTTTTCAAATCAAACCGAAGAAATCTATGCCCTCATCCAAAATGGATTTGGTCGCTCTTTATCCCCCGTTGAACTGCAAACCATTAATCAATGGTTTTCCTATGGTTATTCAGTTGCAATGATTAAAGAAGCTTATGAAGAAAGTCTAAAAAAGAAACGTTTTAATATTCGGGCCATTGATAAGGCACTTCTTAAACTTGCGACCGCTGTTGATTATGCTGTTGAAGGTAAAAGCGCCCAGGATCCAAGTTATCGTAAAGACATCAAACAAACGTTAGATGAAGTAAATAAAAAGATTAAAGATGACGAATAAGAATAGAGATAAGATCCTCGCCTTCTTTGACGAGGCTTACCCGGATGTTCAGGGTGAATTAACCTACCAAAAAGATTATGAATTGCTCATTGCGGTCGTTTTAAGTGCCCAATCTACCGATAAGTCCGTCAATCAAGTCACGACGAAGTTATTTGGTGATTATCCGACTTTTGACGCACTCAAAACACTAAAAGAAACCGATTATGCCGTGTATTTTAAAACTCTTGGCCTTTATCGGAATAAGGCCAAACACATTTATCAACTTGTCAATATGCTCGATAAAGACTATCAAGGACGCGTTCCTCAAGATAAGGAATCCTTAATGGCCCTTCCTGGGGTTGGTATTAAAACCGCGAATGTGGTGCGCGGGGAACTATTTAAAATTCCCGAAATTGCCGTTGATACCCATGTTGCTCGGGTTTCTAAACGATTAGGGTTTGCTACACTTGATGATCAGGTAAATGTCATTGAAAGCAAACTTCAAACACTTATCCCTCAGAAACGATGGATTAAAACGCACCATCAAATGATTCACTTTGGTCGCTATTTTTGCAAAGCCAAAAAACCGCGTTGCAAAGAATGCCCGCTCATTGATCTTTGTCTTGAGAAAAAGAAAAATTTATAACGAAAAGAGTGTTATCACGGCAGGTAAGTAGTTTAAGATTGGGTTGATGTTATAAGGGACATGGATCCCTTTTTCTTTAATTAAAGAATACGGAATCGATTTTCGTTCTCCATTATTAGAGGCAGCAATCACAAAGGAGGCCGGTAAAACATAGACTTCGTTTTTTAAAGCAAATTCAATAATGAAAAAGGCAATGCCACCATGTTTGATGACGTTTTCTAAATGCTTAATTTGATGGTCGGAAATATTATTAAGCGGGAAACTTGTCTTAAGTTGGGTACTCTTTGCCTCGAAGTCGAGATATCGATTGCGATAAAGGCCATTGTAATCGGTCGTCGATTGTTTTTCAAAATAGGCATTCGTTATTTTGGCCCCCTTCGAGTAATCAATTTTTACAACGTTGATCGGGGTCGGTCGTTTTGTAATGAGGGCAATATCATGCATTAAATAATAATCATTCGCAGCGTTAATGATCTTTTCTAGTTGCATCCCGCGGTTTCCGGGTGAAGTCGGCATACTTTTTTTCCGTGAGGTCGCAACTGACTTCGCGGTATATGGTTTAGAAGGATAATTGACCATTAGACGATTTCTTCCTCAAGATACTTATAAATATCTTCTGCTGTAACCGTGCCCCCTTCTTTAATCTTTTGGAGGGCCTTTTTAATGGGGCGAGGCACATTATTGATATTGAGAAGTACGGCCGCATAGCGTTCTTTGATGATCTCGGGTTTTTTAAATAGTTCGTTAAAGAGATAACCAAGAAGTAGGGCATCATTTAAAGGATCGTGGGCTGGTTCAATCGTCGGTATTTCAAATAGCTTGCAGAGATTTGTGAGAGATAACGTATTATTTTTGTCGTCTTTGATGTATTCACTCACGAGGGTACTTAGATCAAGATGGTTCTTGATAATGGTTGTGACAATCCCATGATTAGCTTCAGGCGTATAAAGAAGTGATTGTTTTAAAATCCGAACATCATGGCTCCCGAAAGTGACGAAACGACTTTTTGAAAAATTCGTGCCAACATACTTTTTAAGTAACGGCAAAGCTTCTTCAAAACCGATTCCTTCTTTCGCCAGGAGATCACTCGTGATGCCGGTTAATTCTTCAACGAGACGGCCAACATTATGCTTTGCCAACACATATTTTTTGAAACCAGGATAGAACTTTTTGACGGTTCCGTCCGGATTAAGCGTGGCTTTAACAGCGCCAATGGCAATGGTCTCATGGCTAAACTGGGTCCCCTCTAAATCAAGAAAAACAATTTGTTTACGGCCTCGGACTTGTTTCAGCAATTTTTTCATATTCTAAATTATACCATAACCATATTTATCATGCTTTGCTTTATTGCCTTTACCCCCTTTTACATATATAATATGTATGCGAGGTTACACATGGCGGAAAAAATACGACTGGATGCTGAAAAAATTCTTAAGAAAAAGTTCAAAGCAAAAAGTGGCGGTTATGATGCTTTAGAAGTGGATGAATATCTTGATTTAGTGCGCGAAGAATACCTCGTTTTAATGGCGAAGGAAACGGAACTCAATCACCTTCTCACTAAAGCCGATAAACTGACAGCCCGGAATGTGGATCTTGAAGCGCTTAATTTACAATTAACCCGCAAAGTTGCCGAATTAGAACGCCTGGTCGCTAAAGGTGGGACAACGATGGAAAACTTACGGAAAATTGACAAATATGAGCGACAATTATGGGCGCTCGGGGTTGACCCTGGGAAAGTTAAATAATCAATACATTCGATCTGGATGATTGCTGGTACTTCGGTATTAGAGGAAAGTCCATGCTCGCACTTGCTGAGATGCAAGTAGTGATTGCGCTAGCGGAAAAAATAACGCTAGGTATAGAGGAGTCTATAACGGCGAAGAATGACCTAAGTCCTTGGATATGGTCGGCCTTCCTAAGGTGCCACAGTGACGAAGTTAAGGGGAAACTCTTAAGTGGAACGTTGGTAAACCCCGCAAGCGAGAAACCTAAATTTGGTAAGGGAAATAGCAAGGAAGAAATGAATTCTGCGCTGTATGTTCACGCATAGATAAATAATTATCCTTCGACAGAACATGGCTTATAGGATCGAATACTCACTAAAGGAGATTTATGAATCTACCAAATAAACTAACAACGATTAGAATGGGACTTGTTGTCCTCCTCATTATTTTTTTACTTATCCCTTATGAAGCACTTGGGATGACCATGCCGATTGTTTTCGGTAATGTGAGCCTTTTATACTTTATCGGTGCGATTGTATTTTTAGTTGCCTCTATTACGGACTATTTTGATGGCTACCTTGCCCGGAAATTTAACCTGATTACAAATTATGGTAAATTCATGGACCCCATCGCTGATAAATTGTTAGTTAATTCACTTTTGATTATTCTAATTAGTCCGCAAATGACTGGGCAAATCGGGGTATTGCCGCTATTTGTCATCTTGATGATTGGTCGTGATATTGTGGTTGATGGTTTTCGGCTCGTGGCGGCGAACCAAAACAAAGTTTTGGCCGCAAATATTTTTGGGAAACTTAAAACCGTTTTACAAATGGTGGCGATTACGATGTATTTATTTAATGATTTTCCGTTCTCACTTCTTTATGGCACGGCTTTCCCATATGTTAGTTTTATCATGATGGGACTTGCCACGGTGGTGTCTCTACTTTCTGGCTTTATTTACATTTTTCAAAACATGAGTGTATTAAAGGAATCAAAATGAAGAATCATTTAATTCTAGAAAAGATGATGGATCTCGGTTTAAAACTCGGCAGTGTTGAATCATTTACCGGTGGCCTTTTTGCATCAACTGTTGTTAATTATCCCGGGGTTTCTTCGATTTTTAAAGGAAGTGTCGTTGCTTACCAAGATGATGTTAAACATCGGGTCCTAAAAATATCGGAAACTGATTTAAAAAAATATGGCGCAGTCTCGAGCGTTGTCGCCCTTGAAATGGCGCGTAACGGCCAAAAATTACTCGATGTTGATTTTTGTATTGCGTTTACAGGCAATGCGGGTCCGACGAGTGTGGATGAACATGATGTTGGTGAAGTGTTTATCGCCCTTGCCTATCGAGAGGATGAAATCCTTGTTCATTTTAAGATTAAAGGTGATCGTCAAAAAGTGCGGACCGAAGCCGTTGAACGTGGTTTTGAGATTCTTGATCGTGTATTAGAAAATTACAAATAGATGTATTTATAAATAAGGAGATATAAATATGGCAAAGAATGAAGATAAGAATATATTAGCCGAGACCCTAAAAGAAATCGAAAAATCTTTTGGGAAAGGCGCGATTATGAAACTTGGCGATCGCCCCGTTGTTAATGTTGATGTTATCCCGACGGGATCATTATTAATTGACCAAGCGCTTGGCGTTGGCGGCTACCCCAAAGGCCGAATTATTGAAATTTTCGGACCTGAAAGTAGTGGTAAAACAACCCTCGCATTACATGCCATTGCCGAATGTCAAAAGAAAGGTGGCCAAGCGGCATTCGTTGACGCTGAACACGCCATCGATCCTATTTATGCAAAAAATTTAGGCATTAATATTGATGAACTTATTTTGGCCCAACCGGATTCCGGAGAACAAGCACTTGAGATTGTTGTTCGGTTAGCGGAAAGTGGCGTGATCGACTTAATCATTGTTGATAGTGTCGCCGCTTTAGTGCCTGAAGCCGAACTAACTGGCGAGATGGGTGATAATCAAGTTGGCGCACAAGCACGGTTGATGTCGAAAGCTATGCGTAAATTAGCGGGTGTTTTAAACAAAGCAGAATGTACAGTTATCTTTATCAATCAACTCCGGGAAAAAGTGGGTGTCATCTATGGTAATCCGGAAGTCACTTCTGGTGGCCGCGCCCTTAAATTCTATTCATCGATCCGCATTGATATTCGTCGGGGTGAAGCCATTAAACAAGGGCCAAAACTCGTGGGTAATCAAGCAAAGATTCGGATTGTAAAAAATAAAGTTGCACCCCCATTTGCCGCGTGTGAAATTGATATCATTTACGGTAAAGGGATTTCGAAGATTGGGGAGATTATTGAACTCTCAGTTGAAAAGGGATTCATTAAAAAATCAGGTTCTTGGTATGAATACGATGGTCAAAAAATCGGTCAAGGAAAAGAAGCTGCCCAAAACTATATTCTTGAACGCGAAGAACTACTAATCAAGTTAGAAGCCGCGGTTCGCGCCGCTTAATTGGCCTAACTTAGATGAAAAAATTAACCTCGGAATAGTTCCGAGGTTTTTTAAATGCAATCACTTTTATAATATTTGCAATCTTGTTATAATCTAAATGCGCACAAAGTGCGTTCACCTAAACAAGTTGTTAGGTTATTAATTCACTTGATTAAAAATTATTAAAAAATTAAAAATTTAGCATTAATGATGTAGCAATAATTGTTTAGAAAATAACTATTTTAAGTTTGGTTTCAAACAAAAATAACAACAACGAAAGAAGGAAAAAATATGGAATGGTTATATTATTTGCTATTTCTTCTTGTCGGACTTGGAATTGGGATTGGATTATTCTTCCTTATCCCAGCCTTTAAAGCAAAACAAGCATTTGCAAAAGCACAAAAAACAATTAAAGAAGCAGAAATTAAGGCCGAACACATTGTTAAGAGTGCGGAATTAGATGCAAAGCAATTCGTTTATGAAGGAAAACAAGAACTCGAAAGAGCTGGCAAAGAACGACGTGCCCAAATTAGTGAGTTAGAAAGACTCCTGACCGATCGCGAAAAGGGCATTGAACGTCGCGATCAATTACTCTTAAGCAAAGAGCAATCTTTAGATGCTCGTCATGAAAATCTCAATGGCAAAATCAAAGAAGCAGATGAACTTAAAAAGCAACTTCAAGTACGGATTGATTCAATTATTTCCGAACTAGAAAAAGTTGCCCAAATGACGGTAAGTGAAGCACGCACAGAACTCTTCAGTCGCGTCGACGCCAAGCTTGAAAAAGAAATCGCCCTTTACATTAAACAACGTGAAGATGAAGCCGATATTCAAGTGAACGATAGGGCCCGTGATATCCTTGCAAATACCATTGCACGGTATAGTCAAGAAGTGACCACTGAAAGAACGGTAAGTGCCGTTAGCTTACCAAGTGATGAAATGAAGGGTCGTATCATCGGTCGTGAAGGCCGTAATATTCGCTCGTTAGAACAATTACTTGGGGTCGATATTTTAATTGACGATACTCCTGAAGTGATTACGGTTTCATGCTTTGATCCAATTCGGCGTGAAACAGCAAGACGGACGATTGAGATCTTAGTTAAAGACGGCCGTATTCAACCAAGTCGGATTGAAGAAGTCGTTGCCAAAGCAAAAGAAGAATTAGATGAAGTGATTTTAAAAGCAGGTAAAGATGCTTTAGCGGAATTAGGAATTCCAAACGTTCACCGCGAAATGATTCCTTTTGTTGGTCGTTTAAAATATCGGACCTCATACGGACAAAGTGCACTAAAACATAGTATTGAAGTCGCACATTTATGTGGGATTATGGCCGCGGAACTTGGTCTTGATGTAACTAAAGCAAAACGAGCGGGGCTTTTCCATGATATTGGGAAGTCAGCTGACTTTGAATTAGAAGGTAGTCACGTTGAAGTCGGGGCGCGCCTTGCGAAAAAGTACAATGAACCAGATTACGTCATTGATGGCATTGAAAGTCATCATGGTGATAAAGAATCACGCTTCATTTTCAGTCAACTTGTCATCGCTGCGGACACATTAAGTGCTGCCCGTCCTGGTGCAAGAACTGAAACATTAGAAAATTATATTAAACGTCTTGAACAACTTGAAGCAATTTGTAAATCATATGATGGCGTTCAAACAAGCTACGCCATGCAAAGCGGACGCGAAGTCCGGGTAATGGTTTATCCTGATAAAGTTGATGATGTAATGGTTAATAAGTTAGTTCGTGATATTCGTGAAAGAATTGAAAATGAAATGACCTACCCTGGCCAAATTAAAGTTTCAGTGATTCGTGAATACCGTGCCAACGATGTCGCAAAATAATGATTAAGATTTTGTTTATCGGTGATATAGTCGGAAAAGCAGGGCGAGAAACACTCGCCCATTTTCTGCCTTCACTCCGCAAAGAACATGACTTCGATCTTGTTATCGCCAACGGTGAAAATGCGACGCATGGTCGCGGTCTTAGTAAAAAACATTATCGTGAATTAATGAATCTGGGCATCGATGCCTTTACCCTTGGTAATCATTTTGATGACCGTGAAGAAATTCGCTCGCTTTTACCTGAAGTGAATAACATTGCGCGACCCCTTAACTTAATTGCGAATTATCCAGGGTCAGGTTCAATCGAAGTGACAACTAAAAAAGGCGTTAAAGTGCGGATTACGAATATCCTTGGTCAAGCGTTTATGAAAGAAATCATAACCAGCCCGTATGTAGCCTTGAAGATGATTGAAAATGAACATGTAAAATCGATTCATATTGTCGACTATCATGCGGAAGCGACCGCTGAAAAGATGACCATTGCATGGGAGTTTGCGGGGCGCATAAGTGCTTTACTTGGAACCCATACCCATGTGCAAACGGTAGACGCTCGGGTTTTACCCGGTGGGACGGCCTATATTAGTGATGTGGGCATGACGGGAGCTTATAACGGGATTATTGGGGCCGAGCGAACCTCGGTTATTCAAAAAGTATGGTTTGATAAAAAGAAACCCTTCAATTACGATAATAGTGATGATGCCTGCCAATTTAGTGCAGTGATGATGACGTTTGATGAAACAACATATCAGGCCTTAACAATTACCCCAATCTATCAAATCTGGAACAAATAATATGAACAAAATTATCCAAAATTTACCTTCAATGAATCAAGCACGTAATCGGCGGCCGCAACGGATTGATTACGAATGTTTTACGTTAGATATTCCCCGTCACGTCAAAGAAACCCTCCATGGCAAGGCGTTTCTTATTCGAACCTTTGGCTGTCAAGCAAACGTCCGCGATGAAGAATCCATGGCGGGACTCCTTTCAGCAGCAGGCATGGTGCGGACCGAAGACATCGCCCTGGCGAGTGTGATTATTTTAAATACCTGTGCTATTCGTGAAAATGCTGAACAAAAATTATTTGGTCAAGTCGGCAATTTGAAAGCTTTAAAAGCGGCCAATAATGATTTAATTATTATCGTATCAGGGTGTATGGTTCAGCAAGAATCGGCCCTTGAGAAATTACAAAAATCATATCCCCAAGTTGATATTTTTATGGGTACTAATGCAATTCATAAGTTGTTAGGTCTCCTTGAAATGAATCTTGAACACAAGAAAAAAGTTTTTGATATCTCAAGTGAGGATATTACAATCTATGAAGATGTCCCCGTGACACGAATTGCAAAACATAAAGCTTTTGTTAATATCACATTTGGCTGTGATAAATTTTGCACGTATTGCATTGTGCCTTATACTCGCGGTAAAGAGCGATCACGTAAACCAAGTGACATCTTAAATGAGTGCAAAATATTAATTGCTTCAGGTTACCAAGAAATTACTCTGGTCGGCCAAAATGTTAACGCCTACGGTTTGGACTTAAAAGACGGAACCACATTTAGCCATATTTTAGAAGAGGTCGCAAAGTTAGGAATTCCGCGTCTTCGTTTTATTACGTCACACCCATGGAACTTTGACGATACGATGATTGATGTGATTGCGAAGTATCCAAATATCATGAAAAAAATCCATTTACCGCTCCAAAGCGGGAGTGATGAGATTTTAAGACTGATGGGGCGCCGTTATAAAGTGGCAGATTATTGCGAATTAGTGAGGAAACTTCGGTCAAAAATGCCTGATATTGCCCTCACAACAGACATCATTGTTGGCTTCCCAAATGAAACGGAAGCACAGTTTGAAGAGACCCTTAAAATCGTCGATCAAATTAAATATGCAAGTGCCTTTACGTTCATATACTCACCAAGAACAGGTACTCCAGCTGCAAAAATGATTGATAATGTGACGAAAGAAGAAAAAAGTAACCGATTTAATCGCTTAAAATTATTAGTCGATGCTCAAACAGAAGAAGACGCCAAAACTTATTTAGGTAAAGAAGTCTTCGTTTTAGTCGATGGGGCAAGTAAGAAAGATCGTTCGATTTTAAGCGGATATACCGAATCGGATAAAATCGTTCACTTTAAAGGGCCACGCAACTTAATTGGTCAAATTGTTAAAGTGAAAATCAGTGCGACGAAAACCTTTGCCTTAGGTGGAGAACTTCTTGATGAAACGCGTTGATCAGGCCCTCGAAAATCTTTTAATTGCGCTTGAGAACGAACCGGTCGTGATTGCTTTTAAAAAAGCCCGCGAACTTGTAACAAATGATGCATTTATCCTTGCTACTGAAACGAAATTAAAAGATCTCCAACAAGAAATTACCCGGCATGCCATGGACAAAACGCGTCATGAAAATGCTTTAAACGCTTACACCCTCTTAAAGCAAAAATATGATGAACATCCTTATGTTATAAATTACAATAGTCTTTTAAATGATGTCAATGATTTACTACTAACCATTAAAACAATAATTCAGTGACGCCCTTACCATATATGGTAAAATAGCGATATGGACAAAGAGAAAAAAGTCGTTTATACGCCGATGATTGAACAATACTTACAGATCAAACGGGAGAATCCCGGTGTTTTAATCATGTACCGATTGGGTGACTTTTATGAGTTCTTTTTTGAAGATGCCGAAATCGTTGCCAAAGAACTACAGCTCGTATTAACGAAAAAATCAGCCGGGAACAATCGCAAAATCCCTATGTGTGGCATTCCACACCATGCCTATTCACCCTATCTTGCGAAATTAATTGATGCCGGACACAAGGTTGGGATTGTTGAGCAAGTCGAAGACCCAAGTACGGCAAAAGGCATTGTGAAGCGAGAAATAATCCAGATTGTGACCCCTGGTTCAATTGTTGATTTTGAAGATAGTGAACATAATTTTATTGTGGCCGTTGACGCCTTTATTGATAAATTCACTGTGTGTTACGGTGATGTCTCGACTGGAGATATTTATGTCACTTCGTTACCTAGAGAAGAAGCAACCTTAATTAATTATTTAGGTGGACTATCGGCGAAAGAAATCGTTGTTGATTCCGTATTTAGTAACAAACTATTAGGTGCCATTAAGACCAATTTAAACATTGTGATTTCTTTTGAAAATCAATTACTTGATGTTAACCAATACGAAGATTTATTTACAGAAGTTCACGATGAAGGTGAACGACAAATTGCCGCTCGTCTTCTTAGTTATTTAACCAAAGCAAAAAAACGCCAATTATCATATTTTAAACCGATTAAAGTTTCAAAAACGCATTCTTTTTTGCAAATTGATGCCTTTTCGCGACTCAATTTAGAATTAACCCGGACAGTTCGGAACGAGACAAAGTATGGTTCATTATTTTGGCTTCTTGATGAAACGACAACCGCGATGGGGAGACGAAAACTAAAAGATTTTATTACCCGTCCATCACGGGATTATGAAGAAATTCTGCGGCGACAAAATATCGTGAATAGTTTTATTGTTAACTATCTCACGCGGGCAGAAATAAAAGAACATTTTGCTGGCATTTATGATTTAGAAAGAATTGTCGCACGTATCGCTTTTGGAAGCGCCAATCCACGCGATTTACTGCGTCTTAAAACATCACTTATGGCGCTTGAAAAAGCGCGTCGTCTATTAGGGAAAATACGCGAACCCGAAATGAGTGCGCTATATGATCAACTCGCAAATAATGATCATTTGGTGACGCTGATTGACGCCGCAATTAGTGAAAATGCCCCGCTTCAAATTAGTGGTGGCGAAATCTTTAAATATGGTTATTATGAACGGCTTGATGAATTAATTGATTTATCGCATGGCGGGAAAAAGTGGATTAGTAGTTTCGAGGAGAAAGAAAAGACTAAAACCGGTATTAAAAACTTAAAAGTTGGTTACAATCGCGTTTTCGGTTATTTTATTGAAATTAGTAATGGGAACTTAAATCAAGTCAAAGATGAATTTGGATATATCCGGAAACAAACAACAAAAAATGGAGAGCGGTTTATCAATGAAGCACTTAAAGAACAAGAGACCCTTATTTTAAGTGCTGAAGAAAAAAGACAACAACTTGAAAAAGAATTATTTAATGATTTGCTCAAGAAACTACAACAATCAACAAGAGCCCTGCAAAAATGTGCCGATGCCGTCAGTGAAATTGATGTCTTTCTTGCCTTAGCAGAAGTTGCCGTAAATAACTCTTTCGTTCGTCCCATCTTTAATCATGAGCGGGTGATTGATATTCAAAATGCCCGCCATCCGGTGCTAAGTAAGTTACTCAAAGATCATGCCTTTGTTGCTAATGACATCAAACTTGATAAGGAAACGGATGTCTTGATCATCACGGGACCGAATATGGGTGGTAAATCAACACTGATGCGCCAATTAGCGCTTATTGTTGTCATGGCGCAACTGGGAAGTTTTGTACCTGCAAGTCATGCTAATTTAATGCTCTTTGATCAGATTTTTACACGGATTGGAGCGAGTGATGACCTCATCAGCGGCCAATCTACCTTTATGGTGGAAATGATTGAAGCGAACTATGCGCTGCGTAAAGCGACGGAAAACTCACTCTTACTCTTTGATGAAATTGGGCGTGGGACTTCCACTTACGATGGAATGGCGCTTGCGTATGCAATGTTAGAATATATTGCTCAAAAGCTTAAAGTTAAAACTTTATTTAGCACCCATTATCATGAAATCACGACGATCACGGATCATTTAGCGAATATAAAGAATATTCATGTTGAAGTCAAAGAAGTCGGCAGTAATGTGACCTTTCTATATAAAATTAAAGATGGTCCTATGAACAAAAGTTATGGGATTAATGTGGCCCGCCTCGCCGGACTCCCCCTTGAGATTTTAAATAATGCACAAAATCATCTTCATACATTTAGTAATACCCCATTAAATGAAGCTGAGGCGCCATCGGAATATGTACCGCTTAAACCACTTTGGTACCAACAACTTGAGCAACTTAAAATTGATGAAATGACCCCGCTTGATGCTTTAGTTCTTCTTAAAAAGATTAAAGATGAAGGTTTTAAATAATGGCACGTATTACCTTACTCGATATTGAACTTGCGAACCAAATAGCAGCAGGGGAAGTCATTGAACGTCCGGCTTCCGTAGTTAAGGAACTCGTTGAAAATAGTATTGATGCTGGTGCTACCCACATTGATATTTTTATTTTTGAAGCAGGGCGGAAGAAAATCATTGTTCAAGATAATGGGAGTGGAATCCCACAATCGGAACTTGAACTTGCTTTTTCACGGCATGCAACGAGTAAGATTCATAGTGCTTTTGATTTATTTCGCATCAAAACGCTTGGGTTTCGAGGTGAAGCCCTCCCAAGTATCGCATCGATCTCTAAAGTCTTTGTAGAAACGGCGATTAAAGGAAGTAGTGGTTCGAGTGCGACCATTATTAATGGTGACTTTAAAATTGAAGCATCCGCTGCCAGTCAAGGAACCAAAATTGTCGTTGAAGAACTATTCTATAATACCCCGGCCCGACTCAAATATTTGAAACTCGACTATACGGAAAACGCAGTGACGAGCGAAATTGTCACCAAAATTGCTTTAGCACATCCCCATATTAGTTTTAGCCTTTCTTTTGATGACAAACTCCGCTTTAAAACGAGTGGTCGAGATGATTTAAAAGAAACAATTATGAGTATTTATGGGCTGAATTATGCAAAAAATATTTTACCAATCAAGTTTTCAACCAATGATTTTGTCGTGACGGGTTTTCTTGGCAACACGAACTTGGTCCGTGCTAATCGTTATGGTATCATGACAAATCTAAATGGTCGTAATGTCTATATGCCGAAAGTGGTCTCGACCATTATTGACGCCTACCACGGATTCATTGCTCCTAGTCGATACCCATTTGTGGTGTTAAATTTTGAAATTGAACCGGAACTGGTCGATGTTAACGTTCACCCAACAAAAAAAGAGGTTCGCTTTTCAAAAGAAGACCAATTACGTGAGCTTTTACTCCGTGAAATCCCCAAAGCATTACGGCATGAAGCCTTTATTCCGCAAACCTTAGTGAGTGAGTTTAAAGCACCACTTACATTTGATGAAACACCAGTTGCTGAACAACTTTCGTTTAATTTTGTGGAAGAAGAAAAAGACGTTTTTCCACGTGAATTAACCATTAGTGATCTAAGCCCGGACGAAGAAGAGCCTGTGATGGTGACGTTTCATGAAAATCAATTTCAAGATGTTGTGCCAGTAGCGGCAATTCATCAAACATATATCGTTTGCGAAACAAAAGATGGTGGGTTTTGGCTTATTGATCAACATGCCGCCCATGAGCGGATAAATTATGAGAAGTTCCAAAAAATACTCAATGGGCATCTTCATACCCGACCACTTTTGATCCCTGAAGTGCTTTCCTTTTCACATAGTGAGGCAACACTATTTACCCCTGAAGTACTCGAAATCCTCAAAAGCGTCGGACTGGAAGTGCAACTTTTTGGGGAGAATACGCTTCGTGTAACGGGTGTACCTAATTATACGAGTGAGTACGATGAGATCATTTATATTCAAGATATTATTGAAGAAGTACTAACAAATAAAAAGCTAAATCAAGAAAAATTACGAACGAATGCCATTGCAACGATGGCATGCAAAGCATCAATTAAGGCAAAGCATCGTCTCTCACTTCATGAGATGACACATCTTGTTCATGAACTTTTGACGTGTCAAAACCCTTATAGCTGTCCCCATGGTCGACCAACCATTATCAAGTTTTCAAAATATGAAATAGAAAAACTATTTAAACGGACGGGAACATGATTTTTGTCATAGGTGGCGTAACGGCGGCTGGTAAAAGTAGTCTTGCCTTTAAATTGGCTAAGGCGATTGGCGGCATCATTATTAACGCTGACGCCTATGCATTTTACCGTGAACTAAATATTGGCACCGCTAAACCAACGGAAGAAGAATTAGCGTCGGTGCCCACTTTTCTCTTTAATAATTTGTCGATTAGTGACCCCTATTCCATTTATGATTATCAACAAGATGTGCGACGCTTGATTGCCATTTATGAACAAAGTAAAAGGCCGATTATCCTTGTAGGTGGCAGCGGTCTTTACATTCGGGCAGCGCTCTATGACTATCGACTTTCACCTAATATTGGGATTGTGATTGAAGATAATTTCGAAGAGAGTAATGCATCACTTCATCAAAGACTTACCTTGATTGATCCAGTAGCGGCCGCTAAGATTCATCCGAATAACCGTAAGCGAGTTTTACGCGCATTAGCGATTAGTGAAAATCAAAGCCGAACGGAAACCAATCATGAACGTCATCTTAAGAGTGGGCCCTTATTTCCTTTTACAATGATTGTCCTGGATGCTTTAAATGAAGTTCTTGAGAGACGGATTCATGAACGGACAACGGACATGTTTGTGAGCGGTCTCCGTCAAGAAGTAAACGATATTTGCCAGAAATACCCCCAAAATGCGCAAGGTCTTCAAGCGATTGGCTACAAGGAAATCCTGGCTAATCCCTCAATGACTGATGATGAACTCATTGCCCTGATAAGTCTTCGGACGAGACAATATGCGAAACGACAACGTACTTTTTTTCGTCATCAATTTTCTAATGCCACTTGGTTTAGCGACCAACATGAGGCATACTTATTCTTAATTAAGAAATATGAGGATTCATTATGATGACTAAACCCATTTTAGATGTTGGAAAAGCCATTGGCTTATGCGCAGATGATTTAGTGATTTATGGCACAACCAAAGCTAAAATTAAAGCGCCTTTTAATCAAGGTGAACCAACTGGGAAGCTTGTATTAATGACGGCGATTACGCCAACCGCTGCTGGCGAAGGCAAGACCACAATGGCGATTGCCCTCCATGATGCCTTATGGGCCCGTGGCCATCAAAGTCTTTTATGCTTAAGGGAGCCTTCGCTCGGACCTGTCTTTGGGATTAAAGGTGGGGCAACGGGTGGCGGAAAAGCCAAACTATTTCCAAGTGATGATATTAACCTTCATTTTACTGGTGATTTACATGCTTTAACATCAAGCATCAATCTTGTCGCTGCCGTGATTGATAATCATATCTATCAAGGGAATGTATTACAACTTGATCCTAAACGTGTGACTTGGAAAAGAGCACTTGACGTGAATGATCGCAGTTTACGACGGATTAAAATTAATTTAGGAACAAATGATGGCCAACCCCGTTATGATGAGTTTCAAATCACCGTCGCAAGTGAAATGATGGCAATCATGTGCCTGAGTTTAAGTCCAGAAGATTTTAAAACCCGGATCAAAGAAGCAATTATTGGTTACAACTTTGCGGGTGAACCGATTCGCCTTGGTGCCCTTGAAATTGAAGATGCGGTCTATCGTCTCATGGAAATGGCGTTATTACCAAATCTTGTGCAAACGCTAGAAGGGAATCCCGCCCTCGTCCATGGCGGTCCTTTTGCGAATATCGCCCATGGCTGTAATTCTTTAATTGCGACACGTTACGCCCTTAGTAGGGCCCCAATTGTAGTAACAGAAGCTGGTTTTGCAAGCGAATTAGGGGCTGAAAAATTTTGTGATATTAAATGCCGTATTGGCGGTATCAAACCTCATCTTGCCGTTGTGGTTGCGACTATCAAAGCGTTAAAACTACATGGTGGGGTCAGTGAAACAGATTTAAAAATTGAAAATGTTGAAGCGCTAAGATACGGATTTCAGAACCTTGTTCAACATATTGAAAATATGAAAAAATTCGGTCTTCAGGTGCTCGTGGCGTTAAATGTATTTAATGATGATTTTACAAATGAAATCAATGAATTCACCCGTTTTATGGCTGAAGAAAATTATGCATATTCCCTCGTTACTTCGGTCAAAGATGGTTCGATAGGCGGGCTTGATTTTGCCGATAAGGTCGTCACCATGCTTAAACACGACAATCAATTCCAATTTCTTTATGATAATAAAGATAACGTCAAATGTAAGATTGGTAAAATTTCCCGAGATCTTTATCGAGCTGATGGGGTTAAGTATAGCCAACGGGCTTTAAAAGAATTAGCAAATATCGAAGCATTAGGATTCGGGCATCTGCCAGTCTGCATGGCAAAAACACCCCTTTCCTTTAGCGATAATCCTTTATTAAAGAATGCCCCGAGAGGTTTCAAAATAACCATCCGCGAGTTCCGTCTTAGCGCGGGCGCCGGTTTTATTGTTGCCTTAACGGGAAAAGTCTTGACGATGCCAGGGTTACCAAAAGTTCCAGCCGCAGTGCGAATGAAAGAAGTGCGATAGAATGGAACTCATTAAAGTATCATTATTTGATGAGGTAGAGATGAAAAAGCCCCATCCTTGTATCCATAAATCGCATCGTTTTCAAATTATGATGTTGGGCGCAGATCTCAAACTTCAATGTCTCGGGTGTGGGAATATTGTCTTAATATCACGCATTAAGTTTAATCAAAAGTATAAAAAGACATTATCCGCAAATCAAGGACCTCTTTTTACTAAATAATTGTATTTGTAGAATAGGGAGGAACCTATTTTACAAGTTATTAACCTTAAAAAAACATATGACATAAGTGAAGTTCTAAAAGGAATTTCATATACTTTTAAACATGGTCATCTTTATGTCCTGGTTGGGAATTCTGGTAGTGGAAAATCAACTTTTTTACATCTTATCGCGCACCTTATTAAACGGTCGGCGGGGGAAATCCGTTATCAAGATCAGCCGTTATCCCCAAACGCTGTTACTCTCGTGATGCAACAACCCTATTTTCTTGGAGACATTTCAATTAACGACAATTTAAGGATTAGTGAGATCTTTTCAAAAAAATCGAATAAAGCGATAAAAAAGTCACTCTTCAAGGCTTTTGATCTTGACCAAATAAAGAACCGTAAGGTGTCACTTTGTAGTGGCGGTGAGAAAGCTCGTGCGAATATCATTCGTGGCCTTTTGACATGCCGCCCGATTATTTTAATTGATGAGCCGACGGCACATTTGGACGCGGAAAATAGTAAACGAGTGGCCGCGCTTCTTAGCCGCTATGCAAAGCGCTGTATTATGATTGTAACCACGCATCAACCACAATTTTTTCATTTTAGTAATAGTGTTTTTTTAGCAGTTGATGAAGGGATATTGAAGACCAATCATGATCCGGCTTAAGCTATTTAAAACGCTATATAATCGCAATCTAAAAAAGAATCGATTGATGGTTATCTTTATGTTACTCACCAATTTTTTATTGGGTTCGTTTGTGCTTTTTCTCGATGCGGATAAAGAGGTCGTGACGCGTCTAGATCAAAGTTATTTAGAACATCTTAGTGTGGGAATTTCATCTTATGAAACCCTAACCACAAACAATGAGTTAATTAATGTACGTATGCACCAACGACCTCCTATGGATATCTTAACTTCGATGATGACCCATATCGGTTACTTTGAGGTTCGCCCTGATTATGGTCTTCTTTTTGATCACGCAGAATTAATGATGTTTGAAAAAATATTAAACAAGCCAACGATTGCGATTCATGCTTTAAAAACGAATGCCATTGGTATCAATCGTTCATTTTATGATGAACTAATTGATGCAGTGCAGCCGCTTGATAGCCTCATCATTAATCTCAAAATTGCATTTACCTTAAGTTTGAATGCAACTGATCTCGACATTAATATTAACGAATCCCTTAGCATCTCCTATATTCATGATGAGGCCCCTTTTTTTCTCACCCCAAAGCTCTACCTTCCACAGTCGATGATTGATGAAAAAATTGGGGGTTACCAGTTATTTGAGGATGTAACGATAAATGATTATTTACTTAATTTGCCTAATGATCATCCCTCCAGTGGTTATCAGTTGCTTTGTCATCTTGAATCCAATGCTCAAAAGCAACGCCTCATTTCTCTTGTTGAAGATTTAAGTGACGACACCTATGGCTATGTGCTGACAGGTGATACGGTGAGCAAACTTCAAAGTGTCAAGGCAATGTTTTTCTACGTAAATCTTTTAGTATCAATCTTTCTTGTGCTTATTGTTATCGGGTGTATTGTGGTTTACGTGACTATTATTCATACGTCTTTACTCTCTTCGATGCGGCAAATGGCGCTTTTAAGTATTTGGGGTGCAAAGAAAGGGCAACTGTTCGCACTATTTATCAGTTTGGTAATGTTCAATTTTGTTATGGGATTAAGTGTCTTTCTTCTATTTCCGCCTCTTATAACAGCGCTTAACCGCTTTTTATCCTCCTTTCTTCGAATGCCTTTAATCTTCGGTTTCAAATCTTTCCGCATTTTTATTCTTATCACATCGCAATTCGTGATTATGACGATACTCTACACCGTGCTTTTCTTCGTGAATAATCGAAAGCCACTCTTGTATTTATTACTAGATGCTTAAGATAAAAGATTTAAAATGTCGGCTTGATGGGTGTGATATTCTTGATATCGATGACTTGCATATAAAGGGGCCCGGCCTCTATATTTTAAGTGGCCCTTCAGGATGCGGAAAAACGACATTACTCAATGTCATTGTGGGTTTAGAAAAAAGATATCAGGGGCACGTTCACGTATTTAATCGCGACTACCAAAAGATTAAAGAAAAGGATATTGTTCGCTTGCGATCGAGCCATTTTAGTATCTTCTTTCAACATAATGTTTTCCTCGAAGATTTAATGCTTAAGGATAATATTCGACTTTCTCGGGTATATAATCACAAAGATCCCCATCATCCTTTTACGCATGAAGTGAATCAATTATGTTCGCAATTAAGAATTTCAAAAGCCGCTTTTCAAAAAGTGAGTACGCTTTCTGGTGGCGAAAAAACACGAGGTGGCATTGCGCGTGCACTCTCAAAAGTTGTCCCGCTTTACATTTTTGATGAACCGACCGCTGCCCTTGACCGTGAGAATGCGGCCCAAGTGATGGAACTAATCGACATTAAGGCAAAGACGAGTATTGTGTTGTTGGTCACCCATGATACGACTTTGGCCCAAACTCACGCAAATATTATTTATCATATGGCTTATGGACGTATTGTCAAAGAAGAAGTGGTTAAACCCGTTCTTAAAAAGGAGGTCCCTTCCGGGCAATTGATTGATTATCGCGAGAATGCGCCCGTTATTGCCCATCAGTTAATTAAAGCTAAAAAAAGTCGTCACCTCGTTACCGGGGCAAGCATCAATTTGGGATTAATTGGGATTGGTCTCTCGCTTTTATTAGTCAGTGCGGTCAATACAAAACTTGTGCAAGCTTTTAAGGGGCAATTTAATGAAGAAACAATCTATATTCGGTCATCTTTTTCACCGCAAGTAAACAAAATTCTGAGTCCATCTGACGATCAAATTAATCTAGATTTCGGCGGAAATTCGATGATTGGATCGGTCTATTTAAATAACTTTGATCATTTCTTTCCTGATACCAATGAGTTAAAGATACATGTTGATCGTTATCAAATTCCCTTGCCTTCTTTCCATATTGGGCTTTTTAATGAGGCGTTATTTTTAGAGGAAGTGAGCTCAGATTTAAGTCCTTCAATCACGGTCCTGGCGGACGATGAGTTAGCACTTGTCTTACCGCAAGATGATTTCAAAATCATGCAAAATATCCTCGGACTCCCTTATAAAAATAAGATTGATGATTTATCGTTTTATATTAGCCGTAACCCCGTGGTCTTAAACTTAAGTGTTGCGAATAAGTGGTGGGATTATGAGGATAATTTTAGCTATCTTTTAAAGGCTGTGATGCTCGGGAGCAAGGCTGCGATTGTGCTCAACACCCCTCATCAAGTTCGCCAATTGTTTGAAGAGAAAATGCCCTTTCCTTCGTCATTAGATCAATTAAAGAATGAGGACTATCCGTGGATTCTTAAAAAACTTAATTATTTATTTTCTATGCGTCCGTTTGATATCTTATGGGATCCCCAAATGTATCATAAGTATCTCCCCTTTAGCGCGAATAATCGTTTTTTTACCCATCTTAGTGATAATCAGCATTTGAAGCGACGTCTATTACTTTATGAAACGCCACCGAAGTTCAATTATGTGGTGACCAGTTTTGAATCCTCTCTTTCACCCACTTTTTATACATTCAATCGTGGCCTGCACTTTATCCCTGAATTGTTGCTTTTGGGATTTCAAAATAATTTTATGATGAGTAGTGATCCTGTTCTAGTTGAGGATTTTATACGCATCGATAAAAGTTATGTTTCTGTTTTAAATCCAGAGATAAAACTGGATCCGAAAATAACGAACTTTGGCCTACATCAAAATAGTTTTGGGAGCTTTCATTTCGATAATCTTCAAGGCTTTCATACCCTGGATAGTATTGGTATTTCTCGTGGCTTAGCCGAGCAATTATTCGGTAGTACGGATGCTCTTGGGAAAGACCTTCATGTGGGTGCGTTAATTGATGTCTATGAAGGAGAAGAAGGTTATCACAAGGAATATCAAATGATGACGCTTCGCGTTGTAGAAGTGGTTAAACATTCTGGCATAGCCATCTATCAGCATCCATTGTGGCCTTATCTTCTCTTTAAAGATAAATTTGGTGTTTCACCCTTAGCGCTTGAGTTAACGGGCGCTTTATTTGTTGATGGCATGACTATGGATTCCTTAATATCAGGGCAGACTTATGAAATTGACCATCCTTATCGATCGTTCAAGGATACGATTGATGAAACAATCAATAACTTAAAGCGTTACACAACGATGGTAGCGTTGGGATCTTTTTTATTAAGTGTCCTCATTATTTTCGTGGTCATATATTTACTCATTTCTGAGACGAATGATCAGTTCAGCGGTCTTTATTTAATGGGCTATCCAAAAGAAGCCATACAAGATGTGGTCACACATTATATTGTCACATTCATCTCGGTGATTTTGATGATCGCTTTGATACAGCTTTTCATCCTGTCGCTTGTGATTGAGTTCATCTTAATGGATTTTTTAAAGATCTCTTTTCACTACTCGTTCCATTACCAACCTTATCTTTGGGTATTGGTCCTGACGATGATGGTGTTAATAGGGACGCTTTTTTACTTTAAATGGCTAATGAAAGACCATGATCTCTTACAATTTTCGAAACGTGATTTATAAAAATGAGTGAATTTCATTCAAATATCGTCGATTTTTGATGTTTTATTGACCAATTTATTATAATTTTTAACCATTTTGAGAATATCGTACATTCTTGTTGTTATTTTATAATTAGTTGTTATAATGAATGAGTGTTTACAACACAAATAGACTAATAAGTCATGGAAGGATTACCGATGAAGGGCACTATTAAAATGTTCAACAAGGAAAAAGGCTTTGGATTTATCCACGCCGAAGACGGCACTGATGTCTTTTTCCACTACTCATCACTCGTTATGGACGGTTTCAAAACCATCACTAACGGTGAACAAGTCGAATTTACTTTAGAACAATCAGATCGCGGACCAAGAGCTGCGAAAATTGTTAAGTTATAATTTAGCTTTGTGAGTTTCTAAAAGCCCATCTGAAGAGGTGGGCTTTTTCATTTCTTATTTCAAAAACACATTTGCTTTTGTTATCGTTCTTTATTGCTTATATGTAATATAAGTAATATAATACTACGGAAAGCGAGGGTATATGGCATTAAGTGTAGGCATTGTAGGGTTACCAAATGTTGGAAAGTCAACACTTTTTAACGCCTTGACCTCGAGTAAAGTTGAAGCTGCAAACTATCCTTTTGCGACCATTAACCCCAACAAAGGCATCGTCCGGGTTTTGGACCCAAGAGTGAAGGTACTTTCTGAACATTTTTTACCTGAAAAAACAATTTATGCAACGATTGAATTTAATGATATTGCTGGTCTTGTGCGCGGTGCAAACCGTGGCGAAGGGCTCGGTAATCAGTTTTTAGGTCATATTCGGGAATGTGATGTGATACTTCAGGTCGTACGCTGTTTTGGTGACAGTGATATTATTCACGTTGAAAACAGTGTGGATGCTGAACGTGATATTGGCATTATTAACCTAGAGTTAATCTTTAAAGATCTCGATACCCTTTATAAACGCAAGGGAAAAGTGGAAACCAAAGCCCGTGTCAATAAAGAAAAAGAAGCAATGTTTGAGTTAGATATTTTAAATACCTTAATTCCGGCCCTTGAAAATGAAACCCCTGCTCGTTTAGTCAAGGATCTCAATAATATCGAACGCGCTTTTGTGAAAGCAAATTATGGACTTTTAACATTTAAGCCAGTTATTTATGTGGCTAATATTAGTGATACTGAATACCAAAGTTTTGAATCAAATGAGCAATATAGAAAAGTAAAAGCCATTGCGAGTCGTGAACATGCTGAAGTGGTGGCGATTAGCGCTGCGATTGAGGCGGAAATTGCGAGTATGACAAGTAGCGAACAAGAACTTTATTTTGCTGAACTTGGGATTGATAAATCAGGTCTAAATAAAATTAGTGAAGTGGCGTATAAAACGCTTGGTTTACTAAGTTTCTTCACGGTTGGTAAAGATGAAGTACGGGCTTGGACTTTTCTTGAGGGGATGACGGCACCGCAATGTGCCGGTGTCATTCACAGTGACTTCGAGCGCGGTTTTATCCGAGCGGATGTTTATCATTATGAAGACTTTCTTAAGTATCGGGATGAAGTAAAAGTTAAAGAAGCCGGAAAAATGCGAAGTGAAGGAAAAGAATACTTAATGAAAGATGGCGATATCGTATTTTTTAAGTTTAATGTTAAAAAATAGATATTTATTCTTTAATTTATACTATGTATAAAGTATACTAATTAATTGGGGAAACGAATGATTGAAAACTATTTACAAACTTTAGTTAAAGACGCAGCGGAACAACTGGGTCTTTCATTATCGGTTTCTCAGGTTGTCATTGAAACAAGCAAAGACGCCGCTCATGGAGACTATGCAACGAATATTGCGATGCAACTTTCACGGCAGTTACGAAAAAACCCACGTGAGGTTGCAAGTCAATTAATCGCCCGTCTTGATCAATCAAAGATGGAAAAAATCGAAATTGCGGGACCTGGTTTTATTAATTTTTTCTTAAAACCAAGTGCCTTGACCCAATATATTCCGCTCATCATTGAACAAGGTGAAAACTTTGGCAATGGTGCTAAACAACAAAAAACTGTCAATATCGAATTTGTCAGTGCGAACCCAACGGGAAAACTCCATTTAGGCCATGCGCGCGGTGCATCGGTTGGCGATTCTCTAGCGCGGCTCTTTACGAAAAGTGGTTACGAAGTTATCAAAGAGTTTTATGTCAATGATGCCGGCGTTCAAATTAACAATCTCGGGCATTCACTTTATACCCGTTATCTTAATCTTCTTGGTATCAATAAAGCGATGCCTGAAAATGGTTATTTTAGCGAAGATTTAATTGCCATTGCTCAAATGTTAATGGATGAAGTAGGGGATGCCTATAAAGAAGAAAATGACACCAGTTTAGAATTTTTCAAATCGAGAGGTTCAAGCATTTTCCTCGATATTATTCGCCAAGATCTCGCTGCTTTTAAAGTAATTTTTGATGTGTATTCATTTGAATCAAAAGTAAAAGAAAAAGATGCCATTAGTAGATTACTTACAAAGTTAGCGCCTTATACTTATGTGGAAGAAGGGGCAACCTTTCTAAGAACAACCCAATTTGGTGACGATAAAGACCGTGTCATTATTAAATCAAATGGCGAGCATACATACTTTTTACCGGATATTGTTTATCATCTTGATAAATTAGGTCGTAAAGCGGATTTATTAATAGACGTTTTGGGAGCTGATCATCACGGTTATATTGGCCGAATGAAATCAGCACTTCAAATGTTTGGCTATGGTCCAGAAACTCTGGAAGTTCAAATTATCCAAATGGTCCGTATTATCAAGGACGGCGAAGAATTAAAAATGAGCAAGCGTACGGGGAATGCGATTACCCTTGAAGAATTAATTGCCGAAGTCGGTGTTGACGCGGCCCGTTATTTCTTTATTGCCAAATCGGCTTCAACCCATTTTGATTTTGATCTTAATTTAGCCCAGGAAAGAACAAGTGCCAATCCTGTTTATTATGCCCAATATGCACATGCGCGTCTCAGTGCCGTCTTAAGTAAGGGCACGATTTATCCATTAGATACAAGTGGCAATGGTTTACATACCGCCGAGGAATTAAGTTTAGTGAAGCAACTTATTGCTTATCCCGGGGTAGTACTTGATGCAACCACAACAAGAGAACCATACAAGGTTGCTAATTATATTCAAAAATTAGCGAGTTTAGTCCATAGTTATTACACAGAAGTTCGTATTCTTGATGACACCAACCCACTTTTAACAAGTGCACGATTAGGGTTATCAAAAGCGACTCAAATTATTTTAAAAGATGCATTATCACTCCTCGGTGTTAGTGCCCCTATATCAATGTAAAGGAGAAAACATATGAGAAAACGGACAAATATTGAAATCGCCTACGATTTACTAAAAGAAAAAGGAACCGCCCTTCCCTTTTATGAATTATGGCAAAAGATCGTTAACGAACATGAATACAGTGAAGCACAAGGTCACGATATGATTTCGAAGTTTTATACTTCCCTTCTTATGGATGGTCGCTTTGTTAATCTCGGTGACAACACATGGGAATTACGGGAACGCGTCTTATTTGATGACATCGCCCTTCCTTTAAGTGAAGTCTATACAGATCTTGAAGAAACCGAAGAAGATGATGAAGATGAAGCCCCAGAAATTTTATACTTTGATGATGAATCTACTGAAATTGACCCCGAAAAAGAATTAAAAACAATCGTTTTAACCGAAGATGAATAACCATTAGAAAGAGGAATTATTATGCCATTAGTTAGTATGAAAGAAATGCTCATTAGAGCAAATAAAGAAAAATACGCTGTTGCTCAATTTAACACCAACAACTTAGAATGGACCATCGCCATTCTTGATGAAGTCGAAGCTTTAAAAGCACCTGTGATTATTGGTGTTAGTGAAGGCGCCGCCAAACATATGGGAGGTTTTAATGTCATCGTCCATATGATTAAAGGGTTAATTAAGGATCGCGGATATACCATTCCGATCGCCATTCACCTTGACCATGGTAGTAGTGAAGAAGTATGTAAAAAAGCGATTGACGCAGGATTTACATCTGTCATGATTGACGCCAGTCACCACCCATTTAAAGAAAACTTAGAAATTACCAAACGGGTAGTGGCTTATGCCCATGCCCATGGCGTTAGCGTTGAAAGTGAACTTGGAAGCATTGGCGGTCAAGAAGAACATGTCATTGCTGAAACCATGTATGCTAACCCAAATGAATGTTTAGAAATGGTCCAAACCACTGGGATTGATTGCTTAGCCCCAGCCCTTGGCAGTGTCCATGGTCCCTACCAAGGCGAACCAAAACTTGGTTTTGATGAAATGGAAAATATCAATAAGCTGTGCGGTGTCCCACTGGTTCTTCATGGCGGTAGCGGTATTCCTGATTTCCAAATTAAAAAAGCAATTGCCCGTGGCACTGCAAAAATTAATGTTAATACGGAATGTCAACAAGCTTTTACGAAGGCAGTGAGAGAAGTCTTAAGTGCAGACGCAAAAGTTTATGACCCACGTAAATATATCGTTCCAGGAATGAAAGGCATCAAAGCCGTAGTTCGTGAAAAATGCGAAATTTTCGGTTGTGTTGGTAAAGCGGCATAGTTGTGTTTAGTGCCTTAAAAGAATTTATCGAGCGTCACGAAACCATTACTATTTTTTCTCATGTCTATCCCGATGGTGATGCGCTTGGCAGCATTGTTGGGCTCCAAGAATTAATCAAGACTAATTATCCATCGAAAACCGTTTATGGAATAGGGGCTGTCGTTGCCCCTTTTTCACAAATTATTGGCGAATTAGACGTGATTGGTGATGACCTGATTAAGAATAGTGGCGCGCTCGTAATTGATGTTGCAAATGGTGACCGGGTATTTGATCAACGGTTTAAGCTTGCCAAAGAATCCTTTAAACTCGACCACCATCTGTTTGTGGAAAAGTTTACAAATGATGAACTTGTGATTACGAATCGCATTGCGACGGCTGAAATTATTGGCGAGTTTATGATTGCCGAGAACTTAAAAATTAATCCCCTTGGTGCCACGGCCCTTCTTTTGGGCATCATCACCGATTCAGGACGTTTTATGTATGATCTAACGTCCGTGATTACCTTTGAAGTCGTTGCGCGACTAATGGCATTTCACGCGGATTTAAAACTTATCAATTCCGTTTTATCACAGCGGAAAATTGATGGTTTAAAACCCCGTGGCCATTTTATGCTAAATTATGAAACTTATGAAAATGTGATTTATATTATTGTTGATAACCCAACGCTTAAAGCGTTCAATATTGCCCCAAATCAAGGAAGTATGTTTGTTAACACTTATGCTGGGATTGAAGGTTATGACTCTTGGGCAACCTTCTTAATTGAAGAAAATGGTGCCGTCTTTGTTGAGTTACGTTCAAGATCCCGCAATGTGCAAAAAGTGGCAACGACCTTTGGTGGTGGCGGCCATTTAAAAGCGAGTGGTTGTCGTTTAGAAAATAGAGCCAAGATTGACGATGTCATCCAAGCTCTTTCGAAAGCCGAGGATTTAAATTAATGTACAAACGTGAAATTGAAGCGGCGATTAAGGCAGGCCTTATCGCTAAAGATATTATTATGCACTATTATCGTTCCACTTTTGAAGTGGAAATTAAAGATGACCAGTCCCCAGTAACAATTGCCGATCAAGAAGCGGATCTAGCAATCCGTCAATATCTTGCCCCTCTTTTTCCAAATTATCATTTCTTAACGGAAGAAGGCGTCGATAATTTGGAGCGCTTAACGGCCGATTATGTATGGATTATCGATCCACTTGATGGGACAAAAGATTTTATCAATCGTGATGATGAATTTACGACATGTATTGCGCTTTCTTATCAAGGTGAAATCGTTGTAGGGGTGATTGTCGCCCCGGTGACGGGCCGTGTCTTCTTCGCTAGTAAAAATGGCGGTAGTTTTGAACGACTCCCAAATGGCGAAAATCGTCGTTTACAGGTGAGTGACAGGACCCAAAACATTACCATCTCAGCTTCACGCTATCACCGTCGCCCGATTGAAAATGATTACCTTGAACGGAATAAGGATTTATTCGCGAAGGTGGTCACGCTTGGCTCAACCTTAAAGGCCATTGCGATTGCGAGCGGGGAAATCGAAATGTTTTATCGCGGCAGTGCCGGTACCAAAGAATGGGATGTGGCTGCTGCCGATATTATTGTGACTGAAGCAGGAGGACTCTTTATCGAGCCCGATGGTAGTAAAATAAAATATAACAAAAAAGATGTCCAAAATCGAAAAGGTTATATCATTGTTAATCGTAAGGAGAATATTCGTTTATGAAGTTAAGACGATTCGTACTATTCCCGCTTTTAGCCATCGTGCTCATTAGTTGCAATCGTCATACATCAAGCGAACCAATCAGTGTTCCGCTTACGTATGATGTTTATCAAGATGAAGAATATAGTGCTGTCGTGGATGAAGAAGGTTTTACGCTTATCGATTTCTATGGCTTAAATGATTATCATGGGGCACTTGAATATAATGTTGAAGATCGGATGCCGGGTATTGCGCGCCTCAACCAATTTTTAAAAACGGAGCGGGATAAAAATCCGGGTGGCACTGTCTTAATTGCTAATGGTGATATGTGGCAAGGAAGTGCCGATTCGAACATGACAAGAGGCAAGATTGTTAATCACGCCTTAAATCATATGGGATTTGCAGCCTTAACGCTTGGTAATCACGAATTTGACTGGGGAATCGATCTTATTAAAGCAAATAAACTTGATTCAAATTTCCCATACCTTGGTTCAAATATTATCGACAAAGAGTCACGTGAAGTGATTGACTTTGTTGATCCATCGCCGCTGATTGAACGCGATGGCGTTAAAATTGGGATTATCGGAACGATGGGAAGTGATTTAAAAACAACCATCCAAACAAGTTACGTTGAAGATCTCGAATTTGATATTTTAACGACCTATGTTGAAAGCGAAGCCGCGCGGTTACGGGAAGCAGGTGCGAACTTAATTATGCTGGCGGCCCATGATACGTGGGTATCTAACCTCACACCAGACCGCCGGTCGTTAGTCGATGAAAAAATTGTTGATGTGGTCTTTACAGGCCATCAACATGCCCTCGACAAACAACTCGTTAACGGCGTGCCCATTCTTCAAACAAGAGGTCGAGGACGCGATGTCATGCACGCGCAACTTGGGTATAATAAACTCACCCAGGAAGTCAAACTTGTAAGCAGCGACGTGATTGAAAATATTCATGAAAAAGAACTAATAGAAGATGAAGTGAGTGCCTACATCTATAACTATTTCTATGAGCAATATGGCATTGAAGCGATCAAGAACGAAGTTTTAGGGACGCTGATAAATAAAGATATGACAAGAAGTTCAGTCGCCAAACTGGTCGTTGAAGCGATGACCAAAGCTTATCCTACTGCGGTTGGAGCCCTTCACAATGTTAATGGCGGTATTCGCGCTGAATTTAGCGTGGGAGACATTACGTATAACGATGTTTATAGTGCTTTCCCGTTTGATAATGAACTATATTTAATTACACTTTCGGGGCGTCGATTACAAAGCCTCATGAGCGCTAGTGGAAACTTTGCCTACTACTTTACCCTTGGGTATGAGGATGTTGATCCAAGTGCGATGTATCAAGTAGTCACCATTAGTTTTGTTTACGAACTTAATGGTTCACCCGTTAGCGGCCTACCCTACGAAAATATGTTTACATATCCACGCGATATCGTCGCTGATTTTATCCGTGTTAATGAAGTTATAGATGGGAATCAATATTAATGAAAAAAATAAGTTTTTTAATCCTTGCCTTGTTAGTGAGCGGTTGTACCCCAACTTCTAGTGCAAGTAGTGATGCAATCACAAGTTTGCCGTCAGAAAGCACAAGTGAGACTAGTAGCAGCCAATCCTCAAGCGAAGGATTAACCACAAGTGATATCACTTCAACAACTGAATCCTCCTCCCTCACTAGTAGCGAAGAAAGTTCAATCCCTAGTTCAAGTGAAGATACTAGAACAGGAATGAGGAAATTGAATTTCTATGGAATCAATGATTTCCATGGTGCGGTAATCGAGTCAAGTACTGAACCGGGCATCTTTAAGTTAGGGAGTTATTTAAAAACCCAATACGCGAAAAATCCTGAAGGATCAATTTTTATCAATGCTGGTGATTTTTGGCAAGGAAGCGCTGACTCAAATATCAATAAAGGCGCTTTTTTAACTGAAGCGATGAATGTTTTGGATTTAGATGCCTTTACCCTTGGTAATCACGAATTCGACTGGTTTGATGTGGCGATTGAAGCAAATAAAGCACGCGCTTCTTATCCCTTTTTAGGGGCGAATGTCATCAAAAAGGAAACCAACGCGATTGCAACGAACCTTGTCCACTATGATGACACCTTTAAAGCGAGTGTCATTGTCGAAAAAAATGATGTAAAAGTTGGGATTGTTGGAACAACAGGATCAACCCTCGAGGGCTCAATTTTAGGTACCTCCATTGCCCCTTATTCCTTTAATCCAGTAGATACTTATATTCGCAGTGAAGTCGCAAACTTGCGGGCGCTTGGCGCAGATGTGATTGCGTTAAGTACCCATGATTCACTTTATGGTTCAATAGGTGAATATACAGGGATTATCAATGATCGCTTAGTCGATGTTATTTTTACTGGCCACGCCCATGCGCAACATAATGAAAAAATAAATGGTATTCCAGTCTTACAAACGAATGGTTATGGCAAACAAGTTATGGAAGTTGATGCTTTTTATGACTTTGACGAAAAATCCTTCTTGGTTGAAGCAACTCGACTCCAAACCGCAAATATCATTAAGGAATTTAGTGAAGATCAGGAACTTCTTAATCTATTTAATGAGGATTATTTAGATGAAATAAGTATTATAAAAAATGAAGTTGTCGGGACATTAACGACAGATATTTCGAAACCAGGCCTTGTGAATATGGCCAATCAATTAATGTTTGAATTTGCTTCTTCTGATTTCGGGCTCACTGATGTGGTTGCTGTTCATAACCTTGGGGGCGTCCGTGTGGATTTTGGCTTACCTGCGGGTGAAGTGACATATGGTGACATTTATCGGGCTTTTCCGTTTGATAATGAAGTGATGATTATTGAAAATATGAGTGGATCTGAAATTGCGAGTTTTATAGGAAGATCCAATTATTCTCTCCCTGCAAAATCGACACTCCTTAGTTCTAAAATGTATAATTTAGTGACCATTGATTATCTGAGTTTTTATGAATATTCTAATACCATAAATTATGATCAAACACATACCCATCAATTTGTAAGGGAGATGGTTGCCGATTTATTCCGTGCTGAGCAAACGATTAATGGATCTAGCTATTAATTGATCTATGTATTTTTCTTAAAAAAGAGGCCTACCCTAGACCTCTTTTTTATATCACGTTGGGGATTAATTAAACAAGCATGACACCAAGGACACCGGGAACTTCTTCCATAAGTAGTTCCTCTATGCCGTATTCAAGGGTTTCATCGACAAACGCACAGCCATCACAAGCACCAGTCATTTTTATGTAGACAAAACCATCTTCATAGCGGACAAATTCTATGTCTCCACCATGGCTTCGAATATATGGTTTGATGCGGTTTAAGAGCACCTTAATCGTGTTTTCAGTGTGTAGTAAATCTTCCATGGCAATAGTATAACAAATGTGGGTTGTAATTTCATAAAATACATCTATAAAAATTGGATTTACGTTCATTTAGCGGCGATGATTTCTCCGACATCATTTAAGTGGATAAATTTGATATCATTGAAGAGAAAAGAGGACAAATATGGAAATCTTTAAAGCAGGTCAAATTCATAACTTAACGTTAAGAAACAAAATTATGATGGCTCCGATGTGTATGTATGAAAGTGATGCTAGTGGTGTCGTGAAACCGTTTCATATGGCCCATTATGTAGCGCGTGGATATGGCGGGGTCGGCCTTGTTATTCAAGAAGCAACAGCGGTATTGAAAAATGGCCGCATTAGTGCGAATGATCTTGGCATCTGGGCTGATGAACACGTTGAAGGACTCAAAAACCTCGTCTCTTTCGTGCATACGTCTGGGGCAAAAATGGGGATTCAACTTGGACATGCAGGCCGAAAATGCGGGGTCCAGCATGATCGTATAATAGCCCCAAGTGCGATGGCATTTAGTGACCGTTATGCTACCCCAGTCGCTCTTGACAAAACGGAAATTGAACTTATTATTAAAGCCTTTGGGAATGCTGCAAGACGGGCCATCGTCGCCGGTTACGATTATATCGAAGTGCATGCCGCACATGGGTATTTGATTAATCAATTTCTCTCCCCTTTAACGAATAAAAGAACCGACGATTATGGCGGTTCATTAACCAATCGCGTCCGTTTTCTAAAAGAAATATTACTCGAAATTCGTCAATACTGGTCTGGCCCAGTTGCAGTCCGGGTGAGTGCTGAAGAATATAGTGAAAATGGTCACCATCCGCTAGATACAGTTAAGGTATTAGAAGAAGTCCGCGATCTGATTGATATTGTTAATGTATCATCTGGGGGTGTCGTTCCAGTTGTTCCACCTGTTTACCCAGGATACCAAATTCCTTTTGCGAAAGTCATCAAGGAAGCGGGTTTTAAAGTAATAGGTGGTGGCCTCCTTGAAGGGGTGCCGATGATGAATCAAATCCTCAAAGAAAAACAATTTGATTTCATTTATTTGGGACGGGAACTATTGCTTAATCCCTATTTTGTGATTAAAGAAGCCAAGAAAATAGATCATGAACAAGCATTAAATGCATATAAACGTGGTTTTTAGGTGAAATTTGTCATAATCATTTATGAGAGAAAATGGAGGATGATTCACAATGAAAAACTCAATTTATGACCTGAGTGTCAAGCGTGTCGACGGTAGTGAACAATCATTAAAAGCGTACGAAGGAAAAGTCTTATTGATCTTTAACTCTGCCACTAAATGCGGCTTTACGGTCCAATATGATGCGATTGAAGCCCTACACGAAAAATACCATGGTCAAGGGTTAGAAGTGCTTGATTTTCCATCCAATCAATTCATGAACCAAGCACCAGGCACAAGTGAACAAATTGCGACTTATTGTCGAGTAACCTTTAATACAAAATTTGAAACTTTTCAAAAAATTAATGTAAATGGTAAAGATCAAAGTCCGCTTTTCGCCTTTTTAAAAGCAGCGCAACCACAAGACTTTCCCCTACGGAAACGCTCCTTTATTCAAAAACTATTCCGCAAAAAAGAAGATATCTCTTGGAACTTTACAAAATTTTTAGTGGATCGACAAGGTCATGTTGTTAAGCGATATGCGCCCCGGATCAAGCCCGAAGATATGGAAGCCGATATTGTCACACTGTTACAGAAGTAGTTACAATTTATCATAAAAAAAGCTCACGATATGTGAGCTTTTATTTTGTGGATGGTGCCCGGGGCCGGACTTGAACCGGCACGGTGTCGCCACCGCAGGATTTTAAGACTGTTGGTTATTCGCAACTTCAAAAAATAGCAAACTTAACCAAACCACAAAATATATCGCATTTAAAACAATTTACAGTCTTAATTTGTAGAAGAACAAATTTCTAATGTTTGATTAAGTATGTTAAAATAAAAATACTATGTATTTGAGGAACACCAAATGTTTAAAGAATTTTTGAATGATCGTGTAGATCTACCTAAACTAAAACGTTTTGCAATTTTAGGCAACTCTAAAACCAACGACTTTGAGAGAAAATTAGATTATTTAATTAATGTTGCGGAAAAAGAAAATTGGGATCAAACCGACATTCACACTGGAAGGAAAAATTCCACCATTTTTTATTATATTGTTCATACGTTTGATCGAATTCATACTCAAAAAAAGATCTATTTTGACGATAATTATGAAAATTCCTTTTTCAACACAGGTTTGATGGACAGTCAAGGCAATGAAATTCTCGGTCACTTTACTAAATCCACCTTTCACAAGGAAGGAGATGCTTCTAGTAACTATTGGTATTTTAAAGCTTTTCTAAAGTCAAATGATAAGGACTTTGTTCGACTTTGTAAAACAAAGCCGGAACCCGCAACCTATTTTGATGACTACAACGAATTATATTTTGATCCAAAATTAAATATTGAAATAAATTTCGATCATATTTATGACGATAATTTCATTCGATTACCCGATTCATTAAAAACATTAGACAAGGAAATGGCTAGAATGGTTTTTGATGGATTTCTTTCATTCACAAAAAAGAAGATTATTAGAAACAACCGTATACCGGTCCCTCAATTTTACGATAATAAAATAACCTTTTTAATCCCCGTCAAAATATTTGACAAGGATACTGTTGTAATTGCATTAGAAAAAATCAACAATAGCTATATAGCAAATACTGTTTTAACAATGGGCATGGCTTACAACTGCGCGCGGCTAATAACAAAGCCCGAAAGCAATTGGCTGCTTATTGACTAATTATTTGTATTTTTGTTTACAATAAAAATAATATTTGATAGTATTAATACATCATCAGTTAAACAACAATATAAGACATTAAAATAATTAAAATAATTTATACTGATGATAAAAATACATACGACTCTTACATATTACAAACACATAAGGGAGCATCAAACAATTAGATGCTCTTTTTCTTTTTTTAAAAAAACAAGCCGTTAGGCTTGTCTTTTTTGTGGATGGTGCCCGGGGCCGGACTTGAACCGGCACGGTGTCGCCACCGCAGGATTTTAAGTCCTGTGCGTCTACCTGTTCCGCCACCTGGGCATCTAAATGGTCTCCCGTGTAAGACTCGAACTTACGACCCTTTGATTAAAAGTCAAATGCTCTACCACTGAGCTAACGGGAGATTTGGCTGGGGCACCTAGATTCGAACTAGGGAGATGACAGAGTCAAAGTCTGTTGCCTTACCGCTTGGCTATGCCCCAACACGGATGGTGGGGGAGGGCGGATTTGAACCACCGAACCCTAAGGAACTGATTTACAGTCAGCCGCGTTTGACCACTTCGCTACTCCCCCAAGCAATTTTGCATAAAATAAATGGTGGATGGTGAGGGGTTTGAACCCCCGACCTCCGCCGTGTAAAGGCGATGCTCTCCCAGCTGAGCTAACCATCCGGGTCAGGTCGCTAATTTATGCTTATTTAGTCTATCACTTGAACGTTTTTTAGTCAACAAATAATGCTACTAATCAGACATTAATTATAGCCAGGTTTCCCTAAAAGCTTGAACATATTTCGTTTGTACACTTCAACCCCAGGTTGATCGAATGGATTGATATCTAAAAGGTAAGCACTAACCGCACAGGAGCGCATAAAGAAATAGAACATATAACCTAATGTTTTGGCATTTAAGCGTGGAATTTCAAAAATTAGATTAGGCACTTTACCTTCATTCACGTGGGCACTTAAAGTCCCTAAAAATGCTTGTTTATTAACGTAACTTAGGTTTTTTCCAGCAAGATAATTGAGTTCATCTAGATCTTCTTTTTCTAATGGGACGATCACATCTTCTGCGGGTTCGTCAATATAGAGAATCGTTTCAAAAAGGATGGGCGAGCCATCTTGGATAAATTGGCCTAAACTATGGAGATCGGTTGAGAACGTAACGGATGCTGGGAATAACCCCTTTTTCTCTTTTCCTTCGCTTTCACCATAGAGTTGCTTAAGCCATTCATTAATCATTGCATATTGAGGTTCATAGACAACATAGAGCTCACTCTTAAAGTTATGGCGGTACATGTGGTCGCGAATAATCGCGTATTTATATAAATCGTGGTTTAGATTGTCAATGCTCTCTAAACGGGCTTTTTGGGCTCCTTCCATTAAGTCATCAATGTTGATCCCTGCGACCGCGAGGGGGAGAAGTCCGACTGCCGTTAAGACGCTATAACGACCGCCAATATCACTTGGTAAAGTGAATGTTTCATAGTGATTGTCCGTTGCTAGTTTACGAAGCGCACCACTTTTCGCATCAGTTGTTGCAAAGATGGCTTGATTGGCTTTTGTTAGACCAACTTTTCCGATCAAGAGATTCTTTAATAGACGAAAGGCAATGCTTGTTTCGGTGGTTGTACCACTTTTTGAAATGACGTTAATTGCAAATTTTTTATTTTTTAAATAAGCCAAGGTTTGTGCAGTAAGCGTTGGGGAAAAAGTATGGCCAAGAAATATTATTTCTATCCCATTATTTGGGAGGAGACCATTGATCGCTTCGATTGCGGCCCGAGCCCCAAGGTAAGAACCACCAATACCGGTGACAACCAACGTATCGTAGTTTTCACGGATTTTTTTCGCAACCGCTTTAATTTTAGTGAATTCGGTTTGATCATAATTGATTGGCCAATCAGCCCACCCTAAATAATCATGACCACGTCCCGATTTTTCATTGATACTTTTGTTAATTTCCTTGACGACATCTTTATAGGTCGCAAAGTCAATGGTATTTAATAAGTGGTTAGTGTTAAGTTTAATCATGTTCAATCTCCTTGATTGCCTCCTCGATCCATTGGGGGAGGGCTTTTTCTAGCGCTGTAAAATCAACTTGGATGGGATTTATTTTTGCAGTATTTTTATCCCGCATGAAAAGAATGCGTTCATGATGGGGTACTGATTTAAGTGATAGTTTTAAAAACCCATTGAGGTCATCGATTTCAATAATTCGGACTCTGATATTTGCATTAACTTTTAAGTAAGTGTTTATATTACTAATATATGCATCACTGATTTGCTTAATATGTAAAAGTCCGGTTCGGTTTTCCGGAAAAGAAATAAGGGCACCATAAGGACGAATGTCAGTGATGGTTCCTTCTACAACGGCATTTAGAACAAATTTATTCATGTTAGTTTAAAATTTGTTTCTTCTTTTCAATTTGTTCGGCAACGTTTACTTGATCGATAATTAGTTTAACAATCGAGGTGATATCTGACCGTTCACTATAGTCGGCTCGGGCAACAAAATTAACACGACCTTCGTTATAAAGGTATTCCACTTTTTCACGCTCACCTTTAGGGTATACGGCAATGGAGTGTCCGCCATTTTGCTTCACAAGGAGCATGACGGGTACATCGGTCATTCCATCCCCAATGTAAATGATATTACGATGTGGAATACGGTGGAGCGATTTACGGTTAACGGCGTTATCTTCAGTCGTATCAAGAACCCCTTTTGTAATACGGAAGTAGAACTGGGTTTTAGCCGTGTAGTTAATGGCTAATTTAGGCCAGACTGGTACTTTAGTTTCCGGATCAAAATAAAATTCACATCCAAAAATAGCCTTGAAGTGTTTGGCAATTTCCGATCCTTCAATAATTTCTTTGGTGCCGGAACTAACGAGGTAATGTTCAATCTTAATACCCTTCTTTTCGCCATATTGGTTGATACGGTCAAACCACGTTAAGACACCATCAAAGTATTTGAGGTCTTTGCCAAGATTAAACAAATATTCTTTGGTCAATTTGATGCCTTTTTCTCGGGCTTGGATAATCATCATGTACATATAGGAAAGAATTCTTTCAACACCGGTTTTGTCACTAAATTTACCGGTTTCACCCCAGAATTCAGCGGGTGTCATACCAAGGGCTGGGATAAAACTATAGTTTTGCATATCTTCATGGGTGAGGGTTTTATCAAAGTCATAAATAATCGCGATAATCGGTTTGTCAGTGTTCATAATATAAACCTCCGTTTATATTTTATCATTTACATTGTGGTTTTGTCAAAAACGGGTACTTCGTACCCAAACCATTGCAAAATAGCCTTAATTTTGTGTTATAATCATTTTATGTTATACGTAAGAATTACTATATTTGTGATTTTAATTGTCTATCTTGTGATGTCATTTTTCTTTGTTCATATCTCCCTTCGGTATTCGCAACAATTAAAGATGAGCCAAGAGAAAATATACAACCTTTTTGCTGGGCAATTCGCCCTTTTTAAGCTTCTTGCGAAAGAAATGAAGTGGAAACATCAAGATGAAGAGGATATCACACTCTTACTTCAGGAAAGAAAGTTATCCGAACTCAATAAATTGGTTGGCGAGCGTGATCAAGCGCTTAGAATTGCTCTTAAAGAGAGTGGCGAATTATCACAACCCGTTTCAACAATCTTAAAAGGGATTGATGAAAATGTTACCTTAATCCGAAATGAAATCTATCGGCATAATAAAATTGTTGATAATATCAATGTTAATACTGACTCCATCGTCTTCTCAATTTTTGTTGTCATTTTAAAATTGAAAAAATTGCCTAAAATTTAGTTATTATAATCGTTTTATTAATTAAACTAATGCTTTAGTAATATAATTACTAAGGAAAGAAGGTTTTATTATGAACAAACGCCCTATTATCTTCACAATTTTGGATGGCTATGGCTATTCAACTAACAAAATCGGCAATGCTGTCTTAGCTGCCCAAACCCCAAATATTTCTGGCTTCTTTGCTAAATATCCCACAACATTGATTGAGGCCTCTGGCGAAGCAGTTGGATTACCCGATGGCCAAATGGGAAATAGCGAAGTTGGTCATATGAATATTGGTGCTGGCCGCATTGTATATCAATCATTGACCTATATTAATCAATTAATTAAGGATGGCCGATTTTATCAAAATGAGGAATATATTAATGCCATCAAGCATACCCTTAAGCATAAGTCCAAACTGCATATTTTTGGGTTAGTAAGCGATGGTGGTGTCCACTCACACCTCAATCACATCCTTGCCTTACTTGATCTTGCAAAGATGCATGGTGCAAAGAATGCCTATTTACATGCCTTCATGGATGGTCGTGATGTCTCCCCACAAAATGGTCCTGGTTATATTAAGACGATTGTTGATCACATGGAAAAAATTAATTTTGGTGAACTTGCAACAATTGGCGGTCGCTATTACGGCATGGATCGGGACAAAAATATGGACCGTGTCAATGTTGCCTATGAAGCCATTGTCGATCGCAAAGGACTCCTTTTTAGTGACTATCAAGACTACTTTGCAACGCAATACAAAACTTTACCAACCCAAGGTTTTGAAGCTAGTGATGAATTCTTAATCCCCGGGATCAATGAAAAAGTAAATGGTAAGGTCGAAGATAATGATGCCATCATCTTTATCAACTACCGTCCTGATCGTGCCATTCAAATGAGTACGATTATCACGAATCCACATTTTTACGAAAATCCGCCACTTAAGGATGGGAAACCACAATGGAAAGCCTATAAACCCGCAACCGAACTAAATAATATTTATTTTGTTTGTACGATGAAATACGCAGATTCAGTTAAAGGCCATATCGCCTTATCGTTACCGAAGTTAGATAATGGACTCGGCGTGTTCTTAGCCAATCATGGTTACAAACAACTTCGTATCGCGGAAACTGAAAAGTATGCTCACGTCACATTTTTCTTTGATGGAACCGTTAATTTTGATGGGGTTGAAAAGCCGGAATTAAAAGGCAGTCGACGCGTCTTGGTGCCATCACCGAAAGTCGCCACATATGACTTAAAACCAGAAATGGCCAGTCGCGAAATTACAGATGCGCTCATCAAAGAACTTGATAAGGGTGACCTCGATGTTGTCATCTTAAACTTTGCAAGTCCAGATATGGTAGGCCATACGGCGATTATGAGCGCGGTTGTCAAGGCCGTAGAAGTCGTTGATGAATGTGTGGGTCGCATTGTGTCATGGGTTAATGCCCATGATGCGACTTTAATCTTAACGGCCGATCACGGTAACGCCGAGAAATTACTTGATGAAGAGGGTAGACCATACACCGCTCATACGACAAATCTCGTGCAATTTGCGATTAATCGTGAGAATATAAAGTTAATGCCAAAAGGTGGCAAGCTTGGCAACATTGCCCCAACGATTATCGAGTTACTTGGCGATAATCCCCCAGTTGAAATGACAGAACCAAGTTTAATCATTAAATAAAGAAAGGAACTAACAATGAAATTTAGTGAATATCCTTTTCATATTCCAAATATCGAAAAGGTCCAAAAACAACTAGCCAAATACATCGAGCAATTTAAAGAAGCAAAAGATGCAGCTAGTGCCTCTAAGGTGATGACAAAAATCTCGAAGTATTTTGATGATGTGGTCACCGATGCCGTGATTATCAGTGTGAAGTTTTCACAAGATTCACGCAATGAAGAATATGTGAAAGCACAGGAGTATGTTGATCATCATTTCCCATACCTAAGTGCCCAACTCAATGACTATAACAAACTTTTAGTGGAATCACCATTCCGCGCTGAACTTGAAAAAACATGGGGTAGTTACCTCTTTAAAATGTTTGAGAACTCCATCAAAACGTTTGATCCAAGCATTATCGAATTACTCCAAAAAGAATCTCTACTTGTTAATGAATATTCAAAAATCATGTCCGGTGCACAAATTAAGTTTGATGGTGAAATTTACAACCTATCACAATTAGGGAAATTCACCCAACATAAGGACCGTGACATTCGTAAACGGGCCAGTATGGCAAGCATCAAGTTTTTCGAGGAAAACGACGCAGAATTTGGTCGTATTTATCATGAACTCGTCCAAGTCCGTCATCAAATGGCCGTCAAATTAGGCTTTAAAAACTTCGTGGAACTCGGTTATTTAAAACTCGGTCGTCTCGATTATACGTCAAAAGAAGTTGCGGGGTACCGCGACCAAATTTATCGCGAAGTAGTCCCGCTGGTTGATAAGTTATATAAAGCCAGTCTTAAAAGAGCCGGTATCAAAGGCGCTCGCTTCTATGATTTAAGTCAAGATTTTGCTGATGGCAATCCTGTTCCATCAGGCAATAGTGTCGAACTGACTAAAGCAGCGATGAAAATGTATGATGAATTAAGTCCTGAAACTGGAAAATTCTTCCGCTTTATGGTCGATAATGAACTACTTGACTTAGATGCTCGTGCCGGAAAACGGGGTGGCGGTTATATGACCTACTTCCCACGTTACCAAGCACCTTTCATCTTTGCGAACTTTAATGGTACGGCGCATGACGTTGATACGTTAACCCATGAAGTGGGCCATGCTTACCAAGGTTATGAAAGTCGCAATATTAAAGTTAGTGAATATCGTCAACCAACCCTTGAAGCCTGTGAAATTCATTCAATGTCAATGGAATTTTTCGCATGGCCATGGATGGAATCACTTTTTGATAATGCTGAAAAATATCGTCTATCCCATCTCGAAGGGGCCATTAAATTCCTCCCATATGGGGTGGCGGTTGATGAGTTCCAAGAATATATCTATACGAATCCAAATATGACCCATGAAGAACGTTGTGCAAAATGGCGTGAAATTGAAAAGAAATATTTGCCAGTCCGTAATTATAAAGGCGCCCCTTACTTAGAAAAAGGCGGCTTCTGGATTCGTCAAGCCCACATCTTTAATAGCCCATTCTATTATATTGACTATACCTTAGCCCAAGTGGTTGCCTTCCAATTCGCCACAGAAATGTGGAAAGATCGCACAAAAGCTTGGAAAAAGTATGTTAAGCTTTGTAAACTTGGTGGACGCTATCCATTTGTAGAATTACTAGAAAAAGCTAAATTACGTAATCCATTTGTTGAAGGAAACGTAAAAAAGGTTATTCGACCACTCAAACGTAAACTCAAAGAACTTGAGTTAAAATAGACGAAAACTAATCAAAAGGGGTCATCTCGTTATGACCCCTTTTTTTATCTTATTTTTTACTCCGCCGTTTGCGTTTTGATGCTTTGAGATTATAGTTTAGTAGGCTTAAGCTACTTGCCATGTTTTCATTTTGTAAGATAACATCATCGGGAACGTTGATGTGTGTCGGCGCGAAATTCCAAATTGCTTTAATGCCAGCAGCGATGGCAAAATCGACGAGTTGTTGGGCATATTCTTTTGGCACAGTAATGATGGCAATTTCCGCATTGGTTTCTTTAATAACTGTAGCCAGATCATCAATTTCATAAATATGTTTACCATCAATATCGGTGCCGATTAATTCGGGGTTCCGATCAAATCCAGCCGCAATTTGTAGGCCCCATTCGCCAAAACCGCTATAGTTGAGCAAAGCGCGGCCCAGATGACCAACGCCGATTAAGATGGCATTTGTTAGTTTTGTATAGACGCCAAAATCAAGCATTTCTTTAACGAGGACATCGGCTTCACGACCGAGTTTAGGATTGCCTGGCGTGACACAAATTTGGGATAAATCTTTTTTTACGGTTTCGACATTGATACCAGTAATTTCACTAATTTGCGGGGCCGTGATATAACGGGCGCCTTCTTCGAGCAAACGACGGGAAATGGTCAGATAAATAGGTAGCCGATAGACTAGATTTTTCGATATTGATTTTGGTTTTTGGTTCATAAATACCCCTCATATGTGGAAAAGAATCCCTAATTAATCTTTAGTATATATAATATCGGTAAAAAAATATAGGAAAAACTATTAATGAGCATTAAATATGTGATTTAAAGGCTTATTTAAGGTGACGAATTATCCGGCAAGGGTTACCGACTGCAACGACATTTGCGGGAATGTTCTTAGTTACAACTGAACCAGCACCAATCACACTATTTTCCCCAATCGTCACACCAGGATTAATGACCGTATTTCCGCCGATCCAAACATTGTCTTCGATGGTAATTGGAAGACCAAATTCTAAACCTGATTTTCGAGTCTCAAAATCGGTCGGATGGCCTGCTGTATATAAGGAGACGCGTGGCCCCAATAAAACATTGTTGCCAATCGTGATCGGGGCTACATCAAGGAAAATGCAATCATAGTTGGCAAAGAAGTTATCGCCAATAAAGATGTTGAGGCCATAATCAAAGTAGAGGGGTGCTTCTATCGTCGCATTTGCACCAATATGTTTGAATAATGACGTCAACAATCCCATTCTCTCATCCTTTGTAAGCGTCCGATCAAAGTTATATTTTTCATAGGTTGTCTTTGCGTTGGCTCGTAGCACTTTCAAATACAAATCATCAGCATGATAAAGTTCGCCACTAATCATTTTAAAATATTCATTTTGTTTCATAATCCACCTAGTTATATATTACGATAAAATAAAAACTCCCTCGCGGGAGTTGCATTCAGTTTATGGTGCAGCCAGAGAGACTTGAACTCTCACGGGAATCCCATACGCCCCTCAAACGTACGCGTCTACCAGTTCCGCCATGGCTGCATCGACTTAAATTATAACAAGTTTCGTAAAAGTTTCAACCACAATAGTATATTATTTATCATATTTTCTTAGAATGATAGATTCGCGCAATTCTTATTGCTTATTTTATTAATTAATCGTCAAGATTAGATTCTTCACTAAGGTAAGCGGGTCGATTAAGCAGTTGATCACGGACATCATAAACAACCTTTAAAATGTATTTTAAGATGATTGTTATAAGGAGGGTTCCTAAGGTAATGCTCATGTAGAGCCACATATTAGAATACGGACTAATGAGGCCAATCACGAGTTGAGTGATTAAGCCAAGGAAAAGAAAGATGCAAATCAGATTGGGGACAAGTTCATAGATTCTTGAGAATTGTTCAATTCCTGTCATCCCATACTTAAATAGTTTCTTAAAAGACCATTTTGTCGTCCCAGCAGCTCGGTCATGATATTCATATTCGACACACTTGCGCTTAAAGCCGATGCTTGAAGAAATGCCTTTCGAATAGCGACGTTTATCTTTGAAGGCGACGAAGGCCTTCATAACATCTTTATCAAGAAGGGCGAAATCACGAGCACTTGAAACTGTGTTTTTATCACCTGTCAAAACGGCATAAACTTTGTAAAAAAGTGTTGAGAATACTTTTTTAAGAAAGGCTTGGCCTTTCCGGTCCTTGTTGCGGGCATAGATATACTTATATCCTTCTTCATAATAGCGAATAAAATCAATCATAATTGAAGGTGGATCCTGAAGATCAGCGTCCATGAATAAGCACGCGTCGACATTCATTTTTAAACTCGCCTCTAATCCTGCTAGCATCGAGGATTCTTTACCAAAATTGCGTGAAAAGGAAATGAACTTGACGCGGGAATCAAGGGCGGCTTTTTCTTTAATTAAAGGCAATGTTTTATCTTTTGAACCATCATTAACAAAAAGAAGAGTGAACTCATATTGCGGAATTTTACTGATGACTTTAGTAATTTCTTCGTATAACGTAAAAATCATTTCTTCTTCGTTATAACAAGGGATAATAAGACTTATTTTTTTGTTCATAAATACACCTTTACTTACCAAATCATATCATTTTAAATGAACTAAGTAAATTTATTGTGTATTCATAATATAATTAGATTATGAATCCTTTTTGGTTATGGTTAAAGCGAACATTTAATGGTGAAAATTTAAAGAAGGTATTTCTCACTACTTTACCCTATGTCCTTGCTTTCTTATTACCGATGCTTTTAGCGGTTGACCTCTTTCGTCAAAATGGATATTTTCCCTTCGATCAAAATGGCCATAGTTTGGCGATGATTGATATGCAGGGGCAATACATTCCTTTTTTTCGGTATTACAAACAACTTTTAGCGGGTGATGTTGACCTCTTTTATACCCTCGGTAAGGTACTTGGTGGCGACATGTTATCGATTTTTCTATATTATCTTGCCTCACCATTTAATTTGCTAGTGGCTTTTGTTTCTAATATTGATCTACCAATCGCGCTTGTTTGGATTGTTATCTTAAAGTTATCTACCGCAGGGTTAACATCCTTTATTGTCCTAAACAAACTTCATAAAAACACCTATGTTAACCTCATTTTTTCTATAGCTTATGCTCTTATCGCCTATAACTTTGTTTATTATTCCAATATTATGTGGCTTGATGGCGTCCTTGCTTTACCACTTGTCGCGCTTGGAATTAATTATATTGTGCGTGATAAATCAATCCTACTTTATGTATTTTCGCTTACCTATGTCCTCATGACATCGTGGTATATCGGGATCATGGTTTGCTTATTTAGCGTCTTTTTTTTCATCACCGATTACATAAGCGAGTTCGGTGGTTCGCTTACAAAAACACGGCCCCTCATTAAGTTCACCGTTGCTTCGCTTGTCGCCGGCATCGCTTCCTTTGCCTTTTGGGGAACTGCCATTATTAATATTATGGGGACCAAAGGGTCTTCGAGTTTTACGAAGCTATCGACAACAATTCGCCTTTTTTACGACGCGATTAATATTGAACGTGGTTTTATTTTTGGTGGTTATCAAGGGATGAGTGATATCACGGGGCAAACCGTTGTTTTCTATGTCGGGGCTATTCCATCAATTTTGACTCTCCTATTTTTTGTAAATCCCGCTTTTACGATCAAAAAGAGGCTAGCAGTCGGAGGACTATTTGCACTCTATCTTTTAGCTTTTTTTAATAAAGGATTAGATCACCTCTTCCATGGCGGTCCAGCCCCCAATTGGTTTCCGGGTCGATATTCATTTATTTTTGGTTTTTTAATCATTTTTTACGGCGCAAAATCATTTACAAAAATAGGTCAACTGAGATGGTTTAGTTTTTTGGCGCCGATTGCAGTCTATGCCGCTTTGTTAGTGAAAATAAGCACTAGCGGATACTTCTTTATGAACCAAGGGATTATTCTATTTAGTGCGAGTCTGACTCTCATCTTTTTCGTCTACTTGATTGAACGGGAGGTATGGATCAGAAGAATGAGAACCATCCATTATCGTATCTTAGTGAAAAAAGGTAGTCTATCACTTTTAACCTTCTTCTTACTTATTCTTAGCATGAGTAATGTCTATAGTAACAATGATGAAATCCTCAAACGTTTTGATGAAACCTTGCGCCATCAAACGATGGCCTCGTACATCTCGGATGAGAAATTAACATCAGTCTTTGATTATCTTAAGGGCTATGATGATAGTCTTTATCGAGTCGAAAAGTCCTTTATTCGCCAGGGAACTTACAATAATGCGAATAATGATGCCCTCTATTATGGTTATAACGGTTTATCGCACTATTCTTCGAGTGAAAAGAAATCAACCATGAATTATCTTAAAAAAATCGGTTATCAATACAATGGATTTAATCTTAATTATGAAAATGGCTCTACCTTAGCAATGAACGCCTACCTAGGCGTGAAATATATCCTTGATAAAGGACGAAATATAAATCTAGATTTTGTCAGTCACCTCGATTCATTACCCTACACCGATGAAGATGGGGTGAAAATCTATCAAAATGATTATGCGTTACCGTTTCTTTTTCCGATTCGTAATTCAAATTACGAATATGTCAGTGAAGGAAGACGTATCAATGACAATGAAATTTATTGGTTTGATATGTTTGAATACCAAAATAGTATTTTCAAAACGATGGTGAGTACCGTTGTTGATGAATTTGGACTTCAAAAAGATATTTTCAAGAAAGCGACGTATACTAAAACACTTGCAAATGTTTCCGCCCTCAGTGATCCATTTACTTATGAAGTACCGAGCAATGGCGCACTGGTTTATCAAATTGATTATGATCAAAATGCCAATTACTATTACTATTTCCACACCAGAGATACGCGCGATTTATTTTTATACGAAAATGGGTCCTCTCGTTCCTATTTTTCTTATCACAGTTATCAAGTAAACGGGCTTAGACAAACGGGGCCAACTGGACAACTAGCAGTCAGAATCGATTCACCAAAAGCAAAGGTTTATGTGCAAGAAGCCATCTATTATGAAGATTTAGCAGTGCTTGAAGAATATATTGCAGCGATAAAAGCCCAAGCTGGCGTGGATTTAAAACAAGATACGACGTCGCATTATGCGGCAAGTGTGACAACGAATAATGCTGACCAAATGATGCTACTAACGCTTCCTTATGACGAAAATTTTAGAATTTTTGTTGATGGCAAAAAAATAGAATCTTTCACGCGTTTTAATATTTTTACGGGGTTCACAATCAAAAATTCGGGTGTCCATCAGGTGGTCATCAAATATGTCCAACCTAGTTTTACAATTGGCATTCCGCTGATGTTTATTTCCTTAAGCGCCACGGTTGGTGCGATTTTAGTGTTGAAGCATGGTCGTCGAAAAGAGTCTTAATTAAGACGAGGCTTTAGATTGTTTTCGTTTTCAATTTTTTCCAATACTTTGGGAGCTTCATAAATCAAATATATAATAAGGAATAAGTTGATTAACGCCGCTAGCCGGACACTATCTTGATCCAAAAATTTGAAGATATAGCCGCCCATTAAAAAGTGGGTATAGGCAAGGACTGAGGAGAAGGACATTAAGAGACCAAGCCAGTATTTTCGTTTGTATACCAAAACATATAAAATGACAAAAGCATCTGCCATATAGAAATATCGCTCATGCATATGGGGCAGAACAAAAGGTGATAATAGTGAAAAGAGGACGGCAACATAGATGGTGTTTTTAGGGGTTGCTGGTACCTTGTAGTGGAATAATACCAAAATGGCAACACCGATGGCGGCAAACGCCCCGATAATGCCAGCGCCTGCATTAATCCCACCTTTAAGGGCGGAAAATTCGAAGAAAGCATAGATTGAACCGGCGCCGTAATTGGCGTTTTTATATAATCCCGTAATTTGAAGTTTGTACATATCAAAAGGCATATTAAAAGGTGCGCCAGCGATATAACTCGGAATAAAGGTTACAAAAATAGCGGCAAATAGAATAATTAATGACCGTAATTTAAACACTTTATTGAGCCATAAAAAGACTAATACTGGTAAAAAGAAGGTGGTTTGCAATTTTATGGCAATCGCAAAGCCAAGCAGCACCATTGCCCAACCATGTTTTTCCCGGATAAGAAAATACAACGTCCACACGACAAGGGCGACATACATTTGATCGGCTTGCCCCCAAAGCCCAGAGTTTAAGATGCTCGTTGGGAAGAAGACCAAAACGATAAAACTGATGAGTGAAAAATAATGATTCTTATTCCAAAGTCTAATCAACTTAATAACCCCAAAGGCTAAAATATAATCAAATAAAATACTTGAGAGTTTAATGGATACAATTCCATCAAGGGGTAAGTAGGATAATAACGCCAGGATGTTGATATACGCGACCGGATAATCACCCGGTTTAGAGATCACTTGTGGCGTCCACGGATAAGAACCCATCGCTTTAAAGCCACCATTTTGCTTCAAAAAATTAAACCATGGTAAGAGGGCCCCATACATATCGCCACTTAAATAGCGAATAAAGACCCAACGAACAAGAAATGATAAGACAAAGATGACGGCAAAGACGAGGATAAGATAGTATCTCCGAAAGTAAGTCATAAAGAGGTCAAATATTTTGTTGCAAAAAGTATCTATGCTTTTACTTATCTTTATAAGCCAGTTTTTTAATGGTTTCATGATGAACTCCTTCGTGCGTTATACATTTTCTTTTTTGGGCTTAAACAAGAATACTTTACGAGTGACGTAGTTGTAAATGAGAACAATAAAAGTCGCAAAACCAAAGACAATCACAAACCAGAAGAAATTCTCATCCATTGGAATGATGAGATTACCAAGTTCTTTAATGCCGTAGTTAATGAGAAAACCGCCTGTACTTAATAGGACAAAAAGGACAAATCCATTCAATGAACGTGATGTCTTTGTATTTTCAACATTTTTAAAGACAAGAACGATGGACAAAATATAATTTGTAATCACGCCAAATATAAAACCCGCTAATGAGGCAACAAATATATTAGAGGTTAACTTAAATATCCATAAGATATAAACTTCACCACGGGGGTAGATCACATACTGGACTAAGGCACTAACAAGGAAATCGACGGCGGTGCAGATGACGCCAACAATAATAAAGCGCAGAATTTCTGCTTGATTTGTTTTATTTAACAGGAATTTTTTAAGCATGTTGATGAGGTTCCTCCATGTAAAACTCATTTTAGCATTTATTAGTTTTAAAACTAAAATTAATAAGACAAGTAAACTATTTGTCACTTCATTTTGTAATAATTTGATATAATTAGCCCGATAACTGAAGGAGAAAACATATGCGTAAAATATTAGTAGAAACATCCGCCCGGCATATTCACTTAAGTAAAGCTGATTTAGCAATCTTATGCGGAGAAAATTCCGAACTTGCGGTTCGGGGCATGCTTAGTCAACCTGGTCAATATGCAAGCACCACAAAATTAACAGTCGTTGGTTTAAAAAGAAACTTCGAAGGGGTCACCGTCCTTGGACCGACCCGTGGCGCGAGCCAAGTTGAAATTTCACAAACGGATGCCTTTGCCCTTGGCTTAGTTGCTCCCATTCGTGAAAGTGGTGATATTAAAGGGACCCCAGGCGTCACCTTAATTGGTCCTGCTGGATCTGTCACTTTAAAAGAAGGTTTAATTATTGCCAAACGGCATATTCACATGACGCCCGCTGATGCTGAAGAGTTCGGCGTTAAAAATGGTGAAATCGTTGCGGTTCGTGTTAAGACTGATGAACGGAGTCTTGTCTTCGAAGATGTCGTTATTCGGGTGCGCGAAGACTTCGCATTAGCCATGCACATCGATACGGATGAAGCCAATGCTGCCGGGATCAAAGGTAGTGTCCTTGGCGAATTGATTAAGCTCTAAAATTGGATAAAAAAGTAAGGTGGGGAGACCCACCTTTTTCTTTTGACTTAAAGACCCCTATTCTGTATAATAAGCCTACCTTATCAAGAACTACATTCCGGCAATGATGTAGTAGCAACTCTTATGAACATAAGTAAGTGCTCGCCAAAGGCAAATCGTAACGATAAGGAAAGTGTTAAATTACTTTCCTTGGGAAAGTATTTTTAATTAAAGGGGGAAAATATGACGAAATATAAATTATTTACAAGCGAATCGGTGAGTGAAGGCCATCCCGATAAGCTATGCGATCAAATTAGTGATGCGATTCTTGATGCCGCGTTAGCAATTGATCCCAATGCACGCGTGGCGGCAGAAGTTTTTGCGACGACGAATTTTGTCTTAATTAGCGGCGAAATCACATTAGAGGGACATGCCCCTGATTATGAGACAATTGCGCGGCGCGTCATCGAAGAAGTCGGCTATACCAATCCCGAACTTGGATTTAGCGCCCAAGAAGCACAAATTCTTGTTAAGATGAACACCCAGAGCCCAGATATTGCCCAAGGGGTGACCCAAACGGAACCCGAACAACAAGGGGCAGGCGACCAAGGCATTATGTTTGGGTATGCGACCACTGAAAGTGAAGGGTTGATGCCACTTGCGATTGTCATCGCCCACAAACTCATGCGCACGGCCACCAAGATGCGGAAAGAAGGTCGTTTTCCTGGTGCTCGTCCCGACATGAAATCACAAGTCACCATGCGGTATTACGAGGATGGAAAAACAGAAATTGACACCATCTTAATGAGTGTGCAACATGATGATCATATCGATTTTCAAGCTTTTAAAGCGTATATTCATGAAGCAATCATGATTCCTGTTGTTGAGAGTTTTGGCCTCAACCTTGATTTTAATTTCTTGGTTAATCCCACCGGTCGTTTTGTCACTGGTGGACCAGCGGGTGATACCGGCTTAACAGGACGTAAAATAATTGTGGATACATATGGTGGTTACGCAAAACATGGGGGTGGTGCCTTCAGCGGCAAAGATCCCAGCAAAGTCGATCGAAGCGCCGCTTATTATGCGCGTTATATTGCAAAGAACATCGTGGCATCTGGCGCATGTGAACGGGTTGAAATTCAACTCAGTTACGCGATTGGTATCCCGTCTCCAATTAGTATACACGTCGATACATTTAATACTGAAACGGTCTCAATTGATCTTATTTTTGCCGCGATTAAGAAATATTTTGATTGCCGCCCTGGGATGATTACAAAGGAATTCAGTTTGCGCAAGCCCACTTTTAAATATCAAAGTTTAAGTGCCTTAGGCCACTTTGGGCGACCTGATTTAGATACGCCTTGGGAAAAGACCGATAAAGCCGATTTGCTCCGTGCTTTTTTCAATAAACCGCTTTCTAAGTGAAAAAGGTCATCAGATTTTCAAATCTTTTGAGTGCATGGTAAAATAAAATTACAAAGAAAGCCATCTCTTGATAGAAAGGAACTGATACATGAAATATCAAATTGTTGGCAAAAACATCGTCGTAACAGACGCAATAAGAAATGCGCTCCAAAAAAAGCTTTCACGCATGGACAAATACTTTATCATTAGTGATGAAATTGATTGTCGAGCGGTTGTGAGCAAACAACGGGCGATGGCCAAAGTAGAAGTGACGATCTTTACGAAGCATCTTGACTTTCGTTCCGAGGAAAAAGACCCCGATTTATATGCAGCTTTTGATAAAGCGATTGATGCGCTTCAACAGCAAATGCGTAAACTAAAGACGCGATTAAGCCGTAAACATAAATTAAGTTTAGGTGAAGCAATTGCCTTTGAAAACTTTGATGCCGCTGCAGAAGAAAAAGACCTAGATGCTGACAAAGTTGTGAGAATGAAGTCAATCTATTTAGAACCGATGGCGCTTGAAGATGCCATTACTAGAATGGAAGCCTTAGGCCATAAATTCTTCCTCTATTTAGATATGGAAGACAACTTAATTTCGCTCCTTTATATGCGAAATGATGGCGGTTACGGAATTATCCAATCTGAAAATAAATTAAAGTAAATCTCAAAATAATAGATAAGGGCTAGTCTAAGACTAGTCCTTTTTATTTTCTTAGAAAAAATTCGTTTTTGTTGTATAATTACATAGCATGGAAAAACACGTTAAACTTCTCGCTAGTGATCTTGATGGTACCCTCTTTTATCCAAAACGGCGGATAACGATGATTGCCAAAAAAAATCGTAAATTTCTTACCCGATTTTTAAATGAGGGCAATAAACTTGTTTTCGTCACCGGTCGAAGTCCCGCATACGCAAAAAAAGTTTCGCGAAAACTTGGTCATGAAATTGATGTCATTGGGATGAATGGGGCTTATACCATTATTGATGGTAAAGTTGAAAATGAACATTTTCTTGATTTCAATATTGCAAAGATGCTTTTTGACCTTAACTCACTATTTCCCATCCTTGGAACCATGCTTATCTCAAGAAAACACCCCCTTCTCATATCGACGCCTCCCATTAGTGCGGCATTCCGTCTTTTTTACCGTGTCTATTACTGGTTTCAAGGCGTTTATGCGGAAGATTATCATTTCTCAAATGAAGAATTTGTGCGAGAAATTAAATCTAAGGAAGTGTACAAACTCATGATTTTCTTTGGTTTATCAAAACGCGGGGTTAAAACCGCAGCCAAAGCCAATAATTATTTACGAGAATTTTATCCGGGCCAATTTGAGGCAAGTTGGACGAATGGGTTTATCGAAATTACCCCAATTGGTTCTTCAAAGGCGGGTGGACTAGAGCGGTATATTGCCTCAAAAAACATGACGGATGATCAGGTCTATGTGGTCGGTGATTCTGGAAATGATATCTCAATGTTTAATGCTTTTTATGATCGTTCCTTTTGTTTAAAACATTCTCATAAAAAAGTAAAACGTTATGCGAAAACGATTATCCGTCGTTTTCATCATTTAGAACGATATTTATAGGAGGTTAGTCATATGACTACAATTACAGCTTATATTTTTGGCATCTATCAACTGAGTATGATGGTTCGTGATGTCCTTGGCTACGTCGCCCCACAAGGTGAAAAGAAATTTAGCAAAGATGCTTATGAAAGAAGAAGTAAAACCTTTGAATTACTTTCGGGAGAAGGTAGTCCGTTTGCACATTTTGTTTCGATTAATAAAGATAAATCAGAAAAACTTGTCGGCAACTTAAGTGAATTCCAAAAAGACATTTACTCTTCAGAATCCCTAATCTTCCGGGTTGTCGGTGACTTTGTTGAAGTTGACGCCAGTCAACATTTACGCGTTTACGATATGACCATTGGCATCTATCAAACTTTCTCGGATATTTTAAAAGGCTACTTACAATTTGGTGAACAAAATCCTGAATTTGATAAACGCGTGGCAACCTTAATCCGTGAAGACGAATATTATTTCCGTTCGCTTGCTCACTTTGCCCTTGTAAATGATCTATTTAAATTATTCAAAGAATATAGTGACGCTCGGAATCGTGATAAAAGTGATGACAACCCGGTCGCGAAATTTATTAATGAAGATATCAAAAAAGTAGTTGGGTTTATTAATTTCTTAGATAAACACAATACCATAAAAAATGTAACCTACAAACTGATGACCGACAATGTGAAAGCCTTTATTGAAAATATGTCAGGTCAACGCGAATTACCAGCAGGTAAGAACTTCCCTGAGGTCTTTAATGAACTGAATGCGATGTGTCTTAAAACGCTCCAAGATGCAGAAGCCAAATGGCGCGATCTATTCTTACCACTCGCCCGTGAGCATGCGGATATGCTTAACAATAACGAAAGAAAGAATCCTGAGGATTTGTCCTAATATGCGTAAAACAGCCATTCTATTTGATTCAACTGCGGTCATTGACCCAGTTAACATTGAAAAATTCGATATTTCGTTTGTTTCAATGAACTTAGCCATTAACGGTGAAAACTTCCGTTCAATGGATCTCGACGAAGATAAGTTTCGACAAGAATTTTTAACCTATAAAAATGTCAAGAGTGGATCACCATCACCCTATGATTTTGAGGTGGTCATTAACGAAAAATTTAATCAAGGTTATGAAGAAGTCGTTATCATTACGCTTTCTAGCAAAATTAGTGCGACCTATAGCGTCGCAAAAATGGCCGTTGACACGTTAAGTGATGAACGAAAAGCAAAAACATTCGTCTTTGATTCCCTTTATGGATCGGTTGGCCAAGATGCGCTTGTTGCTTCACTAGTCAATCTCCTTGAACAAGATCCAACTGCCGCTCAAATCATGGCGGCACTTGAAAGTCGCGTGAACCAAAATACAGTATTATTTGAATTAGGCGACTTAAAACACCTCGTAAAAGGCGGTCGGCTTAGTACGATTAAATACATCATTAGTATGGCCTTAAAAATCCGCCCTCTCGTCGAATTTCATAACGGTGAGTTAAAGGTCATTGCTCAAAACCGTAATCGGAGTAAAACAATGGATGCGATTTTTAGCAAGATTGATGATTTTGTGACAAAATTCAAGCATGTTTATATCAATTTATTTAGTTATCATCCCAATGATAATATTTTTGTTGCCCTCCGTGATATAATCAAGACACGTTGGCCACAAATTATCGTCAACGCAACCAAACGGATTGATCCAGTTTATATGACCCATGTCGGCGTTGACGGATATGCCGTTTCAATTGTAAGTTTCAATTAGGAGAGAACATATGAAAAACAAAAAAATCAGTGGGGGCGAATTAACGCTCTATATTATCTACTTATTAATCGGATTAGGTGGTGTGACACTTGCGGTCTTAAATATTATCGGCATGAATATTCCCAATATCGAAAACCCGCTTCGCTTAGCCGATGAATCTTTTGCCAAAACAATGAAGATGAATTTCCTTGTCTTCGGCTCTTTACTTATTGTTTTGGCCGGTATATTATCGGCGATTACGCTAGCTGTTAATGGCGCTAAAGCCGAACTTATTGAAGAGAAAAAAGCCCGCCGTCAACAACGGATTGCGCTTGAAGATGCTTCTGAGTTAGAATAGCTTTTATTTATTAAGTGATGAAAAGTACTACCGGGCCGGTAGTACTTTTATTTTATCCGCTAATAATTGCGCGAGACTTAGATAATTATCACTATATTTTTTAAAATCGATATGGAGTTTTTCACTTTGACCACTTAAATATTTGGCCAGAGCAACAATATGCCATTGGAGGACCTGGAACATCCGATAGAACATCACTCGCCTTAATTCATGGGGTTGAGCTTCTCTTTTTAAATAAGCATTTAAAAGATTTAGGCTATCATTAAAAAAATCAATGTTTCCAAAACTTGCAATATCAAAGAAGGGATCGTTCATCCCGGCAAATTCAAAATCTACTAGAAAATATTTTTCTTTATCCTTGATGATATTAGACCGTTGCGCATCTCCGTGAGTAAAGACTTTTGGTAAGGATTCGTAGTGCGTATGGTATTCATTCGTCCATAAGGCTTTGAGTTGGGTATATGTGTCAGTTAGATGATTTTTAACAAGTTTCTCATAGCGTTTAAAGCGTCCTGGCATATCGTAATCAATCCCTTCAATGTCAAGGCTATGAAGATATCTTAACTCATTGGCCACCCCTTCGTAATCAGCATTTGTTAAATCCTTTGTCAAATTATGGCCGGGGAGGTAGGACGCAATTTTAATGCCGGTCTTCGTATCGTAGTAAAGGGTTTTACTCGTAATTTCGAAGGGTTCTAGAAGAAAGAGATGAAGTTTTTCACTCGGATAGTCAACGTATATTTTACCTTCGTGATTAGCGATACGAATGACATAATCGATTCCATTTACGACGACGTGATAAGTATAGTTACTCATCCCGCCTAAAAAGCGTTCACAGTAGGTAATGTGAATATTTTTTGTGTTTAAAAATTTTTCAAAAGCACGCGTAATTTTCATTTTTTGCATACATGTATTTTACTACTTATTGTCGAAATTTGATATGATTAAGAGAGTGCGCTGGTAGCTCAGTGGATAGAGCAATCGCCTCCTAAGCGGTAGGTCGGAGGTTTGAATCCTC
>CAYPGR010000005.1:0-80923 GCA_964410505.1 uncultured Staphylococcaceae bacterium
CCCGTAGATGATAATCGTATCATTACTGTAATAGGGGCACGGTTTGGTGACACTCGCCGTCAATGTTTCCGTTCGCGTTTGAGTGGTCGCTTTATTATTAACATAGACCGTCACTGTGTATGAGACGGTAATCGAACCGGTATACGTTTTTGTGCCCATGTCCATATATAAGGAGCGGGCAAGGAGGAAAGGATTTCCTTGGATAAGTCCAGATTGGACAAATTGGGCGGATTCATTTTCACTTGTAAATTCACCTAAGCCATATTTACGGCTTAAGTAATCAAACCGCCGTGAATCAAAAACCGGATCCATATTAAGAAGCGGAATTGTTTGTTCGACAAGTTTTGGCGTCATCGTTGCATCAAAAAGGGCATTGAGCGGATTCATTTGTTGCCATGCTTCCCCAATTTTAAGATCTAGTTTAGCTTTGAGTTCAGCAACTTTCTTTTCACTGGCCTTAATTCGTGGGCGGAAGACTTTGACATTGATCACAATGGCCCCGATTGCGAGGGCAATACCTCCAACAGCGATTCCGATTGCGCCACCGATACCAACATTAACTTGCATCGTGTCACCAAGCGTGGCTTGATAGATAAAAAACACTGCAACAGCGAAGAGAATGACAGTTAAGAAAATAAGAAAACCGCGCCACCCTTTGGCTTTGTTTAACTCTTTCTTCTCATTATTCAGTTTGACTTCTAAGGCTTTGATGTCTTTTACAGTCAGATCGTTTTCAGCAAGATTGACGCCGCTTTGCAAAATTAAGGCATCAATGAGTTTATTCACATTGTCATTGTGTAAGTTTTTAAACTTATCACGATACTCTTCAAGAGGATCAAAAATTAGTTTATTCATATATTTATTATACAAACAAAATAAAAAATACTATCGGTGATGATAGTACTTTATATATATTTTATGGAGCTTTATTTTCCGTCAATAAAACGAAGGAGCGGTTCTTTTGCGACATAGCCAGTTTTAGTGGCGACCGGTAAACCATTTTTCATGAGTTTTAAGGTCGGAATACTAAAGATACTGAACTGTTGAGCGATTGCACCAAAAGTATCGACATCAATTTTTAAGATGGTAACATCAGGTCTTAAACTTGCGATGTCGTCAAGGACTGGACCAAGCATCCGGCACGGACCACACCAGTCGGCATAAAAATCAATTAAAACAGTTCCTTTTTCAATTAAGGTTTCAAATTGTTTAGCGTCTTCAAGATAGATAATCATAACAGCCTCCTATAAATACGAGAAGATGGCAAGAATCACGAGGTGTACCGGGAAGAATAGGTAGTAAGTGATTCGAAACGGTTTGCTATTGTGACCTAACTTACCACTATATAGCAGTAAGAGCGGAATGGTCAGAAGGGCGAAGCTTTGAAGTTCAAATCCTTCTAAACCGAGGCCAAATATGCTTAAAATATACCAAATAAAGGTAATAATTAAAAGAGATAAGCTAGCGGCACTATTGAAGATGACTTGTTTTCGTTTGTTTTCTTCTGCCACTTCTAAAAGAGTACCTTCATCACTTAAAACAGGGAATCGATTGAGAAACCAAAGGGCGACTTTGCGGGCTAGATAATAGCCAAAGATAAGGGCGATGCCGTACATATTATAATCGCCAGCATAGATCACTAATTCATTCATTTGACCGTAGCGAACGAGTAAGTTTATCGCACTGATAATTACAAGCGGAAGCAAGTAATATAGTTTTTTCCAGTCGCGTTTTTCAAGATAGACCAGGGCACTTGCACTAGCCCCGAGGGTGGCAAAAATATTACTGAATTCATAATAAGAATCAAAGAGGTTAACGGCGATAATCGCTACTTGCATGAATAGATAGAGGTAGAGTAATCGTAAGAGATAACGATCTTTATTTCGACTCTTAACGACGCCTTCACTAATAAAAAAAGCAAAAAGAGCGAAAGCAACCCGCCCAAAAATACGCATATATGAATAAATCGGATCACTTGGCGTGATAAAGGCATAGGCAATATGGTCACTAAGGACAGCGGCCATGGCGATTATTTTTAAAATAAAACTGGAGAAAACAAGATGTTTAGTTCGTTCCATAAATACTAATAATGGAGAATACAAAGGAGATAAGGTTGTTTGTGACATGCGCAACCACTCCGACTCCAAATCCTTCCTTTTCGTATGCATAGGCAAATATTAACCCACTAACAATGTAGGATGGGATATTAATCAGCTCCGTCATGAGTTCAGTCATGATCACTTTGTTGTTTTCATCAAGCGGGATATTAAAGTGAATAAAACCAAAGACTAAGGCGGATATCACATAGGCAAGCGGGCGATTAATCTTTCTTAGGCCACCAAATAAACCGAAGCGGTAGATGACTTCTTCAACAATCGGACCCATTAGAACAATCCAGAAAAAAGAAGATACAGGATGATTTTTTAAGATTAGTTCAATTGTTCCTTGATTAGCGTTACTACCTTGATCCCCAAAGATGAGTTGCATCAACAAGGTGACCGCTATCCCGCCGATGATGACGGCAAGACCATAAAAGACACCATAAATATAGGTTTTAAGTTTAGCAAATGGGCGAACTAAATTTTCAACCACTCGAAAGAATAATAAAACCCCCGCTAGAGTGATGAAAGTCAAAAAGTAAGTCATGAAATTAACGGTTGCCATATAACTGACTTCAGTAAAATGATCAATCCCGATTAGTTTGACAACTTCAATTATTAATGTTGTAAAAATAGCCAGTGAAAAAATACCAATAATAAAGGTATAAAAATGAGCGGTAATTTTTACTTTAACCGGTGAATTGTGTGCCTCTTCTTTGAGTGTGAGGTTATTAAATTGACTGTTTTCTTCCATAGGTCAAATTATAGCAAACTATTACACATTGATATACGATTTCGTTTTCGCTAATTCTTGATAGAATTAAGTTATGAACTATGTCATTAGGGAAATGGTCGTTTCCGAAACAATTGTTGAGAAATCTAAATTTATTGCCCTCCTTTGTCCCTTGACGGCCGATGGGGATTTTGATTTCTATATGAATGAAGCAAAAAAAACATTTAAAGATGCGCGTCATTATACCTATGCTTTCCGCTATCAAAATAGTGAAAAAGCAAGCGATGATGGTGAACCTCAAAACACGGCTGGTTTACCCCTTTTGACCCTCTTACGAACCCACAATTTTATGAACACAGCGCTTATCGTCATACGCTATTTTGGTGGTAAAAAACTAGGGGCCGGTCGTCTATTGAGAACCTATGTTGAAGCCGGTTCAAAAGCGATTGATCTCGCCGTGAAATACCAAGAAGTTCCCGCATTTTGCTATCAAATCGCCGTGAATATTAGTGATTTTGAAAAAGTAAAATATGGTCTCCATAAGCAAGGCTATGAAATATTGGAAGTTGATTTTAGCACACTTGATGTACAAGTAAGGGTCAATGTTAGTGTAGCGGATGCCCTTTTATTTGAAAGTCTTTATAATATAAAGAGCAAAAAAGAAGCTGTGCTTCTAAAGGAGATAGTAAATGAGTAATAAAAAGGTGGCCAACGATCGTAGCGCCATTAAACATATCATCGGTATTGTATCCGGTAAAGGGGGCGTCGGCAAAAGTTATGTGACCGGTTCCCTCGCCGTTAGCCTAGCCCGCCTGGGTTATCGGGTTGGAATCTTAGATGGCGATGTGACAGGTCCTTCAATTCCACATATGTTTCACATAAAAGACGGTGTTTATGGGGATGAAGTGAGTATTTATCCGGCCGTCAGTGAACACCTTGGGATCAAGATTATTTCAAGTGCCCTTTTACTTGATGGCGGTGAAGATCCGATTATGTGGCGAGGTCCCTTAATTGGTGACCTTGTCACCCAATTTTTCACGACCGTCGGTTGGGGCGAATTAGATTATCTATTAATTGATTTTCCGCCGGGAACAAGTGACGTCGCTTTAAGTGCCTTTGAACAAATTCCCGTTGATGGCATTGTGCTCGTGACCACCCCACAACAAATGGTGCAAACAATCGTGAAAAAGACCTTTAAAATGGCAAACGAAATGAACGTCAAATTACTCGGGATCGTTGAGAACATGGCGTATGTCCAACTACCAAACACAAATGAAAAGTATTATCTTTATGGCACCAATAAACTTGAAGAACTCAAAGAAACATTTCCGATTACGATTTTAGGGTCACTTCCTTTTCTTCCCGAAAACACAAAATTGATAGATGAGGGTAAAATAGAAGTGATTGATACGACTTTATTTGAAAATATAACCGAACTATTATTAAAGGAGCTAGACCATGAATCCATATCAAAGTAGACGTCAAAAGTTAGTAAACAAACTGAATGATCACAGCGCATTAATCCTTTTTAGTGGCGCTGAAGTAAAACGAAGTGCGGATAGTTTCTATGATTTCGCCGTCAATCGCAACTTCTACTACTTAACCGGCATCAAACAAGAAAACTCGATATTGATCATCACGAAAATTGGTGGTAAGGTTGAAGAAAAAATTCTGACACTTGCTTATGATTTTCTAAAAGAGGTTTGGACGGGTCGCCGTTTAACCCCGGAACAAGTGCGCGAAATTAGCGGAATCGAGGATTGTTTAAACACTGAAACTTATGATCAAATAGTCCTTGCCCTAAAGGGAATTATTAAAACGGTCTATCTAGATCTTGAACCGGGCATCTTAACGCATAACGGTCAGGAAACGAAAAAGTATGGCCTGCACCTTAGTGCTGTGCTGGAATTTGAAGTAGTTAGTGTTTACGATATGATTACCCGTTTACGGATGGTTAAAGATGAAAGTGAAATTAAACTCATTCGTGAAAGCATCCACTTAACGGCTGAAGCATTAAAAAATACGATTAGCAAAGTGAAGCCTGGCGTTTATGAATATGAACTTGGGGCGGCCTTTGAATACGGTATCAAGCGCCATCATGGTGAACTCGGTTTTGGAACCATTGTTGCAAGTGGGGCGAATGGGGTCATATTACACTATCCGCATCTTGACGCGAAAGTGAGGGATGGCGATCTCATTTTATTTGATCTAGGCGGTCATAACAATATGTATACGGCCGACATTTCCCGCACGGTTCCGGCTAATGGCAAGTTTGCGGCACTGCAAAAAACGTTGTATGGGATTGTACTTGCCTGTAATAAAGCCGTTATCAATGAAATTAAACCTGGTAAAACCTTGCTTGACTTACAAAACTTTACTAAAGACTTTTTAAAAACTGAACTTGTTGCCGCTCGATTGATGAATGATGATGAAGATATTATGAAATATTATTATCATGGTGTCTCGCATCATCTTGGACTCGATACGCATGATCCTGGTGACCGCTCATTACCGCTCGAACCCGGCAATGTGATCACGGTTGAACCCGGCCTATACTTTAAGCAATATGAAATCGGTATCCGGATTGAAGATAATGTGTTGGTCACGGCTCACGGCGGTGAAAATCTCTCAATCGAAATTCCGAAAGAAATAAAGGATATCACTTTCTAAAATGGAAAAATACATCTTAACCATCGATCAAGGGACGACGTCGACCCGCGCGATCTTATTTGATAAAAATGCGACGATTGTCTTTATTGCCCAAGAAGAAGTTAAATGTTATTATCCAAAACCTGGTTATGTCGAACAAGACGCCATTGAAATATGGCTCAGTGTTTTAAGTGTCATCAATCAAGTGCTTATCAAAGCGAATTTGACCTTTTTAAATATTGCAACGATTGGCATTACGAATCAACGGGAAACAACCGTCGTGTGGGACAGGCATACCGGGATGCCGGTTGCGCCTGCCATTGTTTGGCAAAGTCGTCAAAGTGCCGCTTTATGTCACGAGCGGGTCGCCTATAAAAATCTTATTCACCAAAAAACAGGATTACTCATTAACCCCTATTTCAGTGCGAGTAAGATTCGCTATATTTTAGATCATATTCCCGAAGGTCAAGCCCGGGCTGAACGGGGGGAACTTCTTTTCGGCACGATTGATACGTGGCTTATTTATAAATTAACAAACGAAACCAATCATCTCACGGATGTCAGCAACGCCTCCCGCACAATGTTATTTAACATTCATGACCTTGCCTGGGATGATGAACTCCTCAATATCTTTAATTTACCCCATTCCATGTTGCCAAAAGTCTTATCAAGTTCTGATGACTTTGGGACAACGACCTTTTTTAATACCCCAATCTCCATTACTGGCGTAGCGGGTGACCAACAAGCTGCCTTATTTGGGCAAATGTGTTTAAAACCGGGCGATGCCAAAAATACCTATGGGACGGGTTGCTTTATGTTAATGAATATCGGCAATCATGTTCAACTTTCTGAAAATGGTCTTTTAACAACTGTCGCATGGAAAATTAAGGATGAAGTGACATATGCCCTTGAAGGGAGTGTCTTTATTGGTGGGGCCGCTGTCCAATGGCTACGAGATGAATTAAAACTCTTTAAAAATGCCTCCGAAACTGAAAAAGCCGCATTAGAGGCAAAAAGTCACGATAATGTCTATTTTGTACCCGCTTTTGTGGGATTAGGAACGCCTTATTGGGATGATCAAGCGCGAGGGGCTATTTTTGGGTTAACCCGCGAAGTCAGTCATCTCGAACTAACCCGCGCCACCTTGGAAGCAATTGCGTATCAATCACGTGATGTGTTTGATGTGATGATTAAAGAATCAGCTCAAGATTTAAAAGTGCTTAGTGTTGATGGCGGTGCGTCGGTCAATCGCTATTTAATGCAGTTTCAAGCCGACATCTTAAATACATCAATTCGTGTCCCTAAAATCTATGAAACGACAAGTCTTGGCATATGCTATTTGGCGGGTCTTTACACGGGATTTTTCCCTTCCGTTAAGGCCATCACAAAAATTCATGAATATCAAACGACTTATACCCCTAAAATGGATGAACAAGAGCGGGCGAAAAAATATCTTGGATGGCAGAAGGCGGTTAAGGCTGTCTTAACTTTTAGTGCCAAAGAAGAGGAGTAGACTCGCTTTTTATTAATATTACTCGGTCTTTCAAGACCGCCTTTGTTATAATTAAACTGATGAAATGTAAACAAACAAAACGGTTTTTTTTACTTATTACAACCATGGTCATGACGATGATGTCCTTGGCTTCTTTTACATTTACAACCTTTGCTTGGTTTATGGAAAATCGTCAGGCATCAATTACGTATAATGAAGTCACCGTCAAAGCGCCTGATTTTTCTAATCAAGAATTTAAAGTGTATGGGGTTACGAGTGAGACCATTGGTTCAACTACCTCTTCTTTTACCTATGTGAATGAACTAGTCTCTACTATCCCACGTTAATACCCCAGACTTGACCGTTGCAGCAGAAACATCGGGCTTCTTATATCTATATTTAGCAGGAACTGAACAAACTACCGGTGTGCAGTCCCCGGATGGACGAGCAGTTGACATTGTTTATAAAAACGCCGACAATTCATTTCAAAATGTGTCGACTCAAAATCATGTTCCGAAACGAACACGCCTAAAAATTGTTGGTACTTATAATGGTGTGGGGGAATTAATTACCTACTCTCAACTTAAAATTCCTGACCGAAAAAATACCTCCAGTACTACCTCCTTAGCCACATTTGACTTTAATTTGTGGAGGATTGACCCTATTATTTGATATAATTATTAAATGGAACAATGGCTTAACTTAATAGCGCAAAATGATTTGATTATCACTGATTTTTCGACTAAAATAGCTTTTTTTAAATGGCATCAATCAGTGCCATCCGTAAAGATAAAAATATACACACCGGAAGAAATTCTTTCAGCGTATTTAGGTGAGGCTGATGGGAAGGCCATTTTAAAAGTAATGGCACGTTTTGATTTATCTTTTGAACACGCTAAATTAATAATCAGTAATATAAACTTTGAGACGTTAAATTATCAAACTCATAAAACCGAACTTTTATCAAATGTCCGACAATATTTAATTGAGAATGGATTTATTTATCGTGAACCACTTGCACCGCTTTTATTTGGTAACAAAAATGTGTTAATATCGCCTTATTTACTTCATCATAAAGTCCTTATTCGGATCTTAAAAGGGTTGAATTCAAAAGTCACCTCTTTACCGACCTTAAATACCTATAAACCACAAATAGCCCACTATCAAAGTGGCGTTGAAGAAACGTTTGATACGCTTAATAAAATCGCTCATTTACTTGAAAACGGCGTTGCCCCTCACCAAATAAAGTTATACATTCCCAACAAACATTACGAAAATTTATTGAGGCGTCTGGCTCCCTCTTTTAATATTCTTATTCAAGAAGAACCCCGTCCATTAATTTCTTTTCCTAAAGTATATGAAATACTCGAAAAGTTCCTGTCCGGTAATCTAAATCTTGATGCCTTTTTGCAAGCACTTAAGACCTCAACATATTCCGAACTAAAGGCTTTTTATAATGCGCTATTACCCTATGACTTTTCAGGGGAATTAACGCCTGCGATGAGGCATATCATCGATGATCTTGCCAAAAACGAGCATCTCATCTTAACTGAAAATGAGGGTCTTGAGCTCATTCATGTTCTTCCCCAGTTCAGTCAAGAGGACACTTATTATTTCTTTATGAACTTTGTTCAAGGAACCGCACCAACTATCCGCAAGTTATCACCCTACTTATCACTAAAAGAACGGCAACTTCTTTCCCTGCTTGATCCGGAAGCGATAGGGCAAATGGATGAGTTACAGATGACAACGAGTTTACTTAATATTCCGAATTTAATACTTTCATCTGCGCCAATCTTTGGAGACGAAGTCTTTTCACCCTCACCCCTTCTTTCAAAGCTTGGCCTCACCACTGAAGTTGCACCTATCCCCCCAATTTTTTATAGTCAAAATTACCTAAATTATTTAACGGGCTATCGGCTTGATCAACGACAAACCTATAATGTCATTGATCCCGATTTAAGTTCGCTTTATTATTCTAATTTTTATCATAGTGAATATGCGTCGTTTGATTATAGATTTAAGGGTATTACCTACCAACACCCACGTATATCGTTATCTTTTTCATCCATTAACTTGTATCAAAATTTACCTTTTGACTACTTCGCAGAGAATATCCTTAATCTTAAAGACAATCGCCATAGTTATCATCTTCTTTACGGCAATTTTGTTCATAAAGTACTTGAACAAAGTGAAGATGATGAATCTTTTGAATATTGCTTTTACCATTATCTTGATCAATTTGACTTTTCTATCAAAGAAAAATTCTTTATCGAAAATCGTAAAGCAATTGTGAAAGGGGCGTATGACTTCTTTACCAACTATCGGCGGCAAGTAAAACCATTAAAGATCATCAATGAACAACTTGTGAAACTTACTTTTGAGGAAGGGTTTGATTTTGTAGGCCGCTTAGATCGCGTTCTTCTCTTTGAGAAAAACGGGGTGAGTACCGCGGTCATTCTTGACTTTAAAACGGGAAGCGCTACCTCGCGCCCTGACTATTACGAATACGGTTTAGACCTACAACTCCCGCTTTATGGTTTACTGTTACGGGAAGACCCTGCATTATCCACATATAAACCGGGTGCTTTGGTCATCAGCGGCATGAAGATTGATAATTATTTACTCGGTCATGAGGATCTTTTGAAATCAACGCTTGAGAAATCGCTTCGCTTTAAAGGCCTAATCATCAATCATCCGCAAATCCTAACCGTGCTTGATCCAAATTATGAAGAATCCGCTTTCTATCATGGCGTGCGCTTTGTTAAATCAAAAGGTGAAATGACTGGGGTCGTTGAACCCGATAAACTTGACGAATACATTGTGACGGCAGAGAAGATGATTAAAGAAACCCACGCGGCGATTATCCGTAATGAGTTTCCAGTGCGCGTGAAACTCATTAATGGTAAGCTCTCAGGTGGTTACTCTGCCTTCCGTGAGATTAGCTACTTACCTGAAGGCGAATATGGGGGTGATGAAGATGGCGAAGAATAAAAGTACCCTCATGTTCAGCGCAAAGCAACTGGAAGCGTTAGATCTTAGTAAGCAAAATATGCTTGTTTCAGCTGGAGCTGGGAGCGGTAAAACGGCTGTGCTCGTTGAGCGACTATATCGCATTATTACCGATCAAAATGTGCCGCTTGACCGTCTCCTTGTGTTAACCTTTACGGAAGCTGGGGCCCAAGAATTTAAAAATCGAATTAAGGCTAAACTAGCAGAGGATCCGCAAGAGAGTCATAAAGCATTTGGTATCGATACCGCGGATATTACAACCTTTGATGCTTATTCCCTTAAAATTTTAAAAAAGTATGGGTATCTTTTAGATTTAGACGCTAATCTTACAAATCTTGATGAATCGATTGAGCAAGTCTTAATCAAACGCGCTTTTGATAAGGTAATGATCGATGAATATGATAATCCTTCGGTTTCACTTAAAACCTTTGCTAAACGATTTTTAATGGGCGATGACTTCACTTTATTTAAAATTATTTATGCCTTTCATAAGACAACAAAGTTAGTGATTGACCCTGAAAGTTTTGTCGCCTCGTATGAAAGTGACTATTATTCAATCACTAAGTTTGATGCGTTTCAAGATGCGATAAATAAAGAAGTTATTCTTCTTTTACGGGCCATTGCGGCAGAAATTAAAGCCTTAACTGACGAAAAACATGTTGAACGATATCATGATTTTCTTGATACTTATGGTGAAATTTTATCCCTAGAAGAATACCTTGAAAAGAAAGAACAACTTAAAAAGCAACGAGTCCCCAACGGCAGTAAAACGGATTTTCCAGAAGACTTGCCGCGGATTAATCGGATTATGAAAGCGTATAAAACGCTTGAAGGTTATGAATCACTAGGCACGCGGGATGACATGTACCGAAATTTTCTCGAAGATCAAAAATTGGCAAGATATATTGTCGATTTATATCAAAAAATCATGGTTGAAGTAAATGATTATAAGCGAAAACAAAATGCGTTTACCTTCGCGGATGTCGCTCGTCATGCATTTGAACTGGTGCGCATGCCTCTTGTTCAAAAAGAATTGAAAGCCCAATATGATTACATCCTCATTGATGAATACCAAGATACTAGTGATATTCAAGAGCAATTTATCCAAATGATCGCCAATGATAATGTGTATATGGTTGGGGATATCAAACAAAGTATTTATGGTTTCCGAAATGCAAATAGCGATATTTTCCGGGAGAAATTTGCAAATTATTCACGAGGAAATGGTGGTAAACTAGTTGACCTTAATGATAATTACCGGAGTCGATCTGACGTATTAACAGCGATTAATGCCATTCTTTGTGATCTCATGAGTGATGCAATCGGCGGTGCCAATTACGCCAAAGAACACTTAATTGGATACGGTAATAAAACCTATGATCATTATGTTAATCAAAACCAAAAAGTCGGGCTCACGATATTAAACTATCAAAAGCCAATCAAAGAGACAACGGTTGACTTTGAAAATCGCAAAATCGCTTTGTCAACGCAAGAATTAGAAGCGGAAATTGTTATTAAAGATATCAAAGCAAAGATTGCTGCAGGTTATGAAGTTTTTGATACCAAATTAAAAGCATTACGGCCTGCAACTTATCGTGATTTCACGATTTTAATATCAAGGGGTTCTCATTTTGCAGCGATCGAAAAACGATTTATTAATGCGGGTATTCCGCTATATGTCTCCCGTGGCGAAGATACGAGTAGTGACAAAGTCATCATTGCCCTTAAGAGTTTGTTGCGACTTTATGTCTCCTATGCTAAAGAACCGTTGCCGAAAGACTATGAATTCCGCTTTGCGGTCGCAAGTTTTCTACGTAGTTTTGTTAATAATTATACAGATCAAGCGCTCCTTGATCTAATGGGTTACAAAAATTTGGATTTTAGTAAAGATCCGGTGCTTGCGCGCATCAAAAGACTTACCGAAACGAACAAGGATGCACCAGTCATGGCTATCATTGAGGCTCTTATTCGAGAGTTTGATCTTTATGGCGCGATTTTTAAGCTTGGGGATGTCACCCAAAATACTCTAAAATTAACGAGTCTCATTAATCAAATAACAAGTTATGCGGCCTTAAATCATAGCCTCGAAGATATTTTAGCCTTTTTTGATGACGCAAAATCAATGGCGGTTGAATCCACCGTCAAACGACCGAAACTGATTGATAATGCGGTTAGTCTCATGACCATTCATCATTCAAAAGGTTTAGAATTTCCCGTCGTCTATTATATTGATCTCGGCCAAGATTTTTACCGTATGGATAAGCAAGAACCAATAAAGAGTAACCGCGAGGTTGGCTTTGTTTTCCCGCTTTACGGGAATCAAAAATCGATGAATGGGTTTTTAGCAGAAGCCCAAAACATTAGAGAAACATTGGGCGAACGGATTCGGCTTTTATATGTGGCCTTAACCCGGGCTCGTGAGTTAATGGTTATCGTTCATCCCATCTATGAAAAATTTGACGAACTGCCGTCTATCGCTCAAGCGAAAAATTTTGTTGAACTACTTCTTAACTCCCCTTATTATGTTGATCATATCGAAACCATAGAACTTGAAGATAGTGCGCCGATTACACCAAAAGATATGCCTTTAGAAACTCATGTAAAATTTGAAGTAAAAAAGTTAATGCGCACCGATACGGAGCGCAAACGCAAAATCGTCATTTCAGAAAGTCGACCTCCGAGCGATCTTTTATTACGGCGTGGCCGTCAATTACACCAATATATTGAACTCTTTGATTTTGATACTCGCAAGTTTGACTATATCGTTCACAAGGATGACAAAAAACATCTAAAAGCATTATTATCACTTCCGTTCTTTGAAACAGCGACGAACGCAAATGTCTATCGTGAATACGCTTTTATAGATGAAAAACTAAACAAAACGTATGCTATTGATTTCTTTATTCTCGGTGCGAAAAGAATCACACTCCTTGATTTCAAACTCGTTAATATTCATGAACCAACCTATGATCTTCAAGTTCAAAACTATGCCCGTTATCTAAATAAGACATTTAAACGTCCAGTGGATGCCTATCTCGTCAGTATCATCAACTTGGACTATAGGAAGGTGAATGCCGATGAATAAGTATCAAGGATTGTCATTTGATGAATTTGTAAAATTTCTTCGTTACTATCACCATGATGAAATCGGAGAAGATGAAAGTCTTTTTGATCTATATTCGGATGCGATTGAGATTTTAAATATTCATCAGACTACTTATGAAAATATGCCTTATGCCCCGCTCGAACACGCTCGACTGATTCTCCATCTTCTATTTGATTATAATTATCGTCTCCAAGAGTTAACCGTCAGTCAAAGAAAGACGCAATTAGAAGACGATCACTTTCGGGCAACTCTCGTCAATACCGTGGTCGATAAATATGGAAGTCTTTCGCTTTTCAAATACGAAGAAGGACGATATGTTACGCCCTATTCAATGGAAATATCAACGATTAATGTGTATGTCAATTTTATTCTACTAAAAATTAAAGATTTCCGTACGTCTGACCGAGAAATGCTTTTATTTGTTGAATTATTGCGGCAAGCTTTCCAAATGTGCCGAACGATTACTGAACTTCTCGTGAGTGGTTTTGAGAAGGAGGCACTCAGTGCCTGGCGGTCGCTTCATGAATTAGAAGCTACTTTAAAACTCTTGCATGAAGAACCCCTGATTCATGCTTATGAACGACATATTTTATACCATGCCGCCTTTAATAAACTTGTAGCACCAGAGGAAGGCGACCTTATCTTTGCGGAGATGAAAGAAAACTTGAAGGCGCTAGGTCTGAAAAGCAAAGATACGCGCCGTTTTATCGAATATGGGTGGATTCGATTCCATAAAGATTTTTCGCTTGAGACCTATAAATTCAACTTCCGCGATGGGGTTGAAAGTTTATCCGGTTTAACCATGGCCCGCGAAACCTATCAGATCGCCAGTGAAGTCGCCCATAGTTCACCGCTCCTACTTTTTACGAATCGTCCGTATTTCTTAAGACTCTCGCTCCGATCACTTTATGATTCATTTACGACAATTGAAACCTTTTTTGCGGATGTTTATGGAAAATATACGCCGCCTACGGAGGCCGCGGTTTATCATCAAATTCGCGCGCAATACTTGCATGATATAGCGTTAGTCAAGTCACGCCTGCAATAATAAAAATAGGTTACCGACACGGTAACCTATTTCTTTTAATGATGGATTTCTTTAGACGTCGTGGAAGCAACTTCCGCCAATGAATTCACGTAAGAGTGAGTTCGATGGTACCCATTCTTCATCCATATCAAGGAAGTATTTGAGCATCCGAATGAGTCGTTCCGCGAGTGGGAAGAATTCACTTTGATAATCAAATTCTAAGAGGAGTGGGAGGGCATGTTTTTTCATGACGGCTAATTCGTAGGATAAAAGCGAGTTGTAGACGTAGTCAGCTTCTTCTTGGGTGTCATAAATCCATTTGAATTCACCGGCCCGGACGCTTGGCCACATCGACATGGTTTCTTGAGCACTGGCATTCCGGTATTTCTTGTCGCGCACGATCCGACGGAGAAGCCGAAGATCCGTTAAGCTAATTGGGTTGTGATCATCAATATTAATTTGGGCTTGTGGCGAAATATAAATTTTATATTTTTGATGTTTTGGGATATAGCTCGTTAATTGTTCATTAAGGGCGTGAATGCCTTCAATAATGATTGGTTGATTGGATCTAACCTTTAATTTGCGACCGGGTACCCGTTTGCCAATTTTGAAGTCGAATTTAGGAAGTTGAACTTCCTCACCATTAATTAAATCAAGCATATTTTGGTTGAATAATTCAATGTCAAGGGCGTAAATTGATTCAAGATCGAATTTTCCATTTTCATCACGTGGTGCAAGTTCGCGTGGTAAGTAGTAGTCATCGATTGATAGTCGAATGGCGTTGAGACCACGGCTCATGAGTTCGGTGCGGAGGCGGTTTGCAAAGGTTGTTTTACCAGAACTGCTTGGTCCGGCAATACAAATGAGCCGGATATCTTCGGAATCTTCTAAAATACGTTGGCCGAGTTCGGTGAGCATTTGGTAATGTTTTGCTTCGGCGATATTAATGAGTTCGACCACTTGTTTCTTTTCTATGTAAGAATTGATATGGGCGACACTATCAAGATTCGTAAGTTTTGCCCAGTTATGACTTGCTTTTAAGGCTTTGCCAAACATTGGTGCATCCTTAAATTCAGGAATTTCACCTTTGGTTTCACTTCTTGGATATTGTAAAAGCATGCCTGGTGAATAAGGACGAATAATAAAGGTCTTTAAATAGCCAGTTGATGGTACCATATAACCATACATATAGTTTTGGTATCCATCACAATCATAAATATGAACATTTGGTTCTGGGCGGTATTTTAAGATTTCGAGTTTATCTTTATAGCCTAGTTTTTCATAAAGCTCGACCGCTTCTTCGGTTGTTATCTTTGAACGATTTAAAGGTAAATCGGCTTCGACAATCGCGCGCATTTCTTTTTGAAGTTTTTCGACGAGAAGGCGGTCAACCGTAATGCCTTTATTCGTGACTTGAATAAAGATTGAACGCGAAACGTTATAGGAAAAGCGAATGTTTAAGTCGGGACGGATCCGCTTCATGGCCATGGCGGCGACAAAACGAAGTGAGGTTTGATAAATGCGAATGCCTTCGCTGTCATCAAGCGTGCGAACATCAAGGGTGGCATCTTCACTAATGATGTAATTTAGTTCCCGAACGCGACCGTTGACAAAAACGCATATAAATTCTTTATTATTTCCAACGATATCGAGGGCTCGAATCGGTGCATTATGCGTCGTGGTTTGCCCTTTAAAGGTTACTTTAAAGCTAGCTATTTTTTTGTTTTCCATGTGATCTCCTTTGCATGCAAAATTAAATATTAGAATAATTATATACAAAATAAGTCTTTTACAAAAGAATAAGAGAAAAAATATAGTTGAGACTAAGAAAAGTAGCTGATTAATGCATTTTTAGCAGTTAGGAGGTCATCTTCAGTCCCATTTAATGGATAAATGGTCTCATCATTACCTAGCGTTAAACTAAAGGCTGTAAAGGTTTCATTTTTTTGGCGTAGATAGATGTAGAAGCCTTTATTTTCAAATAGTGGATAAAACGTATTCATGATTACTTTTTGTTCTAATGGATTTAAAAAACTATAGGTGAAGGTTGCATACTTTGGTGGCCGATCAATTGATTCGCCTTCATCAATATAATATTGACCTGTTTTAGTGTAGGTTTGAAAGAATTTACGGACAGCCGTTCTCGTTTTTAAATGGGTAGACCCTACTTCTTGATGGACTACTTGACCTTCTTTAAAAATATATAAAGTTGGGGTCGCATATAGATTAAATTCATCGAAGTAATATTGTCGATTGATGTCATAATCCTTACCTAGCGTGTTGATATAAAAGAGCTCCACTTTTGCGCTCTTAATATAATTTTCGAGTAAGGGTTCAAGGGCAAGACAAAATGAGCATAGTTCGCTTCCAGCATATAAAAGAAAGGATTTTTGACCGGCAACGAAGGCATCAATCACTTGTCTTGTGACCGGAATCTTGAAGTTTTCACTTGTGATTTCTGATCGGGTTAGTCTTGGTAAATAGATTGCATCTGGGCTTTTGGATGCACATCCTGATAAAAGTGATAAGAAGGCGAGACTTCCTAGCAACTTTTGTAATATATTTTTCATTTTCATATTATAATTAAACCACACTAATTAATAGTAGACCAATCTGGCACCTATTACAATAAGGAGAAATTATGAATATTTGGCATGACATGAATCCGAATCGGATTTCAAGTGAAAAATTTGATGCGGTTGTTGAGATTAGCCGCGGGCAACAATCAAAATATGAATTAGACAAGGAAACGGGCCTTATTCGTTTAGACCGTGTTCTTTATACCTCGACCCATTATCCACAAAATTATGGTTTTATCCCCCGTACTTATGCTGGTGATAACGATCCCCTTGATGTTCTTATTTTATGTAGCCAACCGCTCGTTCCGATGACGATTGTGACTTGTATTCCAATTGGCGCTGTCAAGATGATTGATAATGGCGAAGTCGATGAAAAGATCATTGCCATTGCGGCCAACGACCCAACCTATTCTTCATATACTTCTATTCAAGAAATTCCGTCGCATGTTTTTCAAGAAATTCGTCACTTCTTCCAAGTTTATAAAACACTTGAAGGAAAAGAAACCGTGGTTCACCACATTCAAGATCGCGATCGTGCGGTACTGATGATCGAAAATGCCGTTAAAGAATATGACTTGAACTTTAAAGACGGCGTCAAAATTAAAAAATAATGCTTTCTATTGTTTTATATGCACCAGAGATGCCAGCCAATGTTGGCAATATCATGCGCACTGCGGTCGCTATTGGCGCCAAACTAATCATTGTTGGACCGACTCCGCTTAAGTTTGATGATAAAAACATCAAACGCGCGGGTCTTGATTATATTGAGAATCTTGAGATGACTTTTTATCCGAACTTGGATGATTTTTATGCACGTCATGGCCATAAAAAAATAGTCTATGTCACGCGCTACAGCTCACATAATTATAGTGATTTTGATTATGGTCGTTTTGATCAAGAAATTTTGATTATGTTTGGGAATGAATCACATGGTTTGCCCGCTGACCTGCTTACAAAAGAAAAAGCCAATACCGTTCGGATTCCGATGGTGGTTAATGCACGAAGTTTAAACTTAAGTAATGCAGTTGCAATTGTAAGTTATGAAGTATTAAAACAACAAGGTTTTTATAATTTAGCGACAAGTGAAGTCATCAAAGGTGACGACTTTATTTAATGCGTCTAATTTCGTTTCTAAAAACACTCTCATATTGAGGGTCAAAGCGTAGATAAAAGGTCTTTTCATTACGGAGAATGACCTGACCGGGTAAAGGGCCTTTTTTAATTGTTTTAACAGGGATATAGCTAACTTCACCATCGATTTTTTTGGATAAATAAAGCGCTAGTTGACCACAAAATTCAAGGACATCTTTTTGGTGATTTGATCCGGTGATAATGATATGCGCTCCTGGTGCATTTTTAATGTGCATAAAGGTGTCTGTTTTGCGTGCTATTTTATGGGTTAAGTGATCGTTTTGTTGATTGTTTTTACCGAATAAAATTCGAGTATTTTTGTAATCAATAAAATAAGGATTGAGCTTTGTGATTAATTCTCTTTTAGCTTTAGTTTTGATTAAACCAAGTTCATTGTAAATTGCCATCATGTCTTCATGTGAGGGTTGTTGTGCGACTTGATTTTGGATGGTTTCAAGATAGAAGATTTGATTTTCTACTTCTAAAATTCGTGTCTTCAGTATCTCTTCTGATTTTTTTAGTTTCTTGGCTTTTTTAAACAGTAGATCCGCATTTTGAATCGCATTTAACCTGGCGTCAACAGGAATCATTTCTCCATCAATTTGCACTGTTTCACCTAAAATAGCAGGTTTATGCATGAGTAAAAGGTTGGCGTGCTGATATAAAAGTGGCATTTCGGAGAGTTTCAATAAATCATTTTTATAGTTTGTGATTAGTCTATTTAACTTCTTGGTTGTGACCTTTAAGTAGGCGATAAGTGGGTCATAATTTTGTTTAAAGATAAGCGCTTTATAGTCTTTAAGATATGCCTCATAAAAGTCTATGGGGGACGCTTTAACTTCGTTTTGTTCCCGGATGTTTTCGGGTGCTTCATAGAAGGAACCTTTTTGGATGAGGCGGTCACTTTGCGAGGAACTTGGATAGCGGAAGGCACTAAGGATCAAGTTATCGGTATTGATTAATAGACATTGTGGTTGCGTCGGTATGAGTTCAATGACAAGTGATACAATTTCGATGTCTAGAAGGTTATTTCTTCGTGCGAAATCTAGTTTAATAATTGCATCGTTATTAACTAGATTAAATGCGACAAGACGACCACTTAAATGTTGGCGAAGCTCGATGGCAAAAGCCCGTAGTGCACCGCCGCCCGGAAACTCGTTAATATCGACATTAAGTGCAATAAATGGAGTGCGATTATTTAATGAAAAGAAAAGATTTTGGCCTTGACTAAACTCCAAAACAAAATCTGCCGCGCTCAGTTGTCGTACTTTGTCTAAAAATAAATTTGATTTCTTTTGAAGCTGAGCAATGATGGTTTCTAAATCATGTGGATACATTCTTTGCATGGATTAATTCTACATCAAGTTTGTTATTTATAAATAAATAAGATAAAATTAAGCCATCAATTTTAGGGAGAATAGCATGAAAAAAGGCTTTATTGTATTAATTAGCGGTCCATCAGGAGTAGGGAAAGGAACCATCTTAACGCGGCTCCTCGAAGACCCACGTTTAAACTTAACTTTTAGCGTATCGATGACCACCCGAAAAAAACGTGAAAATGAAATTCATGGCAAACATTATTTTTTTGTGAGTCGTGATGAATTTGATGATAATATTAAACGGAACAATTTTTTAGAACACGCCACTTTTGTTGAAAATAGTTATGGTACCCCCAAAGACTATGTTTTTGAATTGCTAAATAAAGGTCATAATGTCTTAATTGAAATTGAAGTTAAAGGCGCGAAAATGCTTCTTGAAAATGTTTCACATAAGGATGTCATTTCCTTTTATATTGTCCCCCCATCAGTCGAGGATTTAATCAAACGACTTCGCAACCGTGGCACCGAAGATGAAGCAACGATTTTAAAGCGTGCCGCAAAATTTGAGGAAGAAGTGAAGTTTAAAGACCAATATCAACATATTATTGTTAATGATGACCTTGAAGTTGCAATTAGAGAAATCACCGATTTAATTCAAAGACGGATGAAACAATAAAAGAATGAAAATTGTTGGTGTCCTGACCCAATATTCGAAACTTGATCGCCCTTTTACTTATTATTATGAAGGCGATGATATTTTTGTTGGCGGCCGGGTACTGATTGGATTTAGAAACCGAGACATTGTTGGATATGTCGTATCAGTTGAAGCTACGAATTTGGCATTAGCGGAAGCGGAACAAAAACTTGGATTTAAGTTGACCAAAATTGATAAAATTCTTGATCAGGAGCCGCTTCTAACAACCGAATTAATGGCGCTTAGTGATATCGTTACCAGTTATTATTTGACGAGTAAAATTAGCGTCTTAAATGCGATGCTCCCTCCCTCTTTACGGCCTTCTAAGTCATCGTTAAATGCGCCCAAGATTGCAAAGCAAATAGTGGTTAAATTTAACCCCCTCTTTGAAGACTTTTCTAGATTGAAAGATCATGACCGATTACTTCTCAATGAAATTATTGTAAGAGGAAATATTGTACGAACCTCAAAAAACAAAAATCAAATTGCACGCCTATTAGCAAATCAAGCGATTACGATTGAAGAACAAGAAAAATATCGTCTTAAATATGATCATTTTCCGCTTGAAAAGCCTAATACTCTAACCGTTAAACAACAAGAAGCAATCAATAAAATTCTTGAGGATCATCACGAAACTTTTTTACTCCACGGTGTAACCGGAAGCGGGAAAACAGAGGTTTATTTATCACTCGCGGCGCACTACTTAAAACAAAAAAAGCAAGTGCTGATTCTTGTTCCAGAAATCTCTTTAACTGGCATGATGCTCGCTTCATTTTACCGCCGCTTTGGAAGTAAAATAGCCATTTTACATAGTGATTTAACGCCAGCCGAAAAATATGACGAATATCGAAAAATTAATAAAGGTGACGTTGATATCGTCGTTGGGGCACGAAGTGCTATTTTTGCACCCCTGCAAAATCTTGGCCTCATTGTCATTGATGAAGAGCATTCGGAAAGTTATAAACAAGATATCGCTCCTTTTTACCACGCTTTAGTTGTGGCCCAAATGCGCGCAAAATTTTTAAATACGAAAGTTGTGATTGGTAGTGCCACGCCGAGTATAGAAACCATGGCGCGAGCGCAAAAAGGGGTCTATGGTTATTATTTTCTTGAAGAACGCATTAATCAACAACCGCTTCCAGAAACGCGCATTATTAATATGTTGGATTATAAAAATGTCATGCCGAGTTCACCGTATATTTCAAAAGCTCTTTATCAAGCAATTAAGGATGCTCTTGATGCGAATACCCAAGTCATCCTACTCGTGAATCGACGCGGGTATGCTACCTATGTTAGCTGCCGCCATTGCGGAACCGTAAAAAAATGTCCAACCTGTGGCATTTCATTGACCTATCATAAGAAAGACCACCTTTTAAAATGCCATCATTGTGGCGTTGATTTTAATGTCAATGACCCGTGTGTAAAGTGCGAGATGAATGATTTTTCTTTTTCGGGTTTTGCAACGCAAAAGGCCGAAGAAGATATTAGCCAATTATTTCCAAAGGCGCGGGTTTTACGGCTTGACAGTGATGTCAGCCGCGCCGATAAAACGCCGCAAAAAGTGTTGAACCAATTCATGAATGATGAAGGTGATATCTTAATTGGGACCCAGATGGTCTCTAAGGGTCACGATTTCCCCCGTGTCAGTCTTGTCGGCGTCATCGGAACGGATGCCAACTTGGCGATTCCCTCGTTTCGAAGTAGCGAACGTACGTTTCAATTGATTACTCAAGCGATTGGACGCAGTGGCCGTGAGAAAATTAAAGGTCAAGCCATTATTCAAACCATGATGCCTGAGCACTATGTCATTCAATTAGCGCAAAAGCAAGATTATGTGAAATTTTACGAGACGGAGCTAAGGCAACGCTATTACACCCAAAACCCACCCTTCTATTTTTTGCTTTCAATTACAATCAGTCATCAAGATGAATCAATTATTCGCGATACGATTCAAACTTTAAAGTATAATTTAAGTGCGGCTTTAGGGGAACATGGTATCGTGATTGGTCCAACCGCGACTTACTTCCCACAAAGTGGCAAGGCTTACAATGAAACGCTCATTGTTAAATACAAGAATTACTTTAAGATAAAACCAATCTTAACCCAAACATTGCGCCCTTTTAAAGAGGAATCCGCGCTTTATGTCCATATTAATGTCGATCCATTTGATATATAGAAAGGAGATTTATCAATGATTATTATTAAAATTTATTCGCAAGATATGTATGTTGCATCAGAAGTGAGCATGAAACATGCTAAAAGTATCGCCTCGCTCTTAAAAGTGAAGGATACTGAACTCTTCTTTGTTGGCAGTGAAGGCACCCTGATTGCCGAAGGGGTCGACCAAGTCAGTTGGTTTACTTATTTAGAAGTCAGTTTACCAGAATCGAAAAAACCAATGAAAGACGAACTCAATGTCTTACTTCACGACATCTTCACCAATTACGGGGTTCATCTCATGATTAAATATGATTTTTATCGTGAAGAAAATGTCGTGATGATGTTAAATCCTGATTTTAAAGTCTTTAACCAAACAATGGTAGATGTCATTTCAAACGATAACTATTATCTTGACGATGAAGATGAGGTAGAAAATTGGGATGAATAACAAGTTTCTAATAAATTAGAAGATATTCGTTCCCGGTGGTATAATAAATCTGGTAGGAAATTATGATAAAACACATTATTGACACAACGCTAAAAATTATGGAGGGAACCCTTCCATACCAAGTCTTTACGAAAGAATTAAGCCAATCTGCGGATTTTAAAGAAGAAGAAAAGCAAGTGATTCGGACACTCGTTAATGGCTTACTTAATCGCTATTTTCGCTATTATTACTCGCTGACTTGTGGCGGAGGCGTTACGCTTTCCAAAGTCGAGGTTTTAGCCCTCAGTCTTTTCAGTTTTAATATTGAAAAAAATGTCATGAAGATGTCTTACGAAGACTTAATTAGTGCACTACCAACCGATGTTCAAATTAAACTGGAACGTGACTATCCACCAACAAGTTTTCCAATTAAAATCCCGGCTTTTGATCGTAATGAAGATTTAGCGCTATCATATGCCGCCCGTTTTAGTGTTCCGTTTTATTTGATTGAGCAATTAATTAACGATGTCGGTAAGAAGAATATCTTGAAATTTTTATCAAAAAGACCCCAAGATTTAACGGGTTTAATTAATGAAAGTTTAATAACTAGTGAGCAATTCTTTAGTGAAAACAAAGATTTTGTAAAAGCAGATAAACCGAATCAATTTATCTATCAAGGTGCTGACTTTATCAAAAAGACCGCCGTTTATGGCGACAACAAAATTATTCTTTCTTCACAAAGTCTTTTAGATATTGCCGATGTGATTCGCCATATCAACCCAAAAAGTATGTTATTCGTGCAACATGAAGATACATCGCTTATTTTGCTGATTTCGATTCTTTATCCACAAATTGCGATTCATTATACGGCGGTTGATGCTAAATCAAAGTTTATTTTGCAACATCTTGTGCGGAAATTTAATCTTAAAAATGTCACGTATGTGAATCATATTGCCCAAACCTACGACCTTGTGATGACGACCCTTTCCAGCTCAAATGTGAACGGGAATATCCGTCATCGTGATTTCTATTTCCGACTACCTGAAGATTTAAGTATCTTTGCGGAAAAATCAAAAAATGAATTGAGTGCGATCAAAGATTATGTGAATGAAAAAGGTTCATTGATCTTTACTGTGACCACTGCCCTCCGTGCTGAGACCCATTACCAAGCGTTAAGTTTTATTCATGAGAATCCGGAATTTATTCTTGAACGGGAAAAACAATTCTACCACTTTAACGAATTGCATGAGACGGTTTACTATGCCCTCTTCAAGAAAGGTTCCAATGACAACTAAATTAAATTTTTATAACTTTTCATTACCCAAACTTCAAACATATTTAAGTGAAAATGGGTTTAAAAAATTCAGCGCTACCCAAGCATTTGAATGGGTGTATTTAAAAGGGATTCGTGACTTTAACGTCATGTCGAATTTAGCGCTTGCTGTTCGTGATTTTATGAACGACACATTTGAATTTATCTTACCAACGATCGATCAAAAACATATGAGCGATGATGGCACGATTAAGTTACTCGTTAAGCTTACTGACGGTAATCTCGTTGAAACGGTCTTGATGCGTTACAGCTATGGCAACGTTGTATGTGTGACAACCCAAGTCGGTTGTAATATGGGCTGCAAGTTTTGTGCCTCAGGGCTTTTAAAAAAGAAACGTGATTTAACCGCCGGTGAAATGCTTGGCCAAGTCTTGCTCATGAATGATTTATTAAAATCAATGGGAGAAACTAAACTAACCTCCCATGTCGTTTTAATGGGCATTGGTGAACCTTTTGATAACTTTGTCAACATCATCGATTTTATTGATTTACTAAATAATCCTAAATCCCTGGAAATCGGTGCGCGTCATATTACCGTATCAACCTGTGGTTTGGTGCCTAAGATTAAAGAATTCGCTGATCTTAAACTCCAAGTGAAGTTAGCGATATCCTTACATGCACCGACTGACGAAAAACGTAACCAAATTATGCCCATAAATAAGGCATATCCGTTAAAAGAAGTGATTGCCGCTGTGAAGTATTATGAAAATAAGACCAATAAACGCATTACTTACGAGTACATCATGCTGAAAGACTTTAACGATGGGGTTGAAGATGCTCATGAACTTGCCCGTCTTGTCAAAGGAACAAATGGGTTTGTTAATCTTATCCCTTATAATCCCGTTAATGAACACGATTTTGCACGTAGTCCACGGGACCGGACCTATATTTTTGCTAACACCCTAAAAAAGCTTGGGGTTCAAACAACCATTCGCAAAGAATTTGGCAATGATATTGACGCAGCTTGCGGTCAATTACGCGCCAAAGAGGAAAGCAAACGTGGCCACGACCGTTAAAGGAAGTTTTGCTGCTAATAGTGACCGCGGGTTGGTTCGGCTTCACAATGAAGATCGGGCGGCGGTCTTATTAAATCAGAAGGGGGACCTTCTTTTTGTTGTATGCGATGGTCTGGGGGGACACAATAAAGGTGATTTTGCCTCTAAATTAGCGATTGATATGCTCATGACGGCTTTTGCAAATAATCAAGGTTTTTGGACGACCGGCAGCATTAAACGGTTTTTTGGCAAACATATACGGGCCATTAACAAAGCCATTTTTGATGAAAGTATGCTCGCCAGTGATATGTCCAATATGTCTACGACTTTAAATGCGGTGGTCTTAACCCGCAGTAAACTCGTGAATGTTAACATTGGTGATTCCCGTTTTTATTTGGCGACTGATGACGATTTAATTCAAATTAGCGAAGATCAAACCGTTGTCAGCTATCTTGTGAAAACGAATCAAATAACCGAAGCAGAAGCGCTAACGCATCCCAAACGTCACATGCTCACAAATGCCCTCGGCACGATGCCGACTGTAACCTTTGATTTCAAAAAAGTAATATATCGAGGCGAAAAAATATTGCTCTGTAGTGATGGTCTTTATAATATGCTTGATAAAGAAGACATTTTAGGGGTTCTTAATACGACCCAAAAAGTCGACTCAAAAGTAGAAGCCCTCATTGCCCTCGCAAATAACCGTGGGGGTGCCGACAATATTGGGATTGCCTTATGGGAGCCAGATTATGATTAGAATTGGTGATTTAATTGACAACCGCTACCGGATTGTTAGCTTGCTTGGCGAAGGCGGCATGGGCACGGTTTATGAAGCCGTTGATATCATTACGAAACGGAATGTTGCGTTAAAGTTTTTAAAACCGACTGTGGCTCGTGATAAAGTGAATCTCGCTCGTTTTGAAATTGAAGCAAAAGCCACTGCAACTTTAAATCATCCGAATATTGTTCGCGTAATCAGTGTCGGGAAATATGAAAATTTACCCTATATGGTCAATGAACTCATTGTCGGACAAAACCTAGAAGATGAACTGCATATTCGGGGCCGCTATACTTTTCTTGAAGCAGCCGATATTATTGATCAACTTTGTAACGCCATTAGCCTTGCACATAAAAATGGGGTTATCCACCGTGATATTAAGCCCAGTAATATTTATATTACAAAAGAAGGGCTTGTTAAACTCGGCGACTTCGGAATTGCCCGGTATTCTGATTCAAAACGCGTCACCAGTAATACTAATATTGTGGGTAGTGCTCATTATTTAGCGCCTGAAGTATGTAAAGGAGGCGAATCATCACCACGAAGTGATATCTATGCCTTAGGTATTAATCTATTTGAACTCATTACCGGTCATGTCCCGTTTGATGGTGATTCGAATGTGGCGATTGCTGTTAAACAGATCAAAGAAAAGTTTCCAAGTCCCCGAAAATATAATAAAAATACCCCGAAAGCCCTTGAAGCGATTATCAAAAAATGTTGTAAAAAGAATCCGCGTGATCGTTATGAAAGTGTCGATATACTACAAGCTGATATTTTAAAATTAAAAGCGAATCCAAAAGCACTCAAACCACGGCAATCGATTTGGGTCAAATGGTTTGGATTTGCGGCGGAAGAATAAATGCGTGGTCTTGTCGTTAATAAACAAAAGTCTTCTTTTATCGTTTTACATGATCATGTCACCTATGTTACGAAACCAAGTGGCAATTTAATTAAGTCACAACAACATATTGTCGTCGGCGATTATGTCGAAATTGATATTGAAAATAACCTAATTGATAAACTTTATCCTCGCCATAATTTTTTAATTCGGCCCGCCATTGCCAATGTCGATATTGTCCTCATTATTATGTCGATGGTCCAGCCCGATTTTAGTTTGTTTCTCGTTGAAAAATTCTTAAGTTACGCCAATTATGCCGAGGTTAAACCGCTCGTCATCATAACCAAACAAGATAAAATGATCGATCAAACTTTATTAAATAATGTGCAAGATAGTTTAAGTAAACTAGGGGTAACAAGCTTTAGTGTGAATAATAAAACAGCGGAAGGAATTGACCAAGTCCGTGACTATTTACATGGTAAAGTCGTGGCTTTAATGGGCCAGTCTGGGGTTGGCAAATCAAGTTTTATCAATGCCTTCACAGACTATGATCGGCTTGTTGGGAAATACGCCATCAATATTAATCGTGGTCGCCATGTGACCAAAGAAGTGATTATGTTGCCGTTTAATGATGGCTTTATTGTCGACACACCAGGATTTTCATCTTTCGAGTTGCCTCTTTCAAAAGGAGACTTGGCTGAAAACTTCCCAGGTTTTAAAGCCTATATTGGCAAATGCAAATTTAATGATTGTCTTCATCTCAATGAACATGGTTGTCAAGTCAAGTCAGCCGTGAAGAATGGCCTCATTAGTGCGGAAAGTTACCAAAATTATGTTACAATTAGTCAAGAATTAAAACTAGTTAGAGAGGATTATAAATGAAGAAATTACCAATCATTGCCCCTTCTTTATTAGCAGCTGATTTTAAACATCTTGATCGCGAAATAAAAACGCTTCTTGACCATCAAATCGAATTTTTACATTTTGATGTCATGGACGGCCATTTTGTTCCTAATTTATCGTTTGGCATTCCGCTTCTTGAGTCTTTAAAACCACATTACCGTTTTTTTTATGATGTCCATTTAATGATCTCTAATCCTATCAAGATGATCCCGAAATTTATCGCCGCGGGGGCTGATCTAATTACCTTTCATTATGAGGCGATAAAAAATAAAAAAAGTATTCAGGGACTTATTGACATGATCCATGCGCTTGGGGCACAAGCGGGGATGAGTGTGAAGCCAAAGACGCCGATTGACGTGTTAACGCCTTATTTACCGACGCTCGATTTAGTACTGGTGATGTCGGTTGAACCCGGGTTTGGGGGCCAATCATTTATGCCTGCTTCGCTTGCTAAAATTGCGTGGCTTAAAACTCAAAAAGACAACCATCACTATCACTATCTCATTGAAGTAGATGGCGGCATTAATGGCGAGACGGGCCGTTTAGTTCGTGAAGCCGGGGCCGAGGTTCTTGTCGCCGGATCCTATTTATTTGGGAAGGCTGATATTGGCCAAAGAATTCGAGGGTTACAAGGTGAATAGCACATTACATGTGACCTTTTTTGTCGGTCTTTTTCTTTTTATCATTACCCTTATTTTTCAATTGACGATGTATCGATATAAACAACAACGGCCTTTTTCTTTTCAAAACGAATTACCGTTCGAATTAGTCCAAGGGGTCGATACTCGCTACTTACATTATCATTACATTTTGATCTTTATGGTCACTCTCAGTCAAGTCATTTTTGCCTTTAATTATCTCCCAACATTAGTGGCTTGGTATGAGTTTTTATTAGTCGGCAGTTTAGCCTTGAGTGCCATCATGTTTTACTTACTATTTTTCATCAAAGTCTTTGAAGTTAAAAAACATATCCTCGTTGTTTTACTCCAAGCCTTAAGTGTGGTCACAAGTTTTATCGCTTTTGGCTTATTTGCCCAGTTTAGTATTTTTGGTAAACACAATCTTGTGTTTGCGATTGTATCTTATATCATTGCCCTTGTTGGCCTTTTCGTCTTATTTAATCCACGCTTAAGGCGCTGGCCGATCATGGATAAAGTCTTACAACAAGATGGGACGGTTTTAATTTTACGACCCAAAGTATTCTTACTTGCTCTTTATGAATGGGGGTTTATTTTATTCCAATTTATCTTGTTTATTTTGATGTATATTCATCTCTACATTTAGTTGTTACTAAAGCGAATATCAATAAAAAAAACTCACTTTATCAGTGAGTTATTTTTTGTTATGCTTTGGCGGACTTATTTAGACTGCGATACGCTCTTGCGGACATACGGACGGTTTGGATTTTACCATCAACTTCAACTTGATAGTTTTGTAAGTTGACGCCCCAGCGCCGTCTAGTCGCGCGTAATGAGTGACTGCGTTTATTTCCACTTAAGGGTCCTTTGCCAGAGACTGGACAATATCTTGCCATGCTTTTTCCTCCCCATACAATAAATGCCTTGTAAGAATATCATTAATGTAATTAATTTGCAACAAAAAAATGATTATTATCGTGTCTAAAGATTAAATTGATTTTTCATCTCGGTCATGAGTTGTCGATCGCTTCTTTATTATTCGTGTTTTTTAGAAGTGCATATATATTTTATGATCAGTTCACCGATGTTAGGATGAAAAGGGGTGTGTACATGAAAAAGAAAATAGCGCGTTATATTGTTGGATTCTTTTCACTAATGTTTGGTGTCTATTTATTTGTGACGGGTCTTATTAATAAGGAACCCGTTGGCAATAAAATTTTTGCAATCGTTATCATCTTATTGGGGATTTTGAACAGTATTGTTCTTAACCCGCGTTTAGCGCGATCGGTGATGTTCTTAAGTCTTATTATCTATGGGTTATTAATGGCTGTCTCGATCTATATCTTAACGCTTTCGCCAATGCTTGGCCGCATCATGATGTTAGGTGCGATCTTGCCTTTTGGCGGTTCATTGCTCTATTTTTTATCTAAAGATGATGGGATTAATCACGACGCAGGCAATTAGAGTTTTAATTTCGGATAAGCCTTAAGGAGTTCACTTTTGGTGAGCGTCACTGGAACGCGCTTTTTAAGTTCACTATAAATAATGCGTTTAGGGTCATGAGCGAGGTAGCGTTCATCCCCTTTTCTTGTCACAAAACGCAGACTCAGTTTTTTATCAGAATACGCTTCATCAATATACACAATATCTTTAAAAGGGTAGATGAGTCGCGTGCCCCCTTTGGTATGGATTAATTCATGTTTATTAAGTTCATAGTAACTGCTTTTATAGCCGTAAATTAAGTAAAATATGGTGAGAACTGTCCAACCGCCACTAATTAAATAGTGGGTTAAAGTCGGCGGAAAGGTTACGCCGACGATTAAATAAAAGACAATTAAAACAATCAAATATACGGGGACATAAATGGCCAATAAGGCCTTAAAACTTGGATAAATACGTGTTTTCATGTGTTTTTAATCTTGAGGCTGAAATGATTAAAGCGACCACTATAATTGCGGACTTCAGCGCGAATTCCTTCTTCTAATTTTTTGGCATCTTCTAGGTCGTTGGTGAACAAGTGACTAAGAGGAATTCTTACTAACTCATAGAGTTTAAAATAAAGGGTAAGAAGATATTTATTAAAATCCACTTCAAGCGATAAGTCGCCGGGTCGAATCAGGTACTCATGGACAAAGATGCTCGCAAAACTGTAATGGGCATGAAGGTCATTGAGCTTAGCAATTTCAAGAAGGGTTGCCATCGAGTAATCACGCGTTTTAATAAGTTCACCGGCCCAGCCAAAGCGTTCAGCGATAAAAGGGGCAACGTTTTTAATGCCAAGATGGGTTTTGGTCTCCATTGATTTTGCATCAAGTCCACCGGGCGGTGTCTTGATGATTTTTAGGCGCATGAGTGCGAGTTTTCGCCGTTCATCAAAACGTCCGATTAGCTGAGGGTTTTCGATGAGGATTAAAAGTGTGGTAGTGGTTTCTAAAAGTGACCGCCAAATGATAAAGGTATCATTTAAATATTCATGCTCAAGAAGCATGACCCCAGAAATGAGTTCTTCAAAGAAACGTTCAAAAAGGTCAAAAATCGTTTTTTCTTTTTCATTAATCATTTTGCGGTCAATTTTCATGAATTTTTGATAACGACGGTCGATTAGATTTTGAAATTCGAGAATACTAGGATCGATGAATGAATCTCTTGTAAAGGTGTGATTGGGATTTCTTTTGGCTTCTTCGGCCTTAATCGTATCTTTAATGAGTTTTTCAATGTACTGTGGATTTTTAAAATAATTCTTTTGAAAATCAATACTTTGGTTAAGAATTTTATGGTTATGGCGCAGAATAATATTGGTTGCAAATTCTTCAAATGATTTAGCGTCATTTTTAAAGATTTTTCGGTAGTTAGGATAGGCGAGTTTAATGGCTTCTCGGAAATAATTAATTTTCTCTACTGAGTTTTCAGAAACTTGCTTATTATCTTTTAAAAGGCCATCCACAAAATTTCGTGATAGTTCAAGATTTTTCATTTATATCCTCCATTTTGTTTGATTCGATAAATCTCTTTTATTATACTAGTTTTTATAGCACTTGGGGCCTTTTATATGGTAATATAAAGCATATGTACAAAGGAGATAATTTGTTTTGAGCCTCTTTACGATATTACCTCATAACTTTTTTTCTATCCTCGCTAGTAAAAACAAAGATATTTACGCAGAGGCTTTACTTTTGCTCCACCGTTCAGTTGAAGATAATGATCTTTTAATTAAGAAAACCGAGTTTACCCGTAATCTTAAAGATCGTTTAAACGAACTCTCACTCGTTGTTGATATGAGTGCGGAAGAAGAAGCAAATGATGATGAAGAACCACTTAATCACGCCGATAAAGCAAGTTTTATTGTGCGACGCTTGGAAGAATGTGGATGGATTGATGTTGAAGTGAATCCCGAAAACTTTGAAGAGTATCTTGCGCTCCCAAGTTATAGTATTAGCATGCTTTCACTGCTCAATAATTTAGTGAAGGAAAGTAATGCGGAATACATTAGCCTCGTCCATGCGACGTATAGCGAACTGAAGATGGAAGACGAGATTAGAGATGAGTTTATGTATGCAACGCTCGTCCGCGCCTATGAAAATACGAAGGCTTTGAACGTTGAACTCATTACCTTAGCCCATAGTATTCGTATTTTTCAAAATCGCCTTGGCAAAGTCTTTAGCACGAACAATATCTTAAGTGATTATTTTGACTTATATAAGACAAGAGTCAGTGACCGCTACTATCACCCTTTAAAAACCTTTGATAGTGTGGCAAAGTTTAAACGTCCGATTCTTCATATTTTACAAAAGTGGCTCTATGACGATGAGATACGGGCGCAACTTGTTGGCCAATCATTGATGTGGAGCCGAAACAAGGATGCAAAAACAGCAGAAGCGGATATTATTAACAAAATTAACTTTATTAGTGATATGTATGAGAAAGTTAATGATACCATCGCGCAAATTGACCAAAAGCATCATGAATATACGAAGGCGAGTGCGAGTAAGATTTTATATTTAAATAATGCCGATAAAACAATCAAAGGGCACCTGGATTTTATCTTTAAAACGTATGCCGAAACGCTCAGTAATGGCGCAAGTGTCAGTCCCATCTTAAATGGCCTTTCTGAATCTATCTCCTTTACCAAGTACGGCTATGTCAACCCATCATCGTTAACGCTCCCCATTATTCGGGAGTTAAGAAGCGATTCGTTACCGCTATCACTTACTGACTTTGATGATATGCGGGACGCCTTAATGGAACACTTTTTAGAACAAACGAGCAGTCAATTTAGTAATGAAGCAATTTTTGACTTCATGGACCTTGCGTTTGGTGACGAAAGTGAACTCCATATTAAAGATATTCCGCTTCCGACATTTGATGCCTTTTTATTACTAATCCTAGCGACGATTAAAACTAATGATGAGCAATGTTTTTATATAATTGAGACAGATCCCGGAAAAGTGAGTAGCCACGGTTATCGGTTACCGAACATGCGGTTTGTTAGAAAGGAATTAACACTTTAATGTTTGAAGAAGCATTTTTACGGCTCACACGAGCTGATCAGGAGGCCTTTGGACGGGCCATAAACCAACTCCTTTTGACGAGTTTTATCGTCCGTGATGATTTTGACCGTCGTGAAAAAACGATTAAAATTAATCCCACTTACCGCTTTATTGAACGTCATTTTGACCTCATTAATGATTATTTATCGTTTAGTGGCTGGCATGTCGACAAGGATCTAATTAAAGGGGTCTTCAGTTTAGTCAATGAATTTGACCAAAACCGCCTCCGCTTTGATCGTGAAGTAAGCCTTGTTCTTTTTGTTCTTCGTCTCATTTATGAAGAAGAGAAAAAAGAAGGGGGGCATGTCGGCGATTCGATTTATTTAACGACCCCATTAGTCATGAAAGTCATGCATGATCGGGGTATTGGGTTCCCGAATAAACGGTTAACCGGCCGGTTAGTGGGCCGTGCATTACGTGACATCTCTCAACATAATATTATCGCGAAAGTAAGTGGCTCTTATGAAGAAGGCAATGTGAGCTTTTACTTATTACCATCGATTACCTTCGCGGTTGATAATGAAAAAATCGTCGCTATTAGTCAGGCACTTGAAAAACTGGCCCTTCGTGATGGGGGAGAAGAAGGGGGCGAGTTATGAAACTATTAAAAACCATTAAAATTATTAATTGGCATTATTTCTGGAATCAAACAATGAACATCGAGCAAATCGTGTTCTTGACCGGGGTCAACGCTAGTGGTAAATCAACGCTTATTGACGCTCTCCAAGTCGTCCTTCTTGGTGATACATCTGGACGGCACTTCAATAAAGCAGCAGCCGAGAAGAGCAACCGAACCCTAAAAGGATATTTACGAGGTGAACTTGGGGATACCCTTGAAGGCGGGTTTAATTATTTAAGAAATGGACGCTTTAGTTCTTATATCGTGCTTGAATTCTTTGATGATGTAAAAGAAGAATATTTTAATCTAGGCATTGTCTTTGATGTGTATGATGATGGCAGTGAGGAACATCGTTACTTCTATCTTGGGGCCAAGATGCCTGAGCATGAATTTATTCAAGACAATATCCCGATGGACTACAAGTCCCTTAATAAACATTTCCAAACCGACTACCCCAATCGCTTTAAATTCTTTGATTCTAATCGGCAATATCAGGACTACCTAAAAAAGGTTTTGGGAAATTTAAAAGATAAGTATTTCAGTTTACTTAAAAAGGCCGTTAGTTTCTCACCGATTACGGATATTACGACCTTCATTACTGAATATGTCACCGAATCCCAAAAAAACATTGAAATTGGACCGATGCAAGAAAACATCTTGCAATATAAAAAACTCGAAGATGAAGCGGCTTTAATGCGCTTTAAAGTCGAACGTTTACAAGAAATCAACAAAAACTATCTTGTATATTTAGAACACAAAGAAAATCAAACGTTAAGTGAGTATGTCCTCGAAAAATCAACGCTCCAAAATGATTTAAATCGGCTGGAAGCCTTTAATAAACAATATCTTGGCTACACAAAACGGCTCAGTGATATTGAAAGTGAACTCGCTGATCTTGATGTGAACCTTGCTGAACTTAATAAACGGAAAGTAAAACTGATTCAAGATAGTTCTTCAAATGATACTTATCGAATTACCGATGAGATCAATGAACATAAGAAGACCGCGGAAGAAAAGATTAAAGCACTCAATCTTTTAAATATGCAATTACGCAGTGATCTTGAAACATACGTCATGACCTTTAATAAACTTGCCGGTGAGATCATTACGAATTTGACTGGTGCCGATACCAAACAACTTAAAAAAGATGGGTTGTTTGCTCTTGACGCGCTCTTAGATAGTGCGGCTCAAATTAGCAAAGATAATGACCAAATTAGTCAAATTCTTGCAAAGGATATGAACGCCCTAAGTGAAGAAGTGCTTTCCAAATGGCGGACCTCACAAGCTAAATTTAAACAAAATCTTGCGGCTTTTACCGTTAATCTTGGCCGGTTGATTACTGAATATGAAGAAAATGAAGCTCTCTTGAAACAACAAGAGCTCGATCTTCGAAGTGGTGGAAAACCGTATGAATATAGTCTCGTCCAAATTCGTAATGAATTACAAAATAAATTAAGTCAAAAGCACGGGATCAAGATTGAAGTCTCCATTCTTGCGGATTTAATTGATATTAAGACGCCAAAATGGACGAATGCCATCGAAGGTTATCTTGGGGCGCAACGCTTTCATCTCCTCGTTGAAGGCCGCTATTTCCTTGAAGCCTATGACATTTTAAAAGGGCTTTTGCAAACCTATAACTTCTATGGCACAAACTTAGTGGATATTGATCAAATTATTGAACGCCGCTTCAGCGCGATGAATAATTCACTGGCCGAAGAAATCATTACCGATCATCTCGGGGCTCGGGCCTATATTGACTTTTTGATTGGCCGTCTCCAAAAATGTCAGACGATTCAAGAGGCACGTAACAGTGGTAACGGGATTACCCCCGAAACGGATTTATATCGTAATTTTACATTTGGCCGCATTAATCCGCGCCTTTATAGCCAAAAATATATTGGTCGCCAAATCGAAGAAGCAGAAATCAATGCCAAACGGGCCGAACTTGTCGCCCATGCGCATGCGTTACGTGCTTATCAAGAACTGCACAGGAAGCTAATGGTCGGGAATGACACTGAAATCGTTAATACCAATGAAATTAGCGCTCTTAATTCGCAAGTCAAGCGTCTCCAAGAATTACCTGGCCTTCATGAAAGCATCCGTTTTTATAATGAAGAATTAGGACGTCATGATTTAACCCTGATTGAAGGCATCCATCGCCGGATTAGTCTCGTTGAAAGCGATATCAAAGGGATTGAAGAACAAAAAACGAATCTGGCTGAAGAACGTGGCACGATTACGACAAATATGAATCTTCTCAAAAATGAAAAGATTCCTGAAACCAAACAAATTATTCATGAACGGCAAACTAAGCTCGACGAACAATATGATGCATTCTTTGTGAGTGAAAAAGCGGAACCATTCTTCCAAAAATTAATCGATGAGGGGAAAACGCCACTAGAAATTAATGGTGAATTTCGCAATCTTTATTCAACGGCCCTCTATTTAGCAAATAGTGTCTTTAATCAAGTCAAAAAACTTCGTAAGGAATATGTCGTTGATTATCGTTTAAGTTATGACACAGAAACGACGCATAATGATATTTATGTCGGTGAATTAAACGACCTCCAAGAAGTGAAGCTACCCGAATATGAAACGAAAATTAATGACGCATATCAAAAAGCAGTCAAACAATTTAAAGATGACTTTATCTCCAAGTTACGTAGCGCGATTGAAACCGTTGAAGATCAAATTGCTGAACTTAATATTGCCTTAAGTACCTCTACGTTTGGTGAAGATTCCTATCAATTTACCGTTCGACCAAGCACCATTTATCGACCTTATTACGACATGATCAAAGACGATCTACTCCTTAAAGTAACTGATGATGATAGTGAATTCTTTTCAAAATACGCCGATGTGATGAAAGATCTCTTTGGGCAAATTGTCTTAGCCGGTGATGGTGATAAAAATGCCTCGGTCTTAGAAAATGTTGAAAAATTCACCGATTACCGTAACTATCTTGATTTTGACCTGATTGTCAAAGATAAAGCGGGTAACGAACAACGCCTTTCGCGCATGCTGATGAAAAAATCAGGGGGCGAAACGCAAACCCCTTTCTATATTAGTGTATTAGCAAGCTTTGCCTATCTCTATCGGGTAAATGAACCTGGAGAACTAAGTAACAGCGCCCGCCTTATTATCTTTGATGAAGCCTTTTCGAAGATGGATAGTGGACGGATTAAAGAAGCGGTCCGCCTCTTACGCCGTTTCGGCTTGCAAGCCATTATTAGCGCCCCCAGTGATAAAGTCGGGGATATCAGTCCATTAGTTGATGAAACCCTGGTTGTCTTACGCGGTAAAAATTACTCACAAGTGCAACTATTTGCACGGGAAGATGATTTAACCTAGAAAGGTCATTATGGATCTCGCATTTGCAAAAGCAATTAAAGAAGAACATGATAATCTCCGAGCGCATTATTATAGTGAACTCGGCTTTGCCCTCGGTTTATTTTTTGCAATTCTCGTCCTCATTGCTTATTTAGGAACCTTTGGTGGCCTTAATCTACTCGCCCCGTTTTGGGTCATCTTGATATGGGGTGGTGTGATCCTCATTTATACCTTAATCTTAATTTTGGTTATGCCCTATCGCTTTCGGATGTTTCAAAAACTACTCGTGTTACGCTTTTTTGAAGAAGGGCGTAAACATAAACTTGAACTTATTCCGAATCCGCAAGGGGGTCAAAATTTTGATTATCCGCTGCTTTTAAAAGATGCAGGGATGCTTGATCAGTTCCGGATTAGTGTTTTTTCGCGCTATGAATATAAGAAGCGGTTGGTGCATGTGCTTTTTGACAAAGAAACATCCAGTCCATATGCCATTATTCATATTCCCAATAAGTTATCACCATACTATTTACAAATTAATAATGGTAATTTCGCCCCGCCCCAAACGTATAAAGAAAATCCGATAGATAAAGTCGCCTTTGTCTCACGTTATAAACTGAATTACTATGCGACAAGCGGACCAACCAATGTTAAAATATATTTAAGAAAAGAGTTAGAATCACGCTTTGTCGCGATGCTTGAACGCCATCAAGGGACGTATCAACTGATCGCAACCTATACGGATAATTTTTTACTTCTCGCCCATTATGACGGGAGTCGACCACTGAAACTAGGAAAAGTTTATCCGCTTGATTACTACAACGATCGGTTGAAACATTTATTACTCATTCAAGATTTTATGAATATCATGTTAGAGGAAGGAAAATAATATGGGAAAAGAACTCGTCGCCATGATTCTTGCCGGAGGGAAAGGCACGCGCCTTTATGAACTCACCCGCAAAGATGCAAAACCAGCGGTCCACTTTGGAGGCAAATATCGGATTATCGATTATCCCTTATCAAATTGTGCCCATAGCGGCATTGATACCGTTGGGGTTGTCACTCAATACGAATCGATCAGCCTTAGTCGCTATATTGGAAACGGCGAAAAATGGGGCTTAAATGGTGTTCGTAGCAGTACAGTTGCGATTCCTCCACGTCAAACCGAAAGTGGCAGCAACTGGTTTTTAGGCACAGCTGACGCCATTTATCAAAACCTTGAGTTTCTTGATTCATTTAGCCCTGAAAATGTCCTGATTTTAAGCGGGGACCATATTTATAAAATGGATTACTCGAAGATGCTTGACACCCATTTAAAAAATGGCGCTGATCTCACGATTGCGGTGCTTGAAGTAACGCTTGAAGAAGCCAAACGCTTTGGGATCTTAAGCGCTGATAAAAATGACCGCATTACTGAATTTGAAGAAAAACCGCGCAATCCTAAAAGCACCTTAGCGAGCATGGGTATTTATATCTTTAATTATCGCGTCCTTAAGTCAAGTTTAATGGCCGACGCTAAAGATGAGACGAGTGACCATGACTTTGGGAAGAATATCATCCCCACCCTTTTAGCCAAGAAGAAGAAACTTTTCGTTCATCGCTTTGATGGCTATTGGAAAGATGTGGGCACGGTTGATTCATTATGGGAAGCAAATATGGATCTCATTGATTCGATGGATGAAGATTTTTATACACTTGACAAATATCACTTCCGCCTTTTTAGTGAGGACACAAATAGTGTGCCGCATTATGTCGGTAAAAAGGCGCGGGTGACGAATAGTGTTGTTAACCAAGGCGCCATTATCCTGGGCGAAGTCGATCATTCGATTATTTCAAACGAAGTGACGATTGAAAGCGGTGCTCGGATCACGAACTCGGTCATCATGCCGGGGGTGACGGTTGGAAGTAATGCGCGGATCAATAAAGCGATTGTCATGAGTGATTTACAAATTGATGAAAATACGATTATTAATCCCGATGGTGACCGGGTCGTCCTCGTCCACCAAGGAGGTGTCAGATGAAAGTCTTAGCTTATTTAAATTTACATCATGCCCCAGGATTAGGACCTTTAACGAAAAATCGAAGTAGTGCAGTCGTTAGTTTTCTCGGCCGATATGCGTTTATGGACTTTATGCTCTCGAATTTTTCTAACTCAGGTTTTGATCGGGTTGCGACCCTTGTCGATGCCCATCCGCATTCGGTCCTAAAACACTTAGGGAGCCGCAATACGTTTAATATTAATACCAAAATTGGGATGGAAATTGTCGCCTATAACGAAGCTGGTAGCAAAGCCGGACCACGTTATAATACGGATATTGCCAATATCATCTTTAATGATTGGATCCTAGAACAAAATGATCCTGATTATGTGATTGTTGCCCCAAGCTATTTTGTTTTGCCACTTGACTTTCGACCCATCCTTAAACAACATATCGCAAATAAAGCACCCGTTACAGTTGTTTATAAGCAAGTTGACAATGCCAAAACCGAATTTATTGGCCGTGGCGTGCTTGATCTTAATGCCGACGGCCATGTCATGAATTTTTCTCGTAACAAGGGGGAGAAGAACGAACGCGCGGTTGCCCTTGAAATCTTTATCTTTAACCGCGAGACCTTTGATTTTCTCCTCAAAGAAGCCGGAAAAATCAGCTCCTTTTATACGTTAAGCGATATCGTTGCGTATCAAGCAATGAATGGCCTCCGCGTCGATTCCTATCGTTATGATGGGTATGTCCGCTGTATTGATACGTATCAACATTATTTTGATTATAGTTTTGAACTACTTAACTATAAAGTCCGCCGTCAATTGTTTATTCAAAATTGGCCCATTTATACCGTTACCCATGATACCCCACCCGCAAAATATGAAGCCTCGGCGTGTGTAAATAATGCCTTTATCGCCAATGGTTCCCTCATTGCAGGGACGATTCAAAATGCTATTATTTCGCGTAATGTCAAAATTGAAGAAGGGGCAGTGGTAGAAAATGCCATTATCTTTACGGATTCAATTATCCGGCGGAATAAAACAATCAAATATGCCGTGATTGATAAATCGGCAGAAGTGGCAGTAGCGAGTGAATTAAGTGGGACGCCTTCGGATATTTTATATATTCGAAAAGGAGATAAAGTATAATGAAAATTTTAATGGTTGCGAGCGAAAGTGCGCCGCTAGCGAAAACCGGGGGTTTAGCCGATGTTGTGCATGCATTAAGTAAGGAACTCGCCATTCTCGGTGAAGAAGTCAGTGTGGTGTTACCATTCTACACAACGATTCGACGCCTACCTGATCAAGAAATTCGTTTTTTGATGAATGTCCAAGTCCCCCTTGGATGGCGTTTTCAAAATGCGAAAATCTTTAAAACATTTATTGACGGCATTACTTTTTATTTAGTTGAGAATGAATTTTATTTTGGTCGTGAAGGTTTCTATGGTTATGATGATGATACTGAACGGTTTGCGTTTTTTAGTGTTGCTGTCCGTAATATGTTACAAGCCATCAAACTAAAGCCCGATGTCATCCACATTCATGACTATCATGGGGGGATGATTCCGGCACTTGTTAAAATTCAAAATGCGAAAACCCGCTACTACTCAAAGATGAAGTTTGTGGTCACGATTCACAACCCAGCCTTCCAAGGCGAGTTCCATCCCGATCTTTTACAAGATTTTTATGATATTCGGAAAGAATATTTTGATAATGGGACGCTTCGCTATCGAGACAAGGTTAATCCTTTAAAAGCGGCGATTGTCTTTGCTGATAAAATCAATACCGTGAGTCCGACACACGCCCAGGAATTACTCACCCCGGAAGGATCAAAAGGGCTTGACGGGATTCTTAAACTAAGAGCCAAAGATTTTGGCGGTATTTTAAACGGCATTGATTATGATGAATTTAATCCAGAAACAGATAAATTGATTGTGAGTAAATACAGCGCTTCAAAATTAGGTTTAAAAGTTCAAAATAAAGTGGCGATCTTTAAGGAACTTGGTTTAATAGGTGATGAAAAAACGCCTTTATTTACGATGGTAACCCGTTTAACATGGCAAAAAGGCATTGATTTAGTACTTGCTGCGATTCTTGATGTCCTAATGCAAGGGGCAAACGTTGTTATTGTTGGTAGTGGTGAATACGGGTATGAACAAGCGTTAGAACGCTTACGAGCCCAATTTCCAACACAGATGGCGATTTATATCGGCTACAATAATGCGCTAGCGCACCGTGTTTACGCATCGGGTGATTTCTTCTTTATGCCGAGCCTCTTTGAACCTTGCGGCATTGGTCAAATGATTGCCCAACGGTATGGTAATTTACCAATTGTGCGAGCGACCGGTGGACTTAAAGATACGATTATCGGATATGACGGTAACAATGATGCTGTTGCCGATGGTTTTAGTTTTGATGCCTATGACGAATACGCGATGAAGCTAACGACAAACTTTGCCCTCGCCCTTTATAAAAAACCCGCTATTATCAAGAAACTTGTTAAAAACGCGATGCACAAGAATAATAATTGGCACGAGGCGGGTAAAAAGTATTTAGCACTTTATCATAGTGTTGTTAAATAATTATTATGTTATAATTCTCTTGCGAGTGAAGAATAAACAACTTCGGTTGTGTCTCACCTTCAAACCCCTCGCTGTTCCTAGCATTAATAGGTAATGAAGTAATTAATTAAGGTGGTACCGCGGATTTTCGCCCTTAGGTAGCACCTTTTATTTTTGGAGGAAATGATATGGCATACGATTTTCATCAAATTGAGAAAAAATGGCAACATTATTGGGAAGAAAACCAAACGTTTTTTACCGATGTTTACGATTTTAGTAAACCTAAATATTATGTTCTAGATATGTTTCCGTATCCGTCAGGCGATGGGCTTCATGTCGGCCACGTCGAAGGCTATACGGCGACGGATATCGTCGCCCGCTTTAAACGGATGCAAGGGTTTAATGTTTTGCACCCAATTGGCTTTGATGCCTTCGGTTTACCCGCCGAACAGTACGCGATTAAAACGAATAATCATCCCGCGACTTTTACCAATAAGAATATTGATAATTTCCGTCGGCAATTAAAGTCACTTGGTTTTAGTTATGATTTTTCTAAAGAAATCTCAACCAGTGACCCCACCTATTACAAATGGACGCAATGGATTTTCGTGAAACTTTTCGAAAATGATTTAGCGTTTGTTGATCATATCCCCGTCAACTTTTGTCCGACTTTAGGGACCGTTCTCGCCAATGAAGAAGTGATTGATGGCAAAAGTGAAGTGGGTGGTTTTCCAGTCATTCGGATGCCGATGCGACAATGGCTGCTTAAAATAACAAAATACGCAAGCCGCCTTTTAAGCGATTTAGAAGGACTTGATTGGCCGATTTCTACACTCGAAATGCAAAAGAACTGGATTGGGGAAAGTGAAGGCACCGTGATTCGCTTTGCAGTCGCTGATCATCCGCAAAGCTTCCAAGTTTTTACAACCCGGGTCGATACCCTTTACGGCGCAACTTATACATGTTTAGCACCTGAACATCCGCTCGTTGAAGTGCTCGTTAGCGATGCCCAAAAAGAAGAGGTGCTCGCTTATGTCAAAGCGGCGGCCACGAAAAGCGATCTAGAACGGACTGAACTTGCAAAAGATAAAAGCGGCGTCTTTTTAGGCGTATATGCAATTAATCCGATTAATGAAAAGAAAATCCCAATTTATGTTGCTGATTATGTACTCGGGTCCTATGGTGAAGGCGCTGTGATGGCCGTTCCGGCTCATGATGAACGTGATTATGCTTTTGCGAAAAAACACGGGTTACCGATGATTAAAGTATTAGACGGTGATATCAGTGAATGTGCCTTTACTGAAGATGCGAAACATCTTAATAGTCCGCTCATTGATGGGCTTGATATTGCTGAAAGTAAGAAAGTTTTAAATGCTTACTTAACCGAACATAAACTTGGTTATGTGAGAACGAACTATAAGCTTCGTGATTGGCTTTTTTCAAGGCAACGTTACTGGGGTGAACCGATTCCCATTATGCTCACTGAGAACAATGATTTCATTGCCGTCCCAACCGAAGAATTACCGTTAGTCTTACCCGCATTAAATGAATATAAACCGAGCGGCACCGGGGAATCGCCCCTTGCCTTAGCCACTGATTGGGTCAATACAACCTATCAAGGAAAACCAGTACGCCGTGAAACAAACACTATGCCCCAATGGGCGGGTAGCTGCTGGTATTATATTCGTTATTTAGATCCTAAAAATGACAAGGTCATTGCTGATCCAGCGTTGATTAAGCATTGGCTTCCAGTTGACTTATACATCGGTGGGGCAGAACACGCTGTTTTACACTTACTCTATGCCCGCTTCTGGCATAAATTTCTATTTGATCAAGGCGTTGTGTCCACCAGCGAACCCTTTAAAAAATTGTTCCACCAAGGCATGATTTTAGGGGAAAATGGCGAGAAGATGTCCAAGTCACGAGGCAATGTCGTAAATCCAGACCACATTATTGCGACTTATGGCGTTGATGCCTTACGGCTTTATGAAATGTTTATGGGTCCACTTGAAGCGAGCTTACCGTGGTCTAATTCCGGACTTGACGGGGCCTTACGTTTCCTCAATCGGATTGCCCGTATATTTAGTGATGAATTTCTGACACCAATCGTTGATACAAACAGTGGTGAACTCGATTATTCGTACCATTATACGGTCAAGAAAGTAACGGAAGATTTTGAAAAATTGGCCTTTAATACCGCCATCGCGCAAATGATGATCTTTATTAATGATGTCTATAAAGCAAAAGAAGTTTATAAACCTTACTTAATTGGATTTATTAAATTAATTTATCCAATTGCCCCGCACTTAGGAGAAGAACTTTACGCACAATTTAGTAAGGTTGGGACCATCACCTATGAACCTTGGCCAACATTTGATGCTGCAAAACTGATCGTAAATGAAGTTGAAATTGCGATTCAAGTGAATGGAAAACTTCGGGCTACGATGAAAGCCCAGTTAAATGCTGCCAAAGAAGTGCTTGAACAAGCGGCTCTAAAACATGAAGGCATCCAAAAGTATCTCGAAGGCGTTAACATTAAACGCGTGATTGTGGTTCCTAATAAAATCGTTAATATCGTTGTTTCCTAATAATTATATTAAAATATAGATGCACGTTACTCACCTTGTGAGAATGTAGCGGAGGTATTATGACATTAACCGTCGATATTGGAAATAGTGTGATTGGGGTTGCCCTATTCCAAGATGATGAAATTATCAAAACGTTTTCACTTGAAACCAGAAAAGGTGAACATTATGATCACTATTTTTTGACATTAAACAATTTGATTCAGCTTTATAACTCTAAACTTGTCGTAAAGAACGCCATGATTGGCAGTGTTGTCCCAGGTTTAACCCTCATTATGAAGCAGGTGATTGAAACCCTTTTTAGCGTAACACCGCTCATTTTAGAGCCGGGTATAAAAACAGGTATCGTCTTGAAAGTTGATCATCCCCTAGAAGTTGGGGCAGACATTGTTGCTTGTGCCGCCGGCGCTTTTAAATATGGGGATGGCCCTTTTATTATTGTTGATTTAGGGACCGCAAATAAATATATCTATGTTGATGAAAAGCATGTCTTCCATGGCGTTGCCATCAGTGCCGGACTTAAAACTGCCTTTACTGCGCTCATTGCTGATGCGGATCAACTTTTAAGTGTCCCCTTTTATTTACCAAAACATGTCTTAGGTAAAAATACTAAAGATGCCCTTGCTAGTGGTGCAACGTACGGTTTGATAGGTGAAATATCTGGTTTTATCGGCCGCATCGAGCAGGAAGTTAAGCGTGAACCAATCCTCTTACTTACGGGTGGGAATGCGGTTTATATTAAAGATGCGATTGGCACCCGTTACCTATACGAACCTCACTTAGTTCATTATGGTCTTTTAAAGATCTTGGAGAAAAATTATGAGAAATAAGAAATTAGTCACAGACTTAGTCCTTGATGGTCTCTTTATCGGTATTATCGCAGTCATGGGTTTTGTACCAAACCTTGGCTACATTCGACTGGGACCCATTTCGGCGACCATCCTTCCCATTCCAGTCATCCTCGGGGGTGCCTTTCTTGGCTGGAAGCGGGGGTTACTCTACGGTACCGCTTTTGGTGTAACATCGTACTTAGTCGCGATTACATTAGCGGCAGGAACAGATTCGTTGTTTGCTAATCCGATTTTAAGTATCGCCCCGCGTATGGTTTTCGGCGCTTTAACCGGACTTCTAGCAGGTGTTTTTCTTAATCCCAAATATAAAAATAAAACACGGCGCATATTGGCCATTCCCTTTGGTGGGTTATTAACGCTTATTCATTCCGTGCTTGTTCTTGGGACGATGTTTTTAATTTATCCTGCTCAAATTGCTGCCATCTCACTTGTGCTTTTATTCGTTGTTTTAGCCGAAATTGGGGTTGCGATGTTTTTAACTCCGCTTTTATACTTTGCCCTTGAAAAACCGTTTGCGGCCCGGGACCTAAAATATAGTCCTGTGGATGAAAAAGAGAGTGAATTTAAAGCGATAGTAGCGCCTTACTTTACGCGGGCTTTAGAAACACTGATTAACTTTGTCAATATTGATTCGGTGTATGACGCCAAAACGATTAATGAAAAGATGCCTTATGGCAAAGGGGTCGCCCAAGCGTTAAACTTTGTTGAATCACTTGCCGTCAAAGATGGCTTGCATGTTAAAAATATTGATGGTCGGGCAGTTGAAATTTATTTCGGTGATGCGACTAAACCAAATATTGGTGTTTTCGCCCACGCGGACGTGGTCCCTGCTACTGGCACCTGGAAGAGTGAGCCCTTTAAAGCAGAAATTCGGGAAGGTAGACTATATGCCCGTGGTACAAGTGATGATAAAGGACCAGGCATTGCGGCCTATTACGCCATCAAAGCGTTATTTGACCATGGTTACATTAAAGATTATAGTGTCCGGCTAGTCATTGGTGGCGATGAAGAACGCGGGAGCAGTTGTATGCGGTACTATTTTCATGACTATAAAGCGCCTGCGCCCCAATACGGATTCACACCCGACGCTGAATTTCCACTCATTTATGGTGAAAAAGCGATTACGAATTTTATTGCAACTAAAATCTTACCATTAGGTCCTATTATTCATATCAAGGGTGGTGAAGCCGCCAATAGCGTCATTGATAAAGTATTGATCACGCTTCCACTTGATGAAGGATTGCTAAAGGAACTTGATGATGCGAATGTGTCCTATAGTGTGAGTAAAGAAATGGTGAATATGACCTTAACCATTTTTGGTAAAAGTGCGCACGGAAGCTTACCGCAATTAGGTATCAATGCCGGTGTCTTAGCTTTTAAATATCTTGGCGACTATTACAAAATTAAACATCTCCAACTTTTGGCTGAAAAATTTAGTGATCCGAGTGGGAAGACGATGGATGCCTATTTATCAACACCCCTCCTTGGTGAATCAACTTATAATATTGGCCTATTGACTTATGAAGAGGGTGTCTTAACCTTCACATGTAATTTCCGTTATCCAGAAGGTGTCGATTTAACTCCGCACTTAAAACAACTAGGTAAAACCTTAAAAATGGAGCTTAAAGTCAAATCTACAAGTAAACATCTACTCTTTGATCCAGAAAGTGATTTTATCAAAACCCTTATGGACGCCTACATGGATGAAACGGGTGATAACGGTAGTAAACCACTCGCGATTGGTGGCGGGACTTACGCGAAAGAATGTCCAAATACGGTTGCTTTTGGCAGTGCCTTTTCGGGTCGTTCAGGGGATATCCATTCCCCCGATGAACATATACTCATTGACGATTTCAATGCGCAAATGGCGATCTATGCTCGAGCCATTCATTATCTCGGGACGCGGTTATGCGCGTAAGACATAAGCCGTGGGCACGTGATTATTTAACCTCGCTTCCTTTTCACATTGCTGCGGACGCGTTTGATTTTGCAAAGTTTAAAGCAAGTCACCACGGGCCAATCGCGATTGAAATTGGGGTTGGTAAAGGCGATTATTTAAAAGCGATGGCGGAAAAATACCCTGAGATTACCTTTTTCGGCATTGAGATAAACGCAAGTGTCTTGGCTGTTGCAGCCCAAAAGATTGAAGTGTCATCGCTAAGAAATATCTTTATTTGTAATGCCGATGCTTTGATTTTGATGCCAAAATTCCCGTCTGAGACCATCGATTATGTAATTTTAAATCATAGTGACCCATGGCCGAAGAAACGGCATGAAAAACGGCGTCTTACCTATCCGTTATTTCTTAAAGAATATTACCGCATCTTAAAAAAAGATGCCCATCTTCTTTTTAAAACGGATAACGACGATTTTGCTCATTATTCCTATGAGATGATGAATGAGGGTGGTTATAAAGAGGTTACCTTCGACCTTGATTACCGCGGTGGAAACGCTTTTGATGCCAAAACAGAATATGAAACTAAATTCGCCCTTAAGGGTGTCAATATTAAACGCATTGTTGCAAGAAAGTAGGTTGTTATGTTAACAAATAGAGAACTTAAGTTATTTGAAAAGGTGACGCAAATCGATGCTATCCCAGGGATTGAAAATCATTTAGCGGCTTTTATTAAAGCTGAACTTGAACGTTATGGCTTTACACTCGTAAGGGATAATCTTGGTTCCATTTTTGGCCTTAAAAAATCAAAGATAGCCCAAACTCCTAAAGTAATGGTTGCCAGTCATATGGATGAAGTCGGATTCATGACTCTAGAAGTGAAGGATAATGGCATAGTTAAAGCCGAAGCCCGCGGTGGCATTTCCCCGAATACCTTACTCTCACAACGGGTCCGCATGACACTTCAAGATGGTCGAAAAATTGATGGCAGTATCGGCGCACTTGCGCCTCATCTTGGCGGCACAAGTCTTGATCAGGCAAAAATCAGTGATCTTGACTTTGATTTTGGATTTCAATCAAAAGACGCGGCTATTAAGGCTGGCGTTACGATCGGTAATATGATCGTGGTCGACGGTCCTTTTAAAGTACTTAATGAGGGGCAACGGCTTCTTTCTAAAGCCTTTGATAACCGATATGGTGTTTTTATGATGCTTGAAATGGCGCGCACATTTAGTAAGGTTGACTTACCTTATGATCTTTATGTGGGCGCGACGGTTCAAGAAGAAGTTGGACTACGCGGTGCGGAAACGATTGCGGATGTAATTAATCCTGATTTAGCGATTGTACTCGATTGTTCGCCCGCTCGCGATACGATTAGTAAAGAGGAAGAAGGGCAACTAGGCGGCGGCGTTCTTATTCGCTACCTTGATCGATCGATGATCGCGTTTCCCGAACTTTTAAGTTTTCAAGAAAAAATGTGTGAAATAGAAAAAGTGCCTTATCAATATTATTCGAGCATGGGCGGTACAGATGCGGGGGCTTTCCATCTGCACGCGGATGGTGTTCTAACATTAACGCACTGTATTTGTGCACGGTCACTACACACGGCGGCGACCGTCGTTGATACTGCTGATATTAAAAATGCGAAAAAAGTATTAATCCGTATGTTAAAAACCCTTAACGGGAATCTCATCCATAAATTTAGAATGCACCGGAGATAAATGATATGCATGAGATTGAATTAAAAATGAAAGACCCTACCTTTCGATTAACGAACAAAACCTTTCAGTTCCCAAACGAAATCGCGAGTCATTTCTATACTGCCAATTATTTCGTTAAAACTTTAAATATCGTCACCAAGCATCTTCCGGAAACGACTGTCACCATGCAATTTTTCCAACGTAAGGATAATGTCATGGTTGCCGGCATTGATGAAGCGATTGCGCTTATTCAAACTTTCGCCAAAGATGTGAAAGATTTAACAATTTACGCATTGCACGATGGCGATATCATTAATGCGAATGAACCAGTGCTCAAAATTTCGGGACGATACCAGGATTTTGGCTTTTTAGAAAGTTTAATTGATGGTATTTTGACACGCCGCTCAAATGTGGCGACTAATACCCGTGATGTTTTACTGGCCGCCGCCCCCATTGATGTTTTCTCGATGGCTGATCGGCAGGACGACTTCAATACCCAAGCTGGTGATGGTTATGCAAGTTTTATTGCGGGCATTAAAAAGTTTTCCACTGATGGCCAAGGCGCCTATGTCAATATCAAAGGAATGGGAACGATGCCACATGCCCTGATTGCAATGTGTGATGGTGATCTTATCAAAGCTTGTGAACTTTATCATGCAACCTATCCAAATGAAAAAATTAGTGCCCTCATTGATTATACGAACGATTGTGTCAGTGAAGCACTTCGCGTCGCACGGCACTTTAAAGAAAAACTTGGGTCGGTTAGACTGGATACTTCATTATCGCTTCTTGATGCGCATTTTGTCCGTCAAGGACTAAATGACCCTGCCTTAAAGGGCGTGAGTGGCCCCCTCGTGCGGGCTGTGAGAAGTGCACTTGATGCTGAGGGATTTCATTACGTTAAGATTGTTGTTAGTAGTAGTTTTTCACCCGAAAAGATTAAAGCATTTAATGACCAACAAGTACCAGTTGACCTTTATGGCGTTGGTTCTTATCTTGTGAATACAAAAAGCGTTGGATTCACGGGGGATGTCGTTGTTGTCAACGGTAAACCTCAAGCAAAAGTGGGACGCAAGGAATATTTTAGCAATCGTTTAGTGAAGGTTTCATTAGACTAAGACTAATTCTTAGTCTAGTTTGACTTTGAAAATATTTTCAAGTAGAATTACTATGAATTGAGGTTTTAACATGAATGAAAATTATAAAGACCGCGTTACGATTTATGAGGTTGCTGCTGTTAGCGGTGTCAGCCTTGCGACAGTATCGCGCGTGATTAACAAACACCCTAATGTTACCCCTGCAACACGACTAAAAGTGGAAAACGCGATTAAGAAATTAGGTTATCGGCCAAGTGCCCTGGCTCAAGCTTTAGCAACGAGTAAAACTACAAATATTGGTCTTATTATTCCAAGTGCAAACTATGTTTATATTGCTAACATGCTGCACGGTATCATTACAACCGCGAATCGTTTGGGATATCTAACAACCCTTTTTGTCACTGGTGATAAAAAAGAAGATGCCCTTAACGCGATGGATAAACTCATTACGTCACACGTTGATGGTGCCATTATCTTTGATGATTTGTTTGAAGAAGAAGAAATCACGAAAATTACGAATTATCAAGTACCCGTTGTTGTCGTCAATAATCGTTTAGATGCAGTCGAAAAAGTGACTTGTTTAACGTTTGGTTATGAATTTACCCTTCGTGAAGAAATTATTCGGCAACATCTCCGGACGAGTGAAAATAAGATGCATTTTGTTGCGATTCCGCATAATGGCCGCTTACTTGATCGCCTCCAAAGAAGTTTTGAAAAGACACATCAGGAAGAAAAGCGTGACTATGAAATTCTAGTCGTCAATGACTCTTACGATGCCCATTATAAGTTTTTCCTTCATTACTTCCAAGAGGTTAAGAAAGGTTACTTTGTTGTGTATCGCGATTCGTTAGGTAATGCGGTCGTGAATGCTGCACTTGAGTGTGGCCTTCGTATTCCCGAAGATATTGAAGTTTTAAGCCTTGTGGGAACGCGTTACGCCGCCCAACACCGTCCGCGTTTATCGAGTATGATTCTTGATATGGAACATGTCGGGACGCGCGCCCTTGAATTATTAGTTGATATTATGGATGGACAAACTTTCATCCCCCGACAAAAAGTAGTTGCGACTTATGCGAAGTTAGATACAACCCGCTAGATAGGAAATGATATATGAATTTATATGAAGAACTGCTTTATCGCGGTTTAATTAAAGACTTCTCGAACGAAGCCAAAATTAAAGAAATGCTAAATGTCCCCCAAACCATTTATTGTGGGTTTGATCCGAGTGCCGCCAGTATGCACATGGGTAATTTTGTGATGATATTAACACTTGTTCGTCTTCAACGAGCAGGCCATAAAATTATTGCCGTCGTCGGTGGGGCCACTGGGATGATTGGCGATCCGAGTGGTAAAAGTGCAGAACGTAATCTTTTAGACAAAGCTTCTTTAGCCCATAATACTGCGCAAATTGCTGCCCAATTAGGAAAATACCTTGATTTAAGTAATCCTGAAAAGGGTCTAATCTTAAATAACTATGATTGGTTAAGTAAAATCAATATTCTAGAATTCTTACGTGATTATGGTAAGTACTTTACAGTTAATTATATGCTTGCGAAAGATACCGTATCAAGACGTTTAGAAGACGGCATTAGTTATGCTGAATTTAGTTATATGCTTCTCCAAGCCGCCGATTTTCTTCATCTAAATACTCATCATCACACGACGATGCAAATCGGGGGCAGTGATCAATGGGGTAACTTGATTAGTGGACTTGATTTAATTCGCAAAGTGAAAGGTCCAGACACCAATGTTGAAGTGATGACCGCTCACCTCTTAACCAATAGTGAGGGTGTCAAATTTGGCAAAAGTGTCGATGGTGCCCTTTTCTTAGACCCGGCAAAATTTAGTCCATATAAACTTTATCAATATTTCATTAACGTTGGGGATGCGGATGCCTATCGTTATTTAAAGGTTTTTACGTTCCTCTCAAAAGAAGAAATCGAAGCGCTTAACACGGAACATCTTAAAGCACCACACCTGCGTCTCGCCCAAACGACCTTAGCACGCGAAATTCTTAAAATTGTTCATGGCGAGCCCGCCCTTATTCACGCTGAAGAAATGACAAAGGCCCTCTTTAGTGGGGATGTGACGATGCTATCCGAAATCGATATTAAAGATTTATTTAGTGGGATGATTACGCCTTTAGAAGACGGTTTATTACTTGAACATATTTTGATTCGTGTCAAAGCCGCGAGTAGTAAACGCGAAGCACGGGAATTTATAAATGGCAATTCCGTTAGTGTGAACGGCCAAAAAGTTAATGATCCAGTTGCCGTCTTTTCTCGCCACCAATTACTTCATGACCATTATTTAATTATCCGCCGCGGTAAAAAACAGTATTTTGTTGCCTACATTAACTAATTGTTAGAGATCATAAAAAAAGACCCACTTGCTATTACTAGTAAGTGGGTTTTTAATTGGTCGATTAACTGCGACCGGCAATCATTAGAGTGCGCGGTTGTAGAATTCGATGATTTGTGATTCGGCGATATCTTGGGCAACTTCAGTACGTTCTGGTAAACGATCGAAACGACCGCTTAATTTTTCAACATTAACCGTGACGAATGGAACCGTGGCACCAATTTTTTCAAGATTGAACTTGAATAATTTGATTTCGCGACTTGTTTCGCCAACAGAGATGGTTGAACCAACGGGGACTAAGAAGCTTGGGATATCAACTTTTTTACCATCGACTAAGATGTGGCCGTGATTAACGAGTTGACGTGCTTGCCGTCTTGTCGCGCCTAATCCTAAGCGGAAGACAAGATTGTCAAGGCGTGATTCAAGAATTTGAATGAATGCTAAACCGGTAACAACGTCTTTCTTTTGCTTGGCAATTAAGAAGAGCCGTTTGAATTGGCGTTCATTAACACCATACGTGTGGCGAAGTTTTTGCTTTTCGATAAGTTGTTTACCGTATTCGCTTACTTTGCTACGACGTTTGTTTCCGTGTTGACCTGGGCCATATGGCCGTTTGGCAAGTTCTTGACCGGTTTCAAGGATAGAATATCCTAACCGACGTGACTTTTTCCAACTAGAACCTGTGTATCTCATGTGTTTTCCTCCTTTTCTTTATTTGCATACTAAACAAAAGGTGCAAACCCCTCGTTTCTGGATGAATGAATATTTCCTTTCGCCACTGTAGCTTGGGTTACTAAGACATCAATCGACTTCAATCATTAGACAAACGGTGTTTACATGCTGCTTACATGCATTTAGTATAATAACTTAAAGTATATAAATAGTCAATCAATAGGTTGAAATTGATGCATTTTTTTGGTTAATAACGATTGAAGTGACCATCATTCTATGGTGTCATCTTATTGCGCAATCTTTGAACAAAAGGTTTCACAATTTTTAGCGTAGGCACAACCCGCACATGAACGTTTATTTTGATATAAAAGAAAGAAGATGACCGCGCCAACCAGAAGAATCACAATGACAAGAATGATAATATCAGCAGGACTCATAATATAACCTCCAGTAACCGACCAAATTGAAAGATAAGGGTGGCGATTAAAAAGGCGACAGTCGTTTGAATTAAGACCGCTTTAAGCATTTTTTTCGCACTCCCGAATTCTTTATGCATTGCCCCAATCGCCCCGAAACAGGGAGCACTAAAGAGATTAAATGCCATAAATGCGTATGCCGAAGCAGGCGTGAAAAAAGTAAAGAGGGGACTCGTGAAAATGGTGTGAGAGGCCGCGCCATCACTTAGGCCCGCAATAATTGAAAGTGAGGTAATAACTTGCTCTTTTGCGACCAGGCCTTGAATGATGCTCACCCCCGCGGCCCAACTATTGGTGCCTAAAAAAGGATAAAAGAGCCACGAGAAGAGACGGCCGACATCACTTAAAATGGATTGGTCAATGGCGACCCCATATTGAAACTGCCAATTGAAACTTAAGAGGAGCCAAATAGTGATGGAAGCTAAGAAGATAATGGAGCCCGCTCGGGTCATAAAGGCCCATGTTTTTTCAAATGTTGACCGAACAACATACTGAAGGTTCGGTGCTTTATAGGTCGGTAACTCCTGGATAAACGGAGAGTAGGTACCTTTGTATATAAAACGTTTCATGACCAGTGCAGTGCCTAAAATAATGATGACGGCTAAGAAGTATAAAGAAGCACTCACAATACCGACGTTATCTTTAAAGAAGTAGCCAGCGAATAGGGTGATAATAGGGAGTTTCGCGCTACACGGAATAAAGGGGGTTAATAACACCGTGAGCCGTTTTTCATTTTCATCATTAATCGTTCGTGTCGCCATGATGGCGGGAACACTGCACCCACTTCCAATAATAAAAGGGATCAGCGCTTTACCAGATAAGCCCGCCTTGCGGAAGATGCGGTCAAAGAAGAAGGCGATTCGCGACATATAGCCACTGGCCTCAAGGAGCGCAATTAAGAGAAATAGGATAACAAGTTGAGGAACGAAGTTTAGGATCGAGCCGACCCCTGTTAGTACGCCATCTACGAGGAGACTAATGGCCCACGGCGATGCTCCGACATCTACAAGAAAACCGCTGAATTGGACATTTATCCAAACAAAAAGGGATTCAATGAGGCTTGTTAGATAGCCACCGACTGGTCCTGCGGCTAGAAAATAGACGCTAAACATAATCAAAATAAAGATCGGAATTGCCAAGTATTTATTCAAGATAATTCGGTCGATTTTGTCAGTTAAGGTTTTTGGGTTTTCGCGTGAAGACACACTTAAATCCCGTACCCTTTCAATAAATTGATAACGTTGGTCAGCCACAATTTGGGGGATATCATTTTGATATTCATTCGTAAGTTTAGTAATTGAATCATCAACGTTAAGCACGAGATGAATTGGAAAATTACGATCACCCTCTAATAATTTACATGCAATAAAAAGACGTTCTTTTAAAGTGATCTTTTCGCTAAGTTTTGCAATTTCCTCGTTGAGAGCCCCTTGATAAATAGCGGGGTATTCAGGTTCATCAAGCGTTACTTCCTTAATGAGATTAATCATTTCTTTAATGCCCGTTCGTTTTAATGCCGAGACTGGGACAACCGGTAATTTTAATAAGGATTGAAGCTTGTCGATATCAATGCGAATACCTTGTTCAAGGGCCAGATCGGACATGTTTAAAGCGACAATCATCGGTATTTTAAAGTCATAGAGCTGAGTGGTTAAATAAAGACTTCGTTCAATCGCCGTACTATCAACGATATTAATGATTAAATCGACATGTTCCTCAAGTAAAAACCTTCTTACAATTGTTTCTTCAGGACTGAATGGGGAAAGACTATAAATGCCAGGAAGGTCGATGACCTCATGGGTTGTCGTTCGTAAGAGGCCCACTTTACGTTCAATGGTTACACCAGGCCAGTTACCAACTTTTTGATTGTTGCCGGTTAAGACATTGAAAAGGGAAGTCTTTCCGCTGTTTTGGTTACCAATCAGGGCAATTCTCATTTAATGACCTCAATTTCAACATGCCGAACATCATCTTTTCGGACAAGGAGTCGATAGCCTCTAAGTTCAATACATATGGGATCGCCAAGCGGCGCGACTTTATTGAGAGTAATCATGACCCCTGTGGTGATTCCCATATCCAAAAGTCGTTGTTTAAGGGCGAGATCTCCGCCATTTATTTTTAAAACTCGGACTTTTTGTCCCCGTTTAATTTCACTTAATGTATATATATGATCCACGAGTGGTGATTCCTCTCAAAAGTTGCACGAATGCTCTTTAAATATACTATAAAAGCAAAAGTATTTAAAGTCATCACACAAATAATTTATCTTTCTTCTGAATAAATATAGAACAAAGATTAATCACGATGAAATACAACATCATGATCTTTTAATTGAGAAGAAAAAAATGTGGTCTTTTTGGAAAGATATAAAGAAGATGAGCATGCTAACCGCATTTATGAGTTAAAAGCAATTAATGGGTGCGGTTGATTGCCGAAAAATTACCGCGATTCTCGGAGCCGTATTTGTCTGTAGGATAGGAGTTATGTCACGCGTTAAAAACCGTGAATATGATAACCAGCTGTTATATAGAAACAAACCCTTTTAATTTTAGAACAATAAACGAATGGCGAAAAGGCGGAATCTTGCAACCCCACTTTTATTTTGAGCGTTGTGCTTACTATCGATTTTTATTGTATCGGTAGCTTCATCCATTTCAAAGGTCATCCATTGTTTACAATCCTCTTTAAGGGCTTTATAAAATTCAACACCTTCAGAGTTAGTTACCAACGTTTGCTTATAAGGGGCAAGTTGTGCTTCGCCATTGACGATGACATCCGTATATTCTTGATTTAATCCATCTTGATCACCCCAGTCAGCAACTAAAAGTTCAACTGTTTTCACTTTAACTTTTGTGGTGAAGTGAAGGGAACCTGGTCCCTCAGTTTTTGCGCCAAATTTAAAAAGACCGTGTTCACCTGAATAAGGTGCGCCACTACTACCATTACCCGCATAAGCCGCTTTTGTGTAAAGGACATTATCAATCATCCCGTCTGACTTTGAGCTCAGTACTGATAGCGCGCTAACCGTTGATAACGTGACCGTGCCAAACTCCGCATTCTTTGATAAATCTAAGTCATCAAAATTAAATTCAATGGGTTCAGGCACTGGTAGTACTTCGATCATGATTGAGGCACTAATTTTAGGGTTTAAAACACTCGTTGCGGAGATTGATGTTTTGCCAATACTTTGAGCGATAACGACACCATCATTTACTGTCGCCACGTCAATATCTTGGCTGGACCACGTTACGTCTTGACTAGCATTGTGCGGCAAAACACTAAGTAATAATGGTTTTTCTTCGCCAATATAGAGTGTTGAACCTTCTGGTGATCTTAAACTTAAAGACGTAGGATGTAAGTCACCCTCTATGACCTCTAAATAGGCTGAACCAAGTACTTTCTTCCCACTCAATAAGTGTTTAGATACAACATTTATCGCCGTTATACCGTTTTTGATGCCAACAGCGTTATCCCCATTAATAACCGCAACACTGAGGTCATCGCTAGTAAAGTAAACATCTTGAGAAGCAGAAGTAGGTGAAATGGTGTAGTTAATTTGGATACTTTCACCAACAAGAATGGTATCCTGCGCAAAATTCACACGAATGGTCGTAGGGGCTCTTTCTACCATACAACCTTGTAGAAGAAGCATAATAATTGGTAATATGATGCGTTTGTTTTTCATGTTATCCCTCGAGTTTTCTTTATGCGGTGTAATAGGTGTTTTGCGCCCATTGTGGTAAATAATTTACATAATCACGAATCGAAAACACTTTTGTTTCATGGAGTCGTTTTGTTTCTTCCCCAGTTACTCTAGCCTCAAAATCTTGAAGCGTTTCGTTCCATATGGCTTTGTCGTTACTACTTACATCATAATAACCACGTTTTGGAACCGTTCCTGAGAAAGTATAACCATGCTCACCTTTTGTCGAAAATTTCATTGTGCCATTAATAGCGTTCCAATAGACGTTTAGGTTTTGACTAATACGTGGTACTTTATAAATCCGCTCAATGGCTTGGGCGGCTGGATGGCCAGAGGCGGCATTTAAATTGATTCTTGTTGTTTCGTTTGGTTCAAGCGGAATGGTGCGGCCATAGGTCATGGCTTTACTTGCTGTAATTGCAACCGCTTTTGGATTTAGAGTGTTCATCAGTTCTTGGCTATTACTACCGTGGGATCCGTGATGGCTAGCCTTGTAAAGCGTTACTTCAGGTAAATTTTCATTCTTGAGTAGGCTTGCTTCGCTTCCCGTTGTGAGATCGCCTGCGGTGAAGAAAGAGAAATCTTTATAATAGAAGATCGTGCTAAGACTATTCGGATTGCCAGCGTTACCAGTTTCACCAGTCACATAGTTACCCGTATTTAATACATCAAAGTAAAACTCCTCAGTTAAATACCATCGTTTTACTGCGCCATTTAACTCATTAGTAGCGTCATGGGCTGTATAGTAGGCAGTTCCATTTTCAATGTAAGTGTTAACAAGTTGTTTATAGGATGTCGTGGTTTTAGGAGCGCCATAATCAATAACGAGTGACACATCATTAAACCCATCTAATAAATTGGCAATCCCGTCAGTATGATCGCCATCAGCGTGTGTCGCCATTAATAAATCGACTTTTTGATCGGTGATTTTTTCTTTAAGGAATGCGTTGTTTTCGGTACCATCAAAAGCAAAACCGCCATCGATGATGACATCAACATTCCCCTTTTTAAGGTAAATTGAATCGGCGTATATTTGATATGTTTCTAAAAAATAAATTTCAAGTGGATCGTTACGACCTTCATTCCCTTTAAAGATGGGGTCATTGACACTCTTACCGGAACCCACTCCGGATTGATAGGGTACTTTTTCAATATTAATTAAGAGTGAACCGAAGATAGCAGGGTTTATAGTAGAAGCGGCGGTTACGATTGTGACCCCCTCTTGCAAACCTTTCAATAAACCTTGATCACTAATTGAAGCGATGGCAAGGTCACTTACTGACCATTTTACCGTAGGATCAGCGTTTGGATTTGGAATTTTAACGTTTAATTGTATTTCTTCTTCCTCGAAGAGTGCGAGTTCCTCAACCGTTTCGCCATTATACAAAATGGCAATCGATTCGGGAGCGACTCCTTGGGAGTCACCGCCGTTACAGGCGGTGACTCCCACTAAAACAAAGGAGAGAAGCAAGGTCATAAAATATTGCTTCTTAGTCATTAGGCAAGCGTTCCAATTTTTAATAGACGGATATCATCTAAATTAACACGTGTGCCACTACTTGGAAGAACGGTGATTTTAATTTTAACTGGGGTATTGATGCCTTCAGGTAGCAAGACACGGAATGTTTCCAAAGTTGTGAAAATGACATTGACTTCACTGACGGTCACCCAGTTTGTACCATCGTGATAAGAAATACGGAGCATACCGAATGGGTCGCTACCAAACCGAGCGGCTTTAAATTCAACGATATTGATATCCGCAACTGCGGTGTTTAATTCAAGCCGGCCCGATGAATCGATATCGTTATTACGTTGCATGCGGAGTGCCCAATTACCATTGCGGCGATCATTTGCATCTTGGCCAATAAGGGCATTGCGGACTGTCCATTCGTTTCCACCGAGATTAACATTATAATCAGCAGTGGCGCTATATCCGGATGGTGAAGAAGCGCTAATGCCGTATTGTTCAGCGGCAAGTGCATCTTCAAAGTTTAACCCAACAAGTTCTTGATAGTGTTCATCATTTGCTGCGAACACGTTGACAATGAATGATTTCGTCGTGAATGCATCGTTTAAACTAATCGTGGCAGTAAGTGTTACAGCCACTTGTTCAGCAGAATGGGTAACAACACCGCTCGCGCTAATGACTGACGGGTTGCTTGACATCCAAGAAATAAGGACATTGGCATAATTACTACCAGCAGTTGGTAGCGTGATGTTTGTTATAGTTTTAGGAACATTGGTCATAATCATTAAGGCATCAGCCGTGGTATTCACTTTTTGGGAATCATTTAATTCCGGAATTGTGATATCGGTTGCCTTAAGAATTTTAATTTGTGATGCACCAGCACCACTATAACCGAAAGCTGTCAGAATACCGCGAACATCAATAATCGTGCCCACGGTTGCAGTCGCAAATCGCGTAGAGATGGCGCTAAATTCGGTAGCACCAACGACCGCTGGATCAACGCGAAGGTCAAAAGTTTTTGAACCAGTTGCAGCCGTCATGACTTTAACACTGAAAGCTTTAGTAAAATTAGTTGGTAGACTATTAATCGTTGCTAATTTGACATCAACTAGACTACCATGATAAGGATTTGCGACCGTAAGATCGACAATATTTAAATCACTTACATCTTTAATCGAGTAAGAAAGAGGCGTTGGACTTTCAACAAAATAGGCAACATCAACAACTTCATGTTCACCTTGATATCGTTTCTTCGTACCACCAACTATATAAGACTTTCCAAATTCGACTGGGAAAGCGGTAATATCTTGACCATATATATAGAATCCACCTTCACCGTCTTGGAGATAGTAACTTTGCTTTCCGTCGTTGGCTGGTAACATATGTGTTACTTTTCCTTGAACTTTTATTTCGCCATCAATTTGGTCAATATATTCGGCGTGCGTGGATAGCTTGACTGCTTCCCAACCAGTAGCGCCACTAATAACGGAGATGGTTGTCGTTGCTTTGACTTCCGCTAAAACTGAACTTGTTGCAGTAACGGTTACACTACCTTCACTGACACCGGTCAATGTACCATCAACGGCAATGGTGGCAATGCTTTCTTCATCAACAGACCAAATAACATTTTGGTTTGCTGTTAATGGGCTAATAACAGCAGAAAGTTTGACGCTTTGTGCGACTGTGATTTCATTCACGTCACCCGCAACACTGATGACAATCGATTCGGGGTTGATAACGGGGACGTCAGCTTCAATGATGACGAAATTTAGATCTTTTTTTATGTTCGGATCATAGGTTGAAATGGCACTAATAATGACATTACCAACACCGACACCGGTAACAAGACCAGCCTCATTAATCGTCGCACGAGCTGCATTAGTAGTTTTCCATTCAATGCCTTGATCGGCCTCTGCTGGTAAAACCGAAGCATTTAGTTGAACGGTATTACCAACTTTTAACTCTTGTCCAGCAGTTGCACCAGTTACTACAACTTCGGTTGGGTCTACTTTTTTAGGCGAACAACCGGAGAGAAGTAAAAATGAGGCGAATGCTAGGGTGAAGAACGTATTTTTTTTGATTTTCATAATAATTCCTTTCATTATTTTATGAGTAAATAAACGACAAACTAAAAGCAATAAAAACTTTTAGTTTAGTAGGATTTAATTATTTCCAATTGGCTACCTCCTTCGTGTAAAAGATGATCTCATACAAGATTTTTAATTTTACGCGATGGAAGTGCGGGGGGTTCTTGATGATTGAACGACATTTAACGATCAATATCCATATGTCTATATTAGCGAATTTATTCTTCTACTTCAAGATATATTAAACATATGATTTCTACAAGCAAAATATAATATGTATTTAAATCACGTGAACGAGTTATCGTCGTGGATTGCGGATTAAAATCATCTCTTATTAGACTTTTGTAATGACTTGACTTCCTTCTACAGCATAAATGGCAACCCGTGGGAAACTATGGTCAAGGGCCTGTTCTATGCCCGTAATATAACCACGGAAATTTACTTTATCGCCGGCCTTTAAATCATTCCGGAATGAGGAACCTTTAATACTAAAGTTAACACTGCCATCCTCAAGGTACAAATCAATGTATCCATTCCCCGCTAAAACGGCGGTTAAATCATGGACTTCAACATAAAGTGGCTTGACCAATAGTTTTTGTCTACCGACGATGTCATCCTGGGAAACACCAGTCATGTAAGTGGTTAGTTTAACCTCACTATAATTTGTGATTAATGACGGTCCCGTTATATTTGGTGGGTTAGTGTTAATTACACGAATGGTTGCGGCGATAATTTGAGCGGAGGCATTAAATATAGAAATGCTGCCGGTTAAGTTAACAATGTCACCAACGACTGCAGCTGTACCCTCGTAAGATGGTTGATAGACGAGGACGGCATCTTCGTTATCCGCAATAATAACACCTGTCGCGTTTGAGACCATGATTTTCCCTACGACATTAATCGTTGTATTCACTAATGTGCGTGCATCATATATCTTTGAGATTGTATTAACAACCCAATCATTTTCGATTACGTTGACCGTGATAGAATGTGAGGCCAAAATGGTATTATCCTTGTCGAGCGCTTCGACCACAATACTCGTTTCTCCACTAGTCACCCCAAGGACGACGCCTAAAGGTGATACCGTGGCGATACTTGTATCAAGAGATAACCACCGCAAGGAATCATATGATGCTGTTACGGGGTTAATTGAAGCGGTTAAGGCGAGGGTTGAACCTTCATAAAGTGTAGTGTCATCTTCAGGTGCCGTGAGTGAAATACTCATGAGTTGGGTTTGAGGGTCAAGGACTCTAAATGTTAGATCGGCTGTAACGGTATTCAATTTCGCGGAAACGGCACTGACCACAACGTCACCGGCGCTTAATGCTTGAATTTTGCCACTAGTAACGGTGGCAACGGCACTATTATTTGTGGACCAAACGACATTTTGGTCCGCTTCTTGCGGTAAAATTGATGTATACAATTGTAGAACATCGCCGATGACCAACTCTGTTGTTTGATGGATATTAACAATACTAATTGACTCCGGAGTAATGTCTTGATTTTTGGTGGTACAACCTGTTAACAATAAGATTAGAATGGGAACGTATAGTAGCTTTTTTTTCATATTTCTTCCTTTTTCCATTATAAAATTGGTATCTTTTACTAATTATTGCTGTTTATATGTTGGTTATTACACCCCCTTTTTGATAAAAATACAGATGAGACTGTTTTTTTAAAACTTCACTTATTTCGATGAAGTAGGGGTTTCACTCACGTGTTTACTTGTCACTTACCATTGTAATCAAAAATGTTAACTTGTCAAAGAATATTAAATAAATACTAGTAAATGCCAAAACTTTCTCATAACTTCAATACATTGTATCTTCTCAAAGGTCATGTCCATGGTTCTATTTTTGAATCAATAACCCAATCGAAACATAAATTAAGGTACTGATTGAAAACGTAGGCCACGTTAGAAGTAGTTATTACAATCTTAACGGACGATCTTTTTGGTTAACTTGTAGAATAATAGGCAAAAGGTGATGAAAAATTGTATAATATACAAAATGAGGACGAAGAAATGAAAATCAATATATTGCTAAATGCTGTTGACATCATATTCATTGTTGCGAGTGCGCTCTTGGCGGTTGCAGCCTTAATTTTTGTATTATCAAAATTTGCCTTCCGGGGCACGAAAAATAAAAAAACTTTAAAGTCATTATCCATTAAATATTCTTATGTACGAAGTTTACTTCTTGGTGAAAACATTCAATATATCAAAAGAATTGAAGCAATTAGTGATATTAATCTTCTCATGCGTCCGGCTTATGAAGAATTTTTTGCCCGCTTTGAACAACTCCGCTCAGTCGATGATCGGAAGGCATCCCGCGCCATTCAAATTTTAAATGAGGCGCTTGCTGCAGGTCATAAAGAATTTCGTAAAAGCCTCGCTGAACATCGTCCGATTATCTTAGACTATGAAAGAAAGGTTACGACCCTTAGTAAAGATTTAACAAACATGATTAAACCTGAATCAGAAATTCGCGAAGAAAGTGTTTATGATAAAGAAAAATTGCGTCTTATTAAGAATATGTACCGCGACAACAAGGATGATTTAGAAATTGTCGTTCCCAGTTTTGAAAAAATATTCTCGCAAATTGAATTACTCTTTAAAGAATATGATACCGCACTCAATGGTGCTTATTATGATGAAGCTCGGACCTACTTAGAGAAGATTCGGCAGTTTAACGATCAACTGGAAAAAGTACTCCATGTTTTACCACTCTTAGTTGTTAAAGCGACTGCGCTCATCCCGGAAAAGATTAACTTACTTAAAAAACGATACGAAGAAGCGTCTGAATTTAATGTCCCATTGCATCACCTCCGAGTGAATCAAGAAATCGAAAACTTCAATCTTCAACTTGATCAAATTAAGACAAAACTTGTCCGGTTCGATACCCGAAACGTCGAAACTACGCTTAATCGCATTGCCGATACGATTGATGAACTGGTGAATAGTTTTAATGTCGAAATTGAAAAACAACGCGAGTTTGCCTCGCATTACGATAAAACCTATCTTCATGTCAATGAGCTTGAACAGCGCTATATTCGGCTTGTCAACCGGATGCCGCAAGTAAAAGAGTATTATCAAATTAATCCGGTCTATGAAAAGAAACTTGAAGAAGCAAATACGAATGTGAATGTGATGATGAACGTTAAACGTAGTCTTGATGCTTTTCTTCATAGTGCAACGAAACAACCCTATAGCGTGCTCGTTGGTAAAGTCAATCAATTACAAGCTGAGAGTGCCAAAGTTGAAATATTAGTTCAAGAATTTCAAAACTATATTGAATCTTTACGCGTGATTGTTGAAGATGGTTACGCCATCTGCGGTGTTTTATACATTCGCTTTAAAGAATTAGAAGTGTTATTACGTCGGTTAAATGTCCCGGCTTATAGCCAAAACTTTGAACATGATTTTACGAGTGGTTATGAAATGATTGCCGATATTAGCCTCGTCATTCGCCAACGGCCAATTGATGTTAGCCAGGTTGAAGTATTGACGAATGAATTAAGAAAACTAGCGACCCGCCTTGAAGATACTATTACAAAAGACGTTAAATATGCTGAATCTGCTGAAGAAGTGATGGTAAGCCTTAATGGCTTTCGTCAACAATTTAGCGACCTGCATGCGAAAATTCGGGACGAAGAACAGCGGTTCTTTAATGGTTTATTCCAAAATACGTATGAAAATTCGATTGAACAATTAAAGAAATACCAAACCCGCAAACAATGATATATTTTGATAATGCTAGTACAACTAAGATCGATGATCGACTTTTAAAAACGTATGAAAGTCTTCTTTCACGTTACTTTGCTAATCCTAGTGCCCTTCACCGGCTTGGACGCGAAGTGAATCGTTTACAAGATAAGAGTCGCGATCAAATCTTAAAAACACTTCACTATCCCGAGGGAAAAGTCATTTTTACAAGTAGTGCAACCGAGGCAAATAACTTAGCGCTCATTGGGCTCTTTTTAAACTATCGCAGCCGAGGTCAAGAAATTATTCTTAGTCCATATGAACATCCAAGTGTTTACCGTGTTGCAGCTTATTTAAAAGATTCTTATGGGGCGGTGCTTAAATTTTGTCATCTTACACCAACCGGTGCGATTGATTTAACCCATTTAAAGAGCTTACTGACGAGCGAAACCCTGCTTGTCTCCATCATGGCTGTTAACAATGAAATCGGGGCTTTAAATGACCTTAAAGCGATTAAAGAAGTATTGGTTTCCTTTCCTAAAGTAATTTTTCATAGCGATATTACGCAAGCCATTGGTAAGGTCGAGATACCGTTACAAGCAGTTGATGCGTTTTCTTTCTCAGCCCATAAGATTTATGGTCTTAAAGGAAGCGGCGCCCTTGTGATTCATCAAAGATTAACCCTCGCACCACTTATCTACGGTGGTGAACAAGAAGACGGCTTGAGAGCCGGGACAAGTAATGCGCCAGCGAATATTCTCCTTGCTCAAACTGTCCGTTTGGCATGTGAAGCCGTTGATGAACATTACGTAGTAGTTCATGAACTCTACCAACATTTAGAAATGTTATTACTGAAACATCCCACCCTCTTTCATATTAATTCTAATGGTTTATTCCCATACATTCTTAATTTTTCATCACTTAAGGTGAAGGCGTCAGTCGTGTTAAATGCCCTCGAGAATGAAGATATCTTTATTGGCACGACGAGTTCTTGTAGTGCAAAACTTCATGAACCAAGTCGCGCAATCATGGCGCTTACTGGGAATATTAATGATGCCAATCAGGCGCTTAGAGTCAGTTTTTCTCCCCTGAATACAATCGCAGAAGTTGATGTATTTTATGAAAGACTGTTGACGATCATTGAAGGAGCAAAACATGAGTAATAAATTAATGATTCACTTTGGTGAACTCTACTTAAAAAAGAATAATCGAAAGGATTTTATATCCCGCCTTCGCAAAAACATCAGTCATGCATTAGCGACATATAAAGTTCAAATTGAAACAAAACACGATCATCTTTATATCAGTCAATTTGATGCGTCCCATTTACCCGCCATTATTGAACGGTTACAAAATATTAGTGGCATTCATGCGATTAGTGAAATTGTGACCTTACCGCGCGACCTTGAGGCCGTCAAAGCCCTTGCCCTCACGCTTCTGAAGAATACAAACTATCAAACATTTAAAGTTGTCACTAAGCGAAAAGATAAGATGTTTCCGCTTTTAAGTGACGCCGTTAATCGGGAATTAGCCGGCCACATCCTTGATCACACTACCTTAAAAGTCGATATTCATCATCCGGAATTCGTTCTCCGAATTGAAATTGACTTTAAAGAGATTCTCGTACTAACGAAACGTTACGAGGGTCTTGGAGGCTATCCACTTGGAGCCTCAGGTAAAGGTCTTATCTTACTGAGTGGCGGGATTGATTCGCCGGTTGCCGCTTATTTGACTTTAAGAAGGGGAATTAAGCTCTCAGCGATTCACTTTGCCGCTCCACCTTATACGTCAGAAGAAGTCATTCGTAAATTGGAAGATCTCTTACGCCAACTCACCCCCTATCAACCAAGTATTAGGCTTTATATCGTTCCTTTCACGGACCTTCAACTAGCCATCTATGAACATGTTCCCCATTCCTATGCCATTACCGTCATGCGTCGCATGATGATGCGGATTTCTGAAGTTGTGGCCAAACGTCACGGTTTAAAAATCTTGGTGACCGGTGAGTCCCTCGGTCAAGTCGCGAGCCAAACCTTAGAATCACTCGTGGTCATTAATGAAGTAACGAATTACCCCGTGATTCGTCCGTTAGCGACAACTGACAAAAATGAAATCATCCGGATTGCAAAACGAATTGGCACTTATCCAATTTCAATCTTGCCGTATGAAGATTGCTGTACTATCTTCCATACGCCAAACCCTGTCACTAGCCCGCTCCTTTCTGAAGTTAAGGCATTTGAAGAACGTTTCGACTATGGCAGTTTTATTAGTAAAGCGATTGGTCAAATCAAAAAAATAGACATTACCGCTTTCGAAGATGATGAAGATTTGTTTTAAAAAATATAGTTCATAAATCAAAAAAGCTCCTATGTAAGGAGCTTTTTAATAAAGTGAGAAGAGGTTTACTTTGCTAAAGCTTTTTTAGCAGTATCGGTTAAACCCTTAAAGGTTTCGAAATCATGAATGGCGAGTTCGCTTAACATTTTACGGTTAACATTGATGTTTGCAAGTTTTAAACCATGCATAAATTGGCTATAGCTAATTTCGCACATTCTGCAACCGGCATTAATCCGTTTGATCCATAATTTACGGTAGTCACTCTTGATTTTACGACGATCATTATAGGCGTATTGTAAGGAGTGCATCACTTGTTCTTTAGCAGTTTTAAAGAGTAAATGTTTTGATCCAAAATAACCTTTGGCTTGTTTTAATACTTTTTTGCGCCGGGCTCTAGTCACCGGTGAATTTTTTACACGTGGCATTGTCTATTCCTCCTAGTTTTGGATCAAATACTTAATCCGTTTGTAATCGCTCTTGTGGATTAATTGGGATTTACGTAAATGACGTTTTTGTTTGGTCGTCTTGCGGGGGGCTAAGTGTGAAGTATATGCAGAACTACGCACTAATTTACCTGATTTTGTGACTTTAACACGTTTGGTTAAGGCACTTTTACTTTTCATTTTTGGCATGAAACTTCCTCCTATTTTTTGGTTTTGCTCGCCAAGATTAAGCTTAAGTTACGTCCTTCGAGAGCGGCTTTCTTTTCGATCACTGCGTATTCATCAACGAGGGCGACGAAACTTTCAAGAATTTTTTCACCAACTTCAATGTGTTGCATTTGGCGACCACGGAAGCGAATGGTGACTTTGACTTTATCACCATCGATTAAGAATTCCTTGGCTTTTTTTGCTTTGGTTACTTGATCATGAATGTCAATGACAGGTGACATCCGAATTTCTTTAAGTTCTACAACTTTTTGTTTGCGTTTTTGTTCTTTCGCACGTTTTTGTTGTTCGAAGCGATGTTTCGAATAATTAATCATTTTGCAAACGGGTGGTTTGCCACCAGGGTTGACACAAAATAAATCGAGTTCATATTGGTTGCTTGCAAGTTCAATCGCAGCCCGGGTTTTCATGACCCCGAGTTGTTCGCCGTTCGGACCGATAACGAGTACTTCGGGAAAGCGAATGTTTTCATTCACTAATTCGACGTTACGTTCCGGTTTTTCTCTGTTTTGGTTATAAATAAGCATTTCCTCCTAAATTTTTATTTAAAAAGCGGGTACCGTAGAGATACCCGCATACATAAACAATTTTGTTTATTGTGACATCAACCAATTTACGAGGTAAATCTGGTGAGAAGCGGGCGCTTCTACTTTCCACTTTCTAGACTTTAATAAAATAACACTTTTTAATTTAATTGTCAAACTTAAACACTATTTAATCGCTAATTCGTATAAACGGGCGACTTCAGTCCAGTTGACGACATGGAAGAAGGCACTGACGTAATCAGGACGGCGATTTTGATAGTGGAGATAATAAGCGTGTTCCCAGACGTCAAGGGCAAGAATTGGTTGGCCTTCGAGGAGTGGGGTATCTTGGTTGGCAGTGCTTAAGACTTTTAATTCGCCAGCTGGCGTTACAATGAGCCATGCCCAGCCCGAACCAAATCGGGTTTTAGCAGCGTTACCAAAGGCTTCTTTAAAAGCATCGAGTGAGCCAAATGTTTTGTTGATTGCAACTTCAAGTTTGCCTTTTGGGCCTTCTCCTTGGTTCACTTTTAAGAGGGACCAGAAGAGTTCATGGTTATAATGACCGCCGCCATTATTTTGGACTGCGGTTTTAATTGACGCAGGCAATTTATCTAAGTTCGTTAATAACTTTTCAAGTGACCATGACGCATAAGCGGTTTCTTTACTTAACGCGGCATTCAAATTTGTCACATAAGCTTGGTGATGCTTGCTGTGATGAATTTCCATCGTGCGGGCGTCAATGTATGGTTCGAGAGCGCTATAAGCGTAGGGTAGTGGTTTTAATTCAAATGACATATGATGTCCTCCTTTTAACACTCTTATTATAAAACGATAAACGTTAAAGAAGCGGCATTATGCTTTATTTTTAATCTCGCGCCGAATCATCGCGATAAAATCTTTATAAGGAACCGTAATTTGATCTTCTTTTCCGAATTTTCGATAGGTAACCAAGTTTTCATTCATTTCGCGATCACCAATGACAATCGTATAGGGAATTTTGGCGATTTGACTTTGACGAAGGCGATAACCTAATTTCTCATTGGCGCCATTTAAGGATGAGCGAAGACCAAGGTTAATGAGTTTCTTATTAAGTTTAGCGGCGTATTTTAAGTGTGCCTCATTGTTGACGGGGAGGACACTAATTTGTTCAGGGGCAAACCAAAGCGGGAACGCACCTGCATAGTGCTCAATCAAGATACCAATAAAGCGTTCAATCGAGCCAAAGACTGCACGATGGAGCATAATTGGACGTACTTTTTTGTTGTTGCGATCAATATAGGAGATATCAAACCGTTCGGGTAAATTCATATCTAGTTGAATGGTGCCGCATTGCCAAATACGACCGATGGAGTCTCTTAATTTAAAGTCAAGTTTAGGGCCATAAAAAGCGCCGTCCCCTTCATTTACCTTAAAAGGAATACCAAAGGCAACACATGCTTTCGCTAATGCTTTTTCGCTTTCATTCCAAGTTTTGAGATCACCAATATATTTATTTTCTGGACGAGTTGAGAGTTCGATATGGTAAGAGAGGTTAAAGGTTTTATAGACTTCATCATAGAGTTTGAGTAAGCGTTTAATTTCACTTTGGAGTTGATCACGGCGGCAGAAGATGTGAGCGTCATCTTGGGTGAAGTTCCGTACCCGGAAAAGACCATTTAAAGCCCCACTTGCCTCGTGACGGTGAACGTTACCATGTTCGGCGAGGCGAATCGGTAAATCTTTATAAGAGTGAAGACTATTATTATAAATAAGGATCGATCCTGGACAGTTCATCGGTTTGACGGCATAATCTTTTTCATCGATTTTGGTCGTGTACATATTGTCGCGGTAATTCGCCCAGTGGCCACTGATTTCCCAGAGGTCACGGCTTAATAGCGTTGGGGTCTTAATAAATTCATAACCATCACGCCGTTGTTTACTAATCCACCAATGTTCCAGTTCATGATAGAGGCTCATGCCTTTTTCAAGCCAGAAGGGAAAACCAGGACCATATTCACTTAACATAAAGAGGCCAAGTTCTTTACCAAGTTTACGGTGGTCACGTTTTTTTGCTTCTTCAAGGTTATGAAGATGAGCGTCGAGTTCCTCTTTTGAAAAGAAGCTAATCCCATAAATTCTTGTTAATTGTTTGCGTTTAGCGTCACCACGCCAATAGGCGCCGGCTAAACTTAGAAGTTTAAAGAATTTAACGTACCGGGTGCTTGGCATATGTGGACCATAGCATAAATCGGTGAAGTTACCTTGCGTATAAACCGTGATGCGATCGGTAATTTCATTAATTAATTCCACTTTATATTCGTTGTTTTTGAAGATTTCTAGCGCTTCTTGTTGGGAAACAAGTTTCATACTAATGCGATGATCTTCTTTTGATAGTTCACTCATTTTCCTTTCGATCTTGACGAGATCATCATCGTTGATGACAACACTACCAAAGTCGATGTCGTAGTAGAAGCCTTCTTTGATGGCGGGTCCGATGCCAAACTTTGCGTCAGGATATAAAGAGAGGACCGCTTGGGCTAAGAGGTGGGCCGAATCATGATTTAGGATTGTGAATGCTTCGGGATCAGTTTTGGTAACGAATGAAAATTCGCCCTCGCTTTTAATCGGGGTTGCAAGATCATAAAGTTCGCCGTTTAGTTTATAAACTAAAATATCGAGTTTGTTTTTTAGATCAAGGCGTTTGATCAGACTAAATCCCGTCTCACCTTCATTTAAGATTAATTTGTCGTTGTTGTAAATAATTTCCATTTTTTGCTCCTTTTAAATAAAAAAACGCCCCTCTAAGGACGCTCGTTGCGCGGTACCACCTTAATTCATGTTGCCATGCTCTTGACGGTCTTAACGGGACTAACGTGAAGCTTATCGCTTCAATGCTCGAAAGTGGTAAGTCAGATTCATTGTTCCTAATTTTCACCAACCATTAGGTCTCTGCAAACTAAAACCAGACTCGTATCTTTGTCGTCGCATAATTAGAATACACTTAAAAAGTGTAATGTGCAATTATTTTTTATTGCTTCTTGAATTTTACAAAACCATAGGCCGCGGCTCCGATGAGTCCGGCATCTTCGCTAAACTCAGCCACGACGATATTGGCGTTTTTGACGCGTTTTTTTAATTCATCCCAAAATAGATGTTTTGACTTGAGAACCCCACCTGTCACCGCAATCACGTCAGGCGTAAACGCTTCATTAATATAGTGGAAGAAGTCGGTGATAAGATCTAACCAATCACTAAAAATTTTAAGGGCATACGGGGTTTTCTTTTCAACGTCACTAAAGAATGCTTTTCCATTGGCGTAATAAATGTCGTTAAGTGAAGCAAGGGTAATGACCCCGTCACCCGAGGCGATTTTTTCAATCTCGTAAAATTGACCACGATAGGGCACTAACGTATGGCCGATTTCGCCACTTGGATTCTTGATTTGGTGGTCTGCGACCAGACAGCCGCCGATTCCGGTGCTAATTGTGACAAAGTAAGTGCTTTTTACTGCTTTTCCGGCACCAGCGGCCGCTTCCGCAAAAGCTGCCATTTCGGCGTCGTTTCGAATGGAAACGGGTAATCCAAAGGTTTTCTCTAACGTGGAAACGAGATCAATATCTTTAATCCCAATATTGGGAAGTTCATCAATATAACCGTTACTACGAACCCGACCAGGGACCCCGATTGAAATCGCAATGGGATCATATTTATTGAGATTCAGGGCAGTAATCATCCCTTTTACTTGGGTGATGAAAACGCCTTTATCATGACGGAGGGTTGCGTCTTTTTTTACTTCAACGATTGTCCCTTCATCACTAATGATGGCGGCCCGAATATTGGTGCCCCCGATATCTAAAGAAATGATATACATTAGATATCCCCTAATTCATTAACCGCGACAATCCGCAAGAAGTTTGTGGTCCCGGTTCCCGTTGGCGTACCACCCGTAATAATGATATTATCTTTGGCTTTAAGCCCGAGTTGACGCATTTTTATGAGGGAAAAAGCTTCCATGTCTTCAATTAGTTGCGGTAATTTTTTCACAACGATACTAAAGACCCCAAAATAAGGGGCTACTTTCATGCCTGCATCAGCACTCGATGTAATCATGACAATTGGACATTTGGGCCGTGATTTGGAAATGCGTATTGCGCTATTTCCGGTCTCACTAAAACAGACAATGGCTTTGGCATCAATGAGATTAGCGGTTGAGGCAACACTTGTGGCAATTGCATCATTTCGTTCTTTTTTCGAATAGTTATAACCAAAGTTTGCTAATTGCGTATAAGGCAAATATTCTTCCATTGTGATGGCAATCCGTTGTTGCATAGCAGCACTTTCAATTGGATATTGACCGCTTGCTGTTTCTGCACTAAGCATGACAGCATCGGCGCCTTCTTTAATGGCCGTTGCCACATCACTTACTTCTGCTCTTGTTGGAATTGGATTTGATTGCATACTATCAAGCATTTGGGTCGCGACAATCACGGGTTTTCCCACTTTGCGGCATTCCAAGATAATATCTGCTTGCATGACAGGTACGAGTTCAGGGGCAATTTCAACCCCCATGTCACCACGGGCAATCATGATCCCGTCGGCTTCGAGTAAGATATCTTTGACATTTTCCACGCCTTGCATGTTTTCGATTTTGGCGAAGACTTGAATGTTATTTCCACCAAGGGAATTAAGATAGTTTTTAATATCAATAATATCTTGCTTTTCGCGGGTAAAACTAGCGGCGATCAAGTTAACTCCAGCTTTGACGCCAAAGGCGATATCTTCTTTATCACGTTCGGAAAGTGACGGTAATTTAAGCCGGGCCGTTGGGATGTTTACGCCCTTTCGATCTTTAATCACATGGGTATTAAAAGCTCTAGTCGTAATAATGCCGCCATTGCGATCGACTTCGATCACATCAAGACGAAGCTTTCCGTCATCAATTTTAATGGCGTCGCCAATTTTAATATCATGCACCAAGTTTTCATAAGTGACGGAAAATTGGGTTGCGTTGCCGACGATATCATTCATGTAGATTTTAACGATGGAGTCTTTAATAATTTCGGCGCGACCACCAGCAAAATAGCGGCAGCGGATTTCGGGTCCGGCTGTATCGAGCATAATGGGAATGTAGATATGACGTTCCATTAATTTTTTGGAAATATCAATGACTTTTTGATGGGATTCATAATTTCCATGCGAAAAGTTAACGCGCATGACATTCAGCCCGGCCTCAATTAAAGCCTCTACTTTCTCGAGTGTATTACTAGCAGGACCAATAGTCGCGACGATTTTTGTTTTTTTGGAAATGTTTAACATATGTTTACCTCTATTTAAGTTTATCAATCACGTTAATCAGTTCACTTAAGTTTGGATTAACGACTTTAGTTGCTTCTTGCATGGGGGTACTCGCGAGTCGCCCATTAATCATCCCGACACAGACATTGGTGATATTTTTGGCAATCAGTTCGATAGCATAAATCCCAAGCCGAGCGGCCAGGACACGGTCGGCGGCCGATGGCGAACCACCACGTTGAATACGGCCTAAGACTTCGACTTTTGTATCAAATCCCGTTTGCTTAATGATTTTGTCACGGAAGGCGTTTAGATCACTAAATTGATTTTCACTCACAATGACAAGTGCATGGCGCGCACGGGAAAGATTAATGTTCTTAAGGGTTTCAATGATTTCTTCTTCCGTTGGCCGATGTTCAGGAGAAATGATAAGATCAACCCCACAAGCGGTACCACTATATAACGCCAAGTCCCCACAACGGTTACCCATGACTTCAATAAGCGAGCAGCGGTGATGACTAGAAGAAGTATCACGGAGTTTGTCGACGGCCTCGGTAATTGTATTTAACGCGGTATCAAACCCAATCGTTTGTTCGGTACCCATCACATCATTATCGATTGTCCCCGGGATGCCGATGACGGCAATGCCATGGCGACTTAAAGCGTAGGCGCCACGATACGTACCGTCCCCGCCAATCACCACCAAATGGGTGATGCCATGGCTTTTAAGGATATAGGCAGCTTTGATGAGTGTTTCTTCTTGTCGAAACTCGGGGAAACGGCCAGTTTTAAGGATGGTTCCACCGCGCATTAAGATTTCGCTGACGAAAGTACGGTCTACTTTCATAATCTTTTCGTCAATAATGCCTTTAAAACCTTCAAAAATAGCATACATTTCAAAGTTATACATTAAGCCAGCCCGGACAACCGCCCGGATCGCAGCATTCATTCCTGGGGCGTCACCGCCAGATGTTAGGACTCCCACTTTAATTTGCATTTTCATTCTCCCGTCAGTAATTATTTTAACACGATTATTCGTTTTCGAGGACATACATTATGCTATAATGTCCTTACATATGCGGTTAGTGACAAGTAATGATTTTTATAGTATCAAAGTGAGAGGTTATGTGACGCCGTTACATCTCGATGTTTTGGATGTTCTCTATCAACCAATTTTAGGTTTTGCTCCTACAAGTCTTTATCGCTATTTATATGCGACCAGGGATTTTCGGGCAGGAGACCCTTTATCTTTTAGTTTACTCACCCAACATCTCGGGTTCACCTATTCGCAAATTAGTGGGGCTCTAAGTCGATTAGAAGCGCTAGGCCTTTGTCGGACTTATTTAATCAAACGAAATGAATTTAGTGAATATATCATTGAGTTATTGGCCCCCAAAGATCCGTCGGCGTTTAGTAATGACCAAATTTTTATTCATTTGCTAAGTGACACCTTAGGACCAAAACACACCCAAGATTTACTTAATCTTTTCGCTTTAGACGTTGCGACCACTATGGGTGATGAAGTTACCAGTGATTTTGCAGAAATTTATGGCTCACAAGTCAAAGAAATAAGTGGACAAGATCTCTGGCGGGGTGACCGTTTAGAAAATATCGTTGGGGGTGTTAAAATCCCCTTTGATGAAGCGCTCTTTTTTACGGTTTTGACGCGGAAAAGAAGCATTTTACCAACGGCTATTACCGCCAATGAATTAAAAGTTTTAAAACAAATTGCGGGCCTTTACAATTTAACTGAAGAGGCGCTTGCAGAACAAGTTGGCGATTATTACACGGCCGACAAACCGCTTGGCAGTCGGATTGACTTTACACTTGTGCAACAAAACCTACAAGAACTCATCAAATATCCAACCCTCATCAAACCACTTCGGAGACGGAGAAAAATTGGCAAAGCAACCTCAGATAAAGCAAAATTAATCAATGATATGGAACTTCTTTCCCCCTTTGATTTTCTTATCAGTCAAAATGAAGGCACTAAAGTGGCCCCCGCTGATGCAAAAATTCTTCAATTATTAGCGATCGACTACAATTTAACACCGCCGGTTATTAATGCTTTAATTTATTACACATTACTCCATAATAATAATGAACTTATTCGCGCCTTAATCGAAAAAAATGCTAGTTTATTAGCCCGTAATAAAGTGACCTCAGCCCTTGATGCGCTTGATACATTAGAACGACCGATTACAAAGAAAGATAAAACTTCCAAAGCAAAAGACGCAGCGGTTAGTGTTAAACCGGCGAGTGATGACACGAATGATGATGCGATTTGGGATGAGTTAAAGAAAATCTAATGCAAAAATTTGATCTAAAACCTTCACGAGAAAACTTAGCGGCAATAAAGGAAGATATGCGCAAGGAAATTGAAGCATGTATTCCGCTACAACGGGAACTTGCGCTTTTAAAAGTAGATGAATTAACGATTTCAAATAGTCTCGGTGTCCTAAGTGATTATGTGCATACTTTAAAAGAGGTCGAAGCTTGCCGTCAAGCTGGTCGCTGTCTTCATGACAATCAGTATCATAATTATACCCTTCAATATCACCATCCCTTCATAAGTCTTGTGCCAACGGTTTGTCCTGTTTTCTTTGAAAAACAAACCTTGATGGCCAAGTTCGCTTATAAAGATTTTCCGCTTGAAATGCTTGAAATGAATGCTGAAAATCTCCCAACGAGACGCAGTTTTGCCCCTTTTGTGCGCGAACTAATTGCGATGTATCGCGGCAGTGTGAAAACGATCTTTGCTTATGGTGATCACGGCATTGGTAAGCTTGAAACCGCCCTTCCTTTTTTAAAGAAAATTGTCCAAGAACAAAAAGATGTGACGGTTGGGGTTTTCCATTATCCAACCTTTATCCGCCAATATGCGGGTGATTATTATGCAAATAAAGCAACCATCGACCAATATATTGATTCCCTCACCGCCGTTGATTATCTAATCATTAATGATTTTGGGAATGAAGAAACAAATAAACTTGTGCGAGAAGCCATTACCTTTCCGCTTATTACCGGCCGTATCCATCAAAAAAAGGCCACCATCTTCTTAAGTGAAATGTCACTTTCGTCGATTAGTCGCCTTTATGACTTTAGCGGTAAAGATGTGCGTAGTCAACAAATCATTTCGACCATTACGCACGCGATTACGGAAGAAATTTTTCTGACTGGCACTAAAATTTAAGTGACTTAAACTTAGTGATTAAGTCGTCAATTGAACCGTCATTGATTAATATATAATCGAGTCGATGACGGTTTTTTAAATACATGGCATCGGGATTAATCCCAAGTGTTTGCCCCCGTCTTAAAAGGTTTTCTTTTTGCCTTTCAAGACTCACTTCAACCCCGATGATAAAATCGAAAAGTTCATTAATTTTGAGGGAAAATACGAGCGGGACTTCAAAATAGAGGGTTTGACCCGGATGGCGTGCAATGATACTTTTTATTTTCTCTTTGACAAGCGGGTGAATATAGGCGTTTACAATTTTTAACGCTTCAGGATGTGCGAGGAGATGATTGCGTAAAAGCGTTAAATCAAATGCGCCATCTTTTAATAATGATACACCAAGTTTATTGGCTAATGTTTTCACCACCTGCATATCCTTATAAAGATCTTTGGCGAGGGTGTCGCTATCAAAAACGAGTCGGCCTTGACGCTTTAAATAGTTGGCGATTACGGATTTGCCGGATGCTTTTAGGCCCGTGATGGCTATCGTTTTTGCTGCCCCGGGATTGCGTTGACAATGCGGACAAAAAGTTGTTCCGCGTCCGCCAACGAATATTTTTTTTATCCGAAAGTGGCAGTCACGGCAGTGAGACCCAGCTTGGCCATAAGCATAAAGTTGTTGTTGAAAGTTACCATGTACACCATTTGCGGGGGCGTAAGTCCGGACGGTAGTTCCTCCTTGATCAATCGCTGCTTTAAGAACAGCGATACTATGATTAATGATCAGTTTAACTTGGGGGAACGATAACTTATTACTGGGGTGAAGCGGATGAATTTTACTTAAATAAAGGACTTCATCGACATAAATATTACCAAGGCCACTCATCAGTTTCTGATCAAGTAAGGATAGCTTAATCGGTGTTTGGCGTGATTTAAGCTTATTAAAATAGTCTTTTGGATTGATATCAAAAGGTTCAGGTCCAACATTTAAAAGTGATTTTGTTTGGCGGAAAGTCTCTTTTGTCGCGAGTTCCATCTTGCCAAATTGACGGGAGTCATCATAACACAGTCGACGTCCATCCTTGAAGGTGAAAATAACATGGGCGTAACGAGAATCCTCTTCATCTTGACCAACTTCAACAAAACGACCTTCCATCCGCAAATGCGAGAGCATGATTAAGTCATTATCAAAGGTGAAAATAAGATATTTTCCAATTCGTTCGACGATTTGAAAGGTTCGTCCAATCAAGGTAGCGATAAAGGTATCAACATCGCCTATAATAATGCCTTTTTTCCGCACCTCGACGCGTACAATTTCGCGCCCTGGAAGAAAAGTATTAAGGATCCGTTTTACCGTTTCGACTTCTGGTAATTCTGGCATAGCTGCTCCTAACTCGCACTAAACCAAGTAGGTCCGACACTGACACCCACTTTTAGTTTAAGCGGTAGATCAAATACATTTTCCATGATCTCAACAATCTTTTTAATGATATGTTCTTCATCATGATGAAGGGCAAAAATGAGTTCGTCATGAACTTGCAGAATGAGCTTGGTTTGATAGTGATTTAAGGTCAAAAATTCATCAACTTTGATCATCGCGAGTTTAATTAAGTCGGCGGCACTCCCTTGGATTGGGGCATTCATCGCCGCCCGTTTAGCAAACTCACGGGTTTGATAATTCGGATCATTAATTTGGGGGAGGTACCGTTTTCGGCCCGTAATGGTCGTGACATAGCCTTTATCTTGGACCGTTTCAATAATTTTTTGACGGAACGTCCAAATCTCTGGATAGGCTTCAAAGAAAGCCTTGATAATTGCACGGGCTTCGGGGACACCAATTTCTAACTGTTCAGCCAGGCCAAAATCACTGATTCCATAAACAATTCCAAAGTTGACTGCTTTTGCTTTGCGGCGGGCAAAGTCAGGGTCTTCAAGCGGGAAGAGCCGTAATGCCGTTTCCGTATGAATGTCGCGGTCATGATTAAAGACCTCAATTAATGGGGTCGCGTTGGCAATACAGGCTAATAAACGTAATTCAATTTGGCTATAATCAATGGAGAGTAAGGTTTCTTCACCCGCGTGAAATGCTTTGCGAATTTCTTTTCCTTCCTCATTGCGGATACTGATATTTTGGAGGTTCGGATTTGTGCTACTTAGTCTTCCAGTCGTCGTTAAGGCTTGGTTGAAGGAAGAGTGAATTTTCCCGTCGGGACAGATAAAAGGAATTAAGCCATCGATATAAGTCGAGATGATTTTTTGATATTTTCGATATTCAAGAAGAAGGGAAACAAGGGGATGGTCATCTTTTAGCGCCGTTAAGACATCAACCGCTGTGGACCGTTTTTTATTGGCTTTAAGACCTAATTCATCAAATAGGACAACACCAACTTGTTGCGGCGAATTAATATTAAATTCATGGCCCGCTAAATGATAGATTTTTTGCGTTAAGTCTTCAAGAATCTTCTTATAATCGCGGCCAATGTCTTCAAGCACTTGTTGATCAACATGGAAACCAACCGTTTCCATTTTAACGAGTACTTTTTGGAGTGGTTTCTCAATTGTTAAATAGACGTCTTTGAGAGCCTCTTTTTCTAGTTTAAGCAGGCCTTCATTATAGATATTGGTGAGGTTTGAAACCAGGGTGATTTCGGGCCCATCATTTTCGCCATTCACATTAATGCCGTAATTAAGAAGAAGTGCCCCGATGTTGTTACTAATATTTGTGTCCACGACATAGGTGATAAGGGCTACGTCACAAAAGTCGCCATTTAAATGAATTCCGCTCTGGTTTAAGATAACTGCGGCTCGCTTTAAATCATACGAATATTTCACAATCTCGTCCGCGGCAAACCAATGCGATAATTTTTTATCTTTAACGGCATTCTCATAAGAAATGGCATATACGATATGATCGACCATAAAGAAAAGGGTTTCAGCTTTTCCTTGATAGTAGTTTGTATCATTTAACTTGATATAAAAAGGGAGGGCTTTTGGTTTGACTGTTTTAACGTCCTCGCTACTTTCGATATGTTTGACTTCGATGGTCGTCGGTTTTTGGATAGCTTTGTAATTAAGTTGGTTAATAAATTGACGCATTTCATATTTATTCGCAAATTCATGGACCGCGGCACTTTCATAACCTTTATATTCATAAAAATCGAGACTATTTTTCACTGGGATATCGGTGATCAGTGTCGCTAAATATTTAGATTTCCGTGCCACGTCTTGATGCTCACGGATGTTTTCCCCGAGTTTGCCTTTAATGCCCTCGGCATTTTCAAGAATCGTTTCGAGATTACCAAATTCTTTGAGAAGTTTTAAAGCGGTGATTTTACCAACCCCAGGGATGCCTTTTAGATTGTCACTCGCGTCACCAATGAGCCCTTTATAATCGGTCGCTTGGTGCGGCTCATAACCGAAGGTGGCAACAAGCGTTTCTGGTGTGACGGCCATGACATCACTTAATCCTTTGCGAATTAAACGGATTGTGACTTGCGGACTGACAAGTTGAAGATAATCTTGATCACTCGTATAAATATCAACAATATACCCCTCCCTTTCCGCTTTTCGCGCAAGGGTGGCGGCGATATCATCGGCTTCAAAGCCGTTAATTTCATGATGTGGAATTGAAAGTGCATCGAGAAATTCGCGGGCGATCGGGAATTGGATGATGAGTTCATCGGGTACTTTTTGACGACCCGCTTTATATTCCTCATATTCTTCATGCCGAAATGTTTTTTCGCCGGTGTCAAAGGCGACAAAGAGATGATCTTCACTCTTCAGGTCATTAATAATCTTCGTTATCATATTTGCAAACGCGAAAATGGCGTTCGTCGGTAACCCGGCGGACGTCCGCATAATGTTTTCAGTACCAGCATAAGCGGTCGCGTAGTAGGCACGGAAAAGAAGGCTATTGCCATCGATAATAATTAGTTTTTTAGTCATGTTGATACCTTTCTGCACTCGAAACAATGAGTTGGAGCTCGTCATCTTTCTTTTCAATTGTCGCGATGATGATGTAGATGTCCCCGATAATGAGGGGTGTTGTGATGGTTTGTAAGGCCCGGGGGAAGATGACAAGGTTGAGTGTGTTTTCATAGTCACTCATCGACGCAAACGCCATCAGATCGCCCCGCTTCGTTTTAATTTGACGATATGAGGTGATGATGCCAAAGGTTTTGACAGTGCCGTTTTCTTTGACTAATATTTCCTTTAATGGGTGCGTGTCGACAATTTTGATATAGTCGAGGGGGTTACTCGATAAAGGAAATCTAAGACGTGATACTTCTTCATTAATACGAATTTGGCGATTTTCTTCAATCGGTGCGATGAGAATTGACTTTAAGGCATTTTCGTCATTAAATAACCCGATTTCAAGGGTTGGGATGTATGTAAGAAGCATTGTTTTAAGGAGCGCACGATTTGATTCCCAGCGATCAAGAGCCCCCGCTTCAATAAGGGCCTGCAGTTCATTTTCACTAATGCCCGCATTATAAGTGCGGAAGAAGAAGTCTTGAACACTTGAAAATGGTTCTTCGAGCCGCAAGGCAATGATTTTATGGACACTTTCGCTATTCACCCCAACAATCGCACTAAGCGGGAATAGCAATCCGTTTTCATGAGTCACAAACTCGGTCGATGAATGATTAATGTCAGGGCCAAGAATTGCAATATTGAGGGCCGTTAGTTCGCTGCGCACTAATGCAAACTTTTTAGGATCATTAATCATATTTTTGAGTAGTTCACGATAAAATTCATGCGGGTAATACGTTTTTAAATAGGCAAGTGCCATCGTTGTCATCGCATAAACAACCGAATGGCTTTTGTTAAATCCGTAATCAGCAAATTTTAAGATATCGTTAAATACTTTTTCGCTTTCATTTAATGAGAAGCCTTTCGCTTTTGCGCCTTCAAGAAAATGTTTCTTTTGATTGATAATGATTTTTTCGTCTTTTTTACTAATGGCGCGGCGGAGTAAGTCGGCTTCCGCTAATGAAAAACCGGCCATTGCGGTAACGACTTGCATGATTTGTTCTTGAAAAATCATGATACCGTAAGTTGGACCAAGAATACGCTTAAAATCATCATTCAGATAGGTTACGTTTATTTCACCACGCTTTGCTTGCGCGTAATCATTAATGTATTGCATCGGGCCCGGTCGATATAAGGCGAGCAAGGCTGAGACATCATCAAACGATGACGGTTTAATCTCTTTAATCGCTTTGCGCATCCCGTCACTTTCAAGTTGAAAGAGGCCGCTTGTGAGACCTTCACGAATAACTTCATAAATGTGAGGATCGTGGAAGTTAAGTTGATAATAATCGAGGTTTACGCCGTGCACTTCTCTTACTAAATTGATGATGTTTTGAATGAAGGTGAGATTACTAAGGCCGAGAA
>CAYPGR010000006.1:0-51571 GCA_964410505.1 uncultured Staphylococcaceae bacterium
TACACTAATTGATGTTGGATCAACATTTGAAGCGGAACACAAACTCTGGGTTGCGGAATTGGTGTTACCGTATATATAACAAGCCCAATCTTGACGATCAATATAAGGGTTTCGATTACCTTGTAAGTTATGAACCGTATTATTCCGGTATATTTCACGGTTTGTGACAGGATTTTCTAAATGCCATTCAAGCATCAGTTCGACGGAATAAAAGTTTAAAGTTACACTATAGTCATAGCGGGTATTCATATACATCGTTGCGCGTGCGACTTCGCCTTTAGCGAGGTCATTGGGCATGAAGTAAGCGGATGTATAGTAATTATCCGTTACATTGCCATAACTATCGATACTACGCGTGGTAGTTGCAGGATTAAGTTCATTAAAGGGTTTGTTACCCCGATGACCATTCGTTTTATTATCGTCAGCGAATATATGATGATTATCATTGACAGCCGGGGCTTGATCGTTAAATAAACTCTTCGCAAATGAGTGCTCACGGTTCCAACCTACACTACCTGAGACACGGGCAGTCTTGCTTAAATTAATTCGTGAATAGATAAGCAATACTTTAGATGCATCACCTTCCGCCTCATCTGCGGCTTCATAGCGACTCCAGTCATAAGATTCGTTCGTACCACTAGAAATTAATCCTTTTAGTTTTGACTTTAATGCACTTGGCGTTTCGTTTCCAGTGACACTCGTATAGTAATTACCTTCATTACTTGTTTGGGGACCACTCCAAGCGGAAACTTTCGTGATTGATTGTTCTATTTGATTGTTGTTTTTGTAAATATAAAAAGAACCGAGTGTTAACAACCCTAAAAGCGATATACTTACTTTTTTAAATCTACGCATACTTCTCCATCACCTCATAACGAGAACAATAAAAAGATGATAACATATTTTAAAAAATAGCAAAGACATTATTATATGAAAAAAGGGCACCATAACTCTGATGCCCTCTAATTAAAATAAATGAATGCCTAGTTATTTGATTTTTTGCGTATTAGATAGAAACCTGCAACTGATAAGAGGCTCATAAAGGTTAACACGAGAGTCATGGGACTGAGGATGTTTGAACGAAGATTATCTCGATGGTTCGCCTTCGGATTACTGACACCCACTAAAAAGTCAGTAAAGTTATATTTAGTTTGAATGAAATTATACCGTGCGATTGCTTGTTCAAGGACATTACCTTCAACATTGGCAACTCCTGCTAAGATTTCGGCTTTCACTAAATCATCCGCACCATCAAATAGAGTCTTGAGATTATCCCAAGTAGTGGATAAAACATCTAAGCTAGCGCATTCAGCAGCAGTTGTATCTAAGAAGTGTTGGCCGAAGTCTAAAGCTGCATTAGAGGCGGTCTTTGCAGTAATTTCGATTGAAGTTGTCCAAATTCTTGATGTTCCTATTGTCGAAATCTCTAGTACATTAGCAAACGGATTCAGAGTTTCACTTTGATTTCCGGAGTATTTAAAGTTAACGCCATCATTAATTTTAAGGATTGGCGTTTTACCACTATCAACAATAAGGCCATTAAATTTAATCGATGTGGCATAAAGACCATCTGGAAGAGTGACAACAAACTTGCCCCCCGTTGTTGAATTACCACCTATTGTAATTGTTTTATTGGCATTTGGACTAGAATTAAGACGGGTGTTGTCGATGTTTGAAAACAAGATAGTTCCTAATTCAGGATTATCTTTTAAAATACTCAATTTACTGGTGTCCATTGGATTTGAGTAGTCAGTATCGATCGGAGCGATTGTATAAATGCCTTCGGCTAATTCTTGAACTGAAACATTAACACTGGCGCTTTTTGTAATCACACCATCCGTGGCTTCAATGGATAATGTCACCTGTCCTTCTGTTAATCCAGCCTGAATAGTGACCGTTGATGTGTCTACATTTTGTAATGTTATTAATTCTGAAGGATCAACTTTTGTCCAAGAGTATGATGTTGGAGTAAAGTTTTTTGCTTGAACTGTCATAGATGAACTCGAACCAGGTAGAATATTAATACTGTCTTTCTCTAGAAGTAATTCTGGCTCTAAGTTTTGAACCACATTAATGTATTCAACTTTAGAAATCTGTATAAATCCGTTTCCCGAACCAGATTTAAAATCATAATTTAAACGATAAAATAAATTTTCTCCAGGGTTTGTGATTTGGTAAATCATTTGCCCGGTTTTTACATCTGGACCAGGAATTTCTTGTAGATCCATCGTAAAATCTTTATTTGAGGCTATCGTGAGCGAAGTGGAATTCACATTCGCTGCTGTCACGGAATCGACTTGCACATTAATTGAAGAAATTGGAGAGGCGATTTTTACATCGGTGGCAATACTTGCCATGGAAGCAGAACCTTTTCTTCCTCCTCTAATATATGTCCAAGAGCTCCAATTGTTATTATTAAATCCGGCGACAGTCCAAGTATAATCTCCGATAATAGAAGTAAAGGATGAAGTATAAGTACTCACTTTGTTATTGGCACTATTTTCATCTGGGAATGAAAGTGTTGTAACAATTGTGTCCGCAGCTCTTATCACAACATTTGTTTCTAAATTTTTTACGGAAATCCCCACCCCTATTACCATTGCTAAAGTGGAAAAAGGTGTAAAAATCCTTTTTAATATTCTTTTCATAAATCCTCCCTTTTTGGATTAAAATAAGTTAAATATTATACTAACCATTCATATGAATAAATGCAACACATGTTATAAAAAAGCTTAATCATAAAATAAAAATAGCGGTGATTCCGCTATTTTGGTGGATTAATAGGTTAATCTGTTTTGGTTTTCGATTAGTTGTTTGTAAGGTCGACTTCACTGTCTTTGGTTGGGGCGGTGTAGGTATCACCTTGACTATTCGCGGCAACATTAATTTTCACTTTAAAGTCGGCCGCGCCTTCAAAGACGGTATCAGGATAGGTATTTTCTAAGGCGCCATCAATGACGATATCAAATCCTTTAAAGACGTCATTTTCTAGAATTAAGTTTAACTTAATGGCATTCGGGGTCACGTCTGTTGGATCATTAAAGATTTTAAACTCATTCACGCCATTTAAATCGGTGCGAATCGTCGTGTCAACAAATGTAAATAAACTCATCACCGCCGTTTGATTCACACTAAAGGAGTACGTTTTTAAGCTGCCATCCGTAACAAGCTGTATCGCATCGACATGACTGCGCACAAAGAAGTTTGGATCAAGGAGGGCATAGAATTCATCAATCGCCCCATTCGCGTAGTTTTCGATCTTAGTGTGGATATTACTTAACGGGAAAACACGGTCATGGACATCATTAACATCACCATTCGCGTATCGCACCCGGTAGCGTTCATAATCACCAAATATTTTGTCTTTATATAAATCTGCATTTTTATAATCACTATCAAACTTCACGCGGTTCCAGAAGTAATTCACACCGCCACTAATAACGCGTTTCGTACGACCTTGGAGCGTCGCGTTAATGGCAAAGCCACTTTGCGGGTACTTCATTTCCGTATCAATGCGGTACGTATAACCTGATCTTTGTAAGGCTTTATAGTTATTTAACGTCGTCCGCACTGTCGTTAACGTACTTTGCACTTCATTTTCCGTTAAGATATAGCCAGGAAAGGTTGGTGTAATAATTTTCACGTCCGACCCAACTTTGCCAAAATCGAGATCATAGGCAAATGTCAATGTGCCGACACTGACACTAATACTAAATTCATAAGAATATTTTTTAATAAAACCATTCTGGTAAGTGACATAGGTACTAAGCACCGCATCTTTTGTCGGCAAATCAACAAAAAGACTGACAATTTTATCGACGAAGGGATGATTTAAAAAACCAAGCGCAGAGGTCACTAAGCTTGAAGCACTTGTATACTTCACTTCATAGCGACCAATCCCCGTATCCACGACCGCATTAATGTCGTCATCTTCATATTCAAATAATGCTTTTGCAAAATTTGAGGTGTCATATTTAAAACTTGCGTCTACTTCTTCATCATGGTAGCTACTTAATTTACCTTCCGTATTGACTTTAAAGGTGAGGAGTTTAAGACCACTTTTAAACTTATATACATCGCCATCGCCAACGAGTAAACCACTGCGTGCTTCACGGGTTAAAAACGTTGTCGCGGCTGCAGGATTATATTGTGTTTTCCCGGAAATAAGAGCGCCAGGACCATTAATGGCACTAATTTTGGTGGTCACACTTAAATCAAAATTATATTCAAACTCTCCCGCCACGGTCCTGTCGCGTGAAGCAAGAAAGTAATCACGGTTATTAAGCCACCGTGCATAAAGCGTCACTGACGATTCTAAGACGATAGGCCACGTAACGGCAGTCGCAAAATTCGCATCATAAAACCAGCCGTCAAACTGATACCCACTGCGGGTGGGATCGGTTGGTTTGTTCACCGTTTCGCCCTTATTTTTGGTGACGGAAACGACATTTGAACCCCCATTACTATTAAAAGTAACGGTATAGCGAATGACTTCACTACTGGAAGCGACTGGGGTGGAGGTGGTATCCACACTGGTCACTGCTTCGCTTGTTGTCGTACTTATTGGCGTACTTGTGGGGGTACACCCCGCAAGCAGTAAGATAAAAGCAATGCTCGGCAATAAGAGACGTCTATTCTTCATATTAAACCTCTTTTCTCCAATTCATTAAATTGGTTATTCATTTTGTTATCGTTAAACGGCAAAGCCGGTTTCTTCAGGATGCGTAAACGATTTGCGAAGGGCAAATGGGAAGACAACCATCGAAAGAGCGCCACATACGACGATAGCAAGTCCAGCTAATAAAATGGTGCCAATAATGCCAAGGATGAATAAGACGAGCTTCACAGTCAAAAACCAAATAATGCCATCAAGATCAAGACTAAATATAAGGCCTGGCATGCGCACGGAGAACCCAACAATTGATCCAAACATACCACCAATAAAGTTATTGTCTAAAATGGCAGTAAAAATAAGCGCAAAAATGGCATAAGCCGAAAGAATTGAATAGGTGATGCCTAAAGCTAAAGTGGTATTTTGAATTTCTCCTTTTATAGCAGCAGATAACATGAAACCAAGAACAATGGCGCCAGCAAGACCACCCCACACATAACCATGAATGCGTCGTTTGCGAGACGCTTGCAAAGCGACTACTTCGGCAGCTTTCCTCGCTCTACCCATATCTAGTTGGTGGCAGCTGTCACAAGTCGGTTTATGATAATGTGTGTGTCGTGAACCTCGTGCGGACTTCGTTTTTGGATAATGGATACGGTCCCCCTCATATAGCTTTTTGCCACATTTAGTGCAAAGGGCGACGCTTGGTCTAGTGTCTTTTACTTCTTCTTTTTCTTCAAGAGGCGTCACCACAACTGGTGCGACTACTTCTTCTTTGATTTCGGCAACAACTAACATCCGACCATAAATTAATTCTTCAACTTTAACATCAAGGAGTTCGGCGATGGTCTTCAACATGTCAATACTTGGTTCAACCTCATCATTTTCCCAGCGTGAAACAGCTTGGGCTGTCACGAATAGTTTGTCCGCAAGATCTTTTTGGGTCAATCCTTTTTCGTGGCGGAATGTTTTTAAATTTTGTCCTAAACTCATTTATATCGTTCCTTTCTTAAACTCCATCCATTATAAAAATTAAAAAAGATAAAATGTCTAAACATTTTGTGGAACAACTAAACAAAAAGTTGAGTTGCCTGTAAAATGCATGTTTTTCTTTCATTTAATAGAAAACGGATAGACAATACTAATATTTTTACATGAAAAGTGACGCTCGACAAGCAAAAGTAAAATTATCGCTGATCTAAGTTAAAGATTCTTAACAATATCATAGACTGTTTTCGTGATTAAAGATAAGTAAAGCGCGTCATCGACATTCGTAATGAGCAGCGAATCCTTCGCCCCTCTATACATGGGTGCGTACAAAACTTCTTCTAACAAGGGCAGCACCTCTTTAAAGGGCTTAATAAAAACTTGATTATCCGCTACGGCAAGGCAATATACCCCATTAACATAAATTAAGTATTCGCCCATCATCCGCTTATAACTAATTTTTCCAACGCTTTCAATTTGATCACAGATATATAAAACAAAATCAAGATGACTAGCCATTTATTACCTCATTAAATCTATTTTAAGCAAAAAATAAGAAAAAGTCACCTTAAAGATGCCTAATCAAATGTCAATCTTAACAACTTATTGCTTTTTGAATTGTTTGTAGATGAGTAAGAAAACAAAAGCGGCGAAAACATATGTTGATGTTGTAAAGATGAGTATGTCTGTCAAAGAACGATCTTTAATGGTTCGTACTTCTTTTGTGAGTTCGCCATTAAGAAAGTCATTATAAAGATAGCCTTCCATAATCACATAATAACGGGCAAGGGCATGTTCGATAATAGTGCCTTCACTATTGGGCAAATTTTGTTGAATGATATCTTGTGCATCACCGTTTAACGCAAAGTAAGCCGCTTGCGCATTGGCCCACGCACTACTTAGTAAGGTATCACTTTTATTGAGGCAACCAAGATTCGTCTGATCTATAAAATCCTGACTCCACTTTTCGGCCGCTTGACGCGGTGTTTCACTCACGACGCTTTCAACCATGATAAGAATTTCAACGATTGCAAGTCGTTTCGTTGTTTTAATCTCAAAGTAAGTTTCTTTTTCGGGAAAGGTAATCACATAAGGCGTACCTGAACTGGGATTACTATTGGTCGTACCGATTGTTCCCGTTTGGGTTGCAAAATTCGACCCGTCACGGCCGACTAAGGTTGGCGCAGAACTAATACCGGTATCATTAAAGAGAACTTCGATGCGCTTTGTCGCATATGCGGGTTGTAAGGTTACTTTTAGATTACCGGGATTATTTGAAGAACCGAGCGCTAAGCCCCCGCCGCGTGGTAAATACGCTTGTGTCTTATCAATTTGGGAAATAACGTTGACCTTGTTAAATCCAAGATAAGCTTGCCCAGACTCTGATCCGCCGTTATTTAGATGTTCATGGGTGAAATCGGTTCTACCGTCGTTATTACCTGCCGTATTGTAAAAGGAGCCCATAACACTCGTTACAGCCGCTACTTTGGTGACCGTTAACAATAAACTAGCCACAAAACCACCTTCTGCACTGGTCGCCGTAATGGTTGCTGCGCCTTCTTTTTTGGCACTCACAAGGCCAAGTTCTGATACAGTTGCAATCGTTTCATTACTACTTGCCCATGTGACATTTTTGTTTGAGGCATTACTTGGCGTATAGATAACATTTAATGTTGTACTACTGTCTATCGATAATGACTTACTCGTTTCTGCAAAACGAATATTTTGGAGGGGAATTGGATCATTGGTGACATAAATGGTCGCGCCACTTGATTTTGTTATGTCCGCCGTGGATGTGGCGGTGATGGATACCGTTCCCACGCTTTTGGCGGTTACTAAACCATTACTATCAACGGTCGCAATCGCATTATTACTAGACGTCCATGACACTCCCTGCGGAGCGGTTGATGGCATGACACTACTTGTTAATTTAATCGTTTCATTTAGTTGCACACTGCCCGTACTTGGTGTTACGTTTACACTTTGCACAGGGTCGGGAGCAGCAGTTTGACAAATGGTCTTTGTATTTGCGTTCGTATCACCCCAGATTCGACAAGCAAGAAGCGGGTCATCAATAAAAGGGTTGCGGTTATAATTAAGGGAAATATCAAGGGTTTCATTGCGGATAATTTCTGTTTGATCAACGGCATATTGTAAGTTCCATTTTAAAAGGTCGCCAAGTTTACCCATTCTGTTGCCAGTGCCACTTGCTTGACCACGACCGACATCTTCAAGAATAAGACCTGAGGATGCACCAATTGTGGCGCCATAAAAGATAATACGAGCGGAAATACCGCGGTACTTCGGATTATTAAAACTAGCCGGATCCCACCCAGCATTGGGTGGTTCAGCGTAATACATATTGCCACGAGCGGAGTTTTCACTCGTTAATGTTGGGCGAATGACGTGTGGATCGCTTTCAATCTTATTGCCGCCATGACTATTGGGCCAGGTATGTTCTTTGTTCATTCCCGAATAACCCTTAACAGGGGTACCTGAGTAGAAACTCACAATATAACCATCATTAGGCCGCTCAGGATCAACATCCGTATAAGGAAAAGCCGTGGACTGATGGGAGCCATAAGAAAAACTTGCGTTTCGTTCCGCTTTTAAAAGCGTGGCAAGCGCATTTTTGAGGTTGTCACCCGTTGACGATAAGTTAACGCTGCTATAGTAGTTATCAATATAGCTTTGACTGGAACGCGCTGTAATAACAGTGGGGGCGGCGCTGACCTTATTGACCCCTTGGTTTTGGCTATGACTAAGGGAAGGGAGCGTCAATAACCCTAATAATAGAGTAATAGATAGTTTAAAAGCATTCTTCGACATGAGTAACTCCTTTTTGTGACGTGCGTAAATATGAATATAGCATAGTAAACAACTTAAATATATAGTCAATATAAAATAATACTTAAAAATGGTTAATTAGCGATCAAATTGCATTTTTTTACGAATGCCAAAATAGATGACGGTCCCGATGGCCATCGTAAGTACATAAAAGCCAAGCACATAAAACGTCACATAACGCGGGGCTTCGTAGTTTGGTCGTCGCACCACTTCATTAATAACAAGATCACCCGCACTATTCGTTAAAAAGTTCGTATAACCGTAAATATCAAGAATCAAACGATAACGGGCGATTAAAGCGACCATCACGGCGTCTGTTTCGTAATGAGCATAAACGTAATCTTTAGCCGCAGTTGAAAGTTTAGCGTATTCACCTGCTAAATAGGTCCAGGTTGAACTAAGCACGTTATTGACTGCACATTCTTCGGCGGTACGTGTCATAAATAAGTCAGCGTAGGTATAAGCATCAACTTTTGCGGTATCGACCGCCCCTTCGGTGTATCGATAAAGGTTAATTAAAAGCATCGAAGAACTTAAAGCCGAGGTATAGGTAGTAAAACGGGGAGCGCTACTATTATAAAGCATGCGTCCAAATGTAGTGTTCGTACTACTTAACGTGGTCGCCCCATTACTAATTGCAATCGTCCAAGTTGTGGTGCCAATATCAAAACCAACTGTTTTCGCCGCACTGGTGCCTAAAAAACCACCGCTACTATTCGCCAATGTCCAGTTGCCGGATGTTCCACCAAGCGTCAACCGCGTTGCGGCTGCTGGAAGGGTCACAATCCGTGATAAGTCGCCACTAAAAGATGTGCTCGTATGAGTAAAATACGCACCCGATAAAGCGGTCGCGACGACCCCTTTTTCGTAACTTGCCATAACTAACTCGTCGCCGACTTTTAAACTCGCTACGGATGTCACGAGTTCCCAGCCTTCTTCGCTGGTTGTGGGAAGGGCCGTCACGGTGACATTAAGGTTTGAGCTTGCGCCTCCTTCATCTTGACTCACCGCACTGATGGTTGCAGTTCCAGCTTTAATGGCAGTGATACGACCATTTTCATTGACGACAACGACGGAAGTATTAGAGCTATGATAAATAAGCGTTTTATTCGTCGCATCGACGGGTAAAATCGTTGGCTTTAACGTTTGTTCGTCACCAACTTTAAGGGAAAGACTACTCGGATTAAAGGAAATACTGCTAATGAGGTTATCGCTACTTTCCGGTTGGACCGTCACCCGCACGGTCGCGCTTGATGTCGCCCCTTGCGCGGTGATCGTCGCACTTCCTACCGTAAGCCCCGTAATAAGGCCATTTTGATTAACACTTGCGACGCTAGCGTCGGATGATGACCACGTAATGGTTTCACTGTTGGGATTTGAAACTACGGTGACCGTTTCACTCATGCCTTCTTGTAACGAAAGGGAGGTTTTACTTAAGCGGATGGTGTCTTGCGGGGTCCCATATAGGTCTATGATATTTTTAACCGCTTGGGAGACGACACTTTGATCGGGTTCGGGTAGATGATAATAAATACGCGTTGCAAATTCAGGATGATCGACAAAGGGATTGCGATTATGGTGCCATCGTGAGGCCACTTCATTATTGCGCCTAATTTCCCATTCGGTGGGTGGTTCTAAGTAGTGCCATTTAAGTAAGGTACTAAGCTTACCAATCCGCCCTATTTTTAAGGTGGTCGGTTGGTCATGCATCATGACTGGGAAACGGCTATCATTGCGATATCTAGTCGCGACATACATTAAAATACGGGCAATCGTGCCGCGATACCCAATAGCCGGATATAAAATATCATCGTTTTGCCCATTCGAGCGGTCAAAAGCGGTCGACCAAACATAAGAATCATTATTGCCAACCGTGCCGTAACTGGTGTTACCAAATTCTAACGCCTTAAAGCTTGTCGCAAAGGGGAGTTCATCAAAGGCACTTGTTCCCCGTTTACTATTTAAATCAGTGGCGGACGGTAAAATATTATGGGCATCAGCGCCTGGGGTGCCTGCCCCTTCTTCACGGTTACCTGAGCCATACCAACTAGCGGGCCAAACGTGTTCTTTGTTCGCAGAACCAGGAATACCACCGGGTGAAAAACTTTTAAGAGTGCCGGTATACACCATTTGCATGAGAGAAGGGTCATTTAAACTACGGTCACTATATTGATAAATACTTGGAAGTGAACTATAAGACTTACTAACAAAGCCGGTTGATGTAAGCGTTGAAAGAGCGACAATCAAGTCTTCGCCCACGAGTCCTTCATCAATGCCTTGATAGTACTTATTGTCTTCATTCGTCGCGTAAAAGCTTGCCCCACTCGCGGGGTCGAGGGCTTTGACCAAAGCCGGTGTACTGAAATGGAAAGCAATCGGCGCGCTAACCGCAAAAAGGGTCGCTAAAGAAAGGGCTATTTTGATTAAGAGTAAGCGTATTTTTTTCATAAAACTTATTATACAAGTATTTTATTCTTTGCATACGAGAAAGATAACAAAAAAGTGTTTTCGGAAATAATGCAAGATTTTTGAAGCTTTGGTATCATTAAAATACACATCAAAAACGAAATGAGGTTCTTATGTCTTCTAAACTAAAGTCCATGCTTGTTATCTTAGTTATTTATTTATTGGTCATTATTGGATCAGTCGTGGTTTTTTTAACGCTCCCTACTACCCTTTCTTTGTTGATTCGGGTCTTAATCGCTGACGTTATCGCCACTATGCTAATTTGGCTATTATCCTTGATGCTTAAAAACGCCTCATTATATGACCCTTATTGGAGTGTAATCCCACCCGTTATCTTAGTTTTGGTGATGATGGCAGAAAAGACCTTCACCCTTCCACTTGTGATCTTATTAACGGCCCTTTCGTTATGGGCCATCCGCCTCACCTATAACTGGGGCAAACTGTGGCAAGACTTTTCGCATGTTGATTGGCGTTATGAGAACTTCAAGAAAATGGCGCCACGCCTTTATCCACTTGTCAGTTTCTTTGGTATCATGCTTTTCCCAACGCTAATTGTCTTTGCTCAACTTGTTGGTCCGCTCGCCATGATCAAAGCGCAAACGGCGACGTTTGGGGTTTATAGTGTCCTCGGCGCAATCACCATGATCGGTGCCACCCTTCTTCAATTCGTTGCCGATAGCCAAATGCAAACCTTTAAACAAGACTCCAAAAATAAAGGCAAAATCATGCAAGAAGGCGTCTGGAAATACTCGCGCCACCCCAACTACCTTGGTGAAATCTTAGTGTGGTGGGGCACCTACTTATTTACCATCGATGCCTTTGGGTTTAGCTACTTTATTATCTTCCCCATCTTAATGACCTTGATGTTTCGCTTTATCAGCGTGCCTCTTCTTGAAAACAAAATTTTAAGCACGAGACCAGCATACAAAGCTTATAAAGAAACAGCCCGGATGTTTATTCCGATAAAAAAATAAAAAGACATATCCAAGAAAAAAAGGCAACGCACGATGCCTTTTTCTCTATTTTCTTCTACTTCGTTTCAAAACTAATCTGAACATTGAGCCATCGGACTTGGCCGACATTCATCACTTGCGGGAGCGAGAAGTCAATCGAACTTGGGCGACCTTCAGGCGTTATGGTCACAAAGTCGACCGCATACGTCATCGTGCCATTACTTAAGATGCCGTTATTAACCGTGCGATCAGCGTAACCACTCGCAGCAAGAATTTTAATACTCGTAATGACGTAACGGTCACTGACCGCAAAAGTTGCTTTTTGGCCGGCATAGATATGTAATGGATCGACAAGTTGAGCTTGATTGGTGTTGCCAACCGGGAAGCCACTATTTTGGCTATAGACGGTCAAGGTTGCAGGCCGTACCTCCCATTTGACGCGGTTATTGGTGACACTACGAATTGCTTCGCGCGTTTTTAAATTACTCATGGCAAGGTTATCTTTGGCGACTGGACCGGTATATTGATCGCCCTCGCCATCAAAGAATTCAAATAAGACTTCATGACGACCGCCCGTGTATTCATAATACATATGAAGACGGACATCATCATAAATACTTTTAAGATAATGAACATCTCCTTCTTCAACATCCACTAAGATGAAATCATAATTGCTTGTTAAATAATGGACGTAATCATCAAAGTTTGTAGCAAAACGAACGCGGGTTAAGACGTGATAGAATTCACCGCGATAAAAATCATCGACAATCCCGTGATGAAAGTCACTTTCACTCGTAAAAACGGGCATGTCAATGTTTTGGGCGTAGGTTAAGTATGTATGAAGCGCTTCACTTGGCCATACACTACTTCTTGTTAGATGGCTAACATCAGGATCAGAGAGTGGTTCACTACCTGGGATGGGTTCAGAATTCTCTTCACTACTTTCGCTTGGTGGCGCACTGATTTCGGTAATCGAGGCGGTACTTGTTGCGCTTGGTGTTTCTGTGCTACTAGTGATGCCGTCAACGATACTTGTTACATTTTCAGTTGGGGTTTCGCTTGGTGACTGACTACTTAGTCCTCGGTTACAAGCGGTTAAAAGACTAATGAGGCCTAACAAGATTAAACGATATGGTTTATTCATAAATGGTTTCCTTTTTTCGATGGTTTATTTATTTTGGGCTATGATTAAGCTTCTTATGGAAGCAAAATATATTGAAAGTAATCATAGCACATTTTATTCTTTACGCGAAATCATTAAGTAAAATCGGGATCTTCTAAATAAAAAGGGGTGAATTTCACCCCTTGTTTGTTTGATGTAATTGAATTATTCGGTTTCCGCAACGACAGCAATGTTGCGTTTATCAGCGTTAAAGACCGCTAAATCAAGTTCACCGGTCCGTTTGGCGGTTAAGGTAGCGGATACCATCGTTCCGGTCACGTTAATGGCGGTCCGACCCATATCGATTAAGGCGTCCACACCGGCGACAAGCGCTATCCCTTCAATCGGTAAACCAAGTGTGGCGAGGACAACGGTGGCGGCGATGGTGGCAATACCAGGAACCCCAGCAATGCCAATCGAGGCGATGGTTGTTGTTAAGATAATGAGTAAGTAATCGGCAAAGACAAGATTAATGCCAAAGGCGTTAGCGGTAAAGATGGCGACCATGGCCGGGAAAATCCCACCACAGGCGTTCATGCCAACGTTAGCGCCAATCGGGCCAACAAAGCTCGAAATGCGTTCACTGACGCCGACCCGATCGGTTAAGGTTTTGACGGTCACCGGTAAGGTGCCGTAACTACTTTGGGTCGTAAAGGCAACCACTTGGGCCGGGAAAACATTCTTGACCCATTTAATCGGGTTAAGACGGGCCACAAAGGTAATGAGTCCTAATTGAACAACCACAAAGTGAATAATCATCACACCATACATGAGCCCAATATAAAGCGCTAGGGTTTTAAGTGTTTCGAGATCATTACGACCGGCCGCATGCGCCATTAAGGCAAAGACACCATAAGGGGTAAAGCGAATCACTGTTTTCGTGACACGGACCATCACCGTATTGCCTGCTTCGATAAAGTCGACCAGCGGTTTAACCCGTTCTGGTTTCTTTTTGGCTTCAAAGTTAATCGCTAGAGCGATGAAGATGGCAAACACGATCACGGGTATCATTTGGTTATTGACCATGTGCGCGACGATATTATTCGGGAATAAACTGAGAATGACTTCTTCAATTGGGGTGACCGTGCGTGGGGTATAGACGATATCCGAGACGTCAAAGCCTTTCCCAATTTGGAAAATGCCCGCACCGATGAGACCAAGAACCGTTGCAATCGCGGTTGTTAGAAGAAGCCAGAAAATTGAGGTTAAGGCGATTTTACGAAGTTTGTCGGTCGTACCAAGGTTCGTAAAACTGCCGAGAATTGAAAATAAAACAAGCGGAATCACGACCATCGAAATGAGTCGTACATAAAGCTGACCGATTGGTCGAATGGTTGAGGACACTTTGCCGAGTAAGATACCAGTAAGTAGTCCAAACCCTAACGCCACAAGGACGCGGTAAGAGAACTTCACCTTCTTCTTCGCTAAGAAATAAAGTAAGGCTGAGACTAGAATGGTAACAAGGTAGAGAACTCCTTTTTGCCACGAATCAATTTTTAGATTTGCGAACATATAAACCTCCAATGCGCATATTTTACCATTAATATATTTTCATTTCGAATAAATGCTTACGAATTTTATTGTTCTCGCGAAAGTCCTCATACGGGGCGCACACGGTGCGGCTTAACTGAAAACGACGTAACAAGGAAGGATTGAGTAACGTATGAGTCAAAAATCATCAATCTTTTCAAAATCTCGCTCGCATTATATGGCCATATTTACAAAAATAGGAATAATTTCTACTCTTAATGCCGAAAGTTGAAGGTAATTTTAACGTTTTAGAGAAAATTTTTGCATTTTCAAGTAAAAGTACTAACGTTATTTTCCAAAATAGGCATAAAATTTTATTTGTGAGGTAATAATGTATGTCAAAATACACAAAAAAGAAGATTCTAGATATCGCCGTCCGGGAAAATGTCCGTTATATTCGGCTCCAATTCACCGACATGCTCGGCACAATTAAAGCAGTTGAGATTCCCTTAAACCGCCTCGAAGACGCCTTAAATGGCAAAATTATCTTTGACGGCAGCTCAATTGAAGGGTTTGTCCGCATCAAAGAAGCCGATATGTATTTAAAGCCTGACTTTGATACATGGCTTATTCTTCCGTTTGAAGAATTAAGTTACGGTAAAGTCGCCCGTCTTATCTGTGACGTTTATACGTCATACGGCAAACCCTTCCCCGGTGATCCCCGCTTTATCTTAAAACGGGCGGTTAAAAAGATGAATGACGCGGGTTATGCGACGCTTAACATTGGCTTTGAACCCGAGTTCTTCCTTTTTAAGATGGACCAAAACGGCAATCCTTTACTTGAACCAAATGATCATGGGGGTTATTTTGATATGGCGCCGATGGATGGTGCGGAAAACGCCCGGCGTGATATTGCCCTTGAACTTGATAAGTTAGGCTTTATTCTCCAATCAAGTCACCATGAAGTCGCCGCTGGTCAACATGAAATTAACTTTAAATTCGCCGACGTTGTCACGGCTTGTGATAATGTTCAAACCTTTAAACAAGTCGTCAAAGTTGTCGCCCGTCGTCATAACCTATTCGCCACCTTTATGCCAAAGCCAATCGCCGGGATTTCGGGAAGCGGCATGCACACGAATTGTTCCCTCGCCGATCTTGAAGGTAACAACATCTTCTTCGACGAAAATGATCCTATGAAATTAAGCCTCGTTGCCCGCAAGTGGATTACCGGTATTCTTAATCACACACGCGCCTTTACGTTAATTACGAATCCAACTGTTAACTCCTATAAACGCCTTATTCCGGGTTACGAAGCGCCCGTTTATGCGTGTTGGAGTGACGCGAACCGTAGTTCTTTAATCCGGATTCCCGCCGTGCGTGGTCAAGCTACCCGCGCCGAAATCCGCAGTGTGGATTCATCTGCAAATCCTTATCTTGCCCTGGCCGTCATCCTCATGAGTGGCCTTGAAGGCATTACAAGTGACGCCCCGCTAATCGATTCAGTGACCGATAATATCTACTTATTAACACGCGAACAACGGGAAGCAAAAGGCATCCTTAATGTCCCCGAAAACCTTAAAGACGCGATCAAAGAATTTAAACGTGATCCCTTGATGCTTCTGACGCTTGGTGACCATACCTATAATAAGTATATTCAAGCCAAAGAACAAGAATGGGATGAATACCGCACCTATGTCACGAGTTGGGAAGTCAAAAAATATATTAATTTATAATCATCTACCAATAAGAGTGTAGTTTATTTGCGTTAAAATAAATTGTTAAGTCGAAACCCGAGGAGGTTTTATGTGTGGTATTGTTGGCGGCATTAGTTCGCGAAATGTAAAAGATTATATTATAAAAGGCTTAAAATCATTAGAGTACCGGGGCTATGACTCGGCTGGTATTGCACTACTCCATCCTGATGAAATTAAACTGACCCGTGTGAAAGGTGGGGTTGATTTACTAAGTGAAGCGATTAAAGACGAACCTGATGTCACGATCGGGGTCGGTCATACAAGATGGGCCACCCACGGCGCCCCATCCATCATTAACGCCCATCCCCAAACAAGCATGCATGGTTATTTTTCGGTCGTTCATAACGGCGTGATCGATAACTTCCGTACGCTCAAAGCCCGTCTCATTGATCATGGTTATCACTATAACGGCGATACCGATACCGAAATTGTCGCCAATCTCATTGAACATTATTATCTCAAACACCATAAAGGGCCACTTGAAGCAATTAAATTAGCGCTTCATGATATTCGCGGGAGCTATGCCCTCGCCATCTTATTTAAAAATGACTTCGAACACATCTATTTTGCCAAAATGCGGTCTCCACTCGTCATTGGCCGTGGCGAAAGCGGCATGTATTTGGCAAGTGATTATATGCCGATGGCGAAAGAAGCCAAAGAATTTTACGCTGTGAATGACGGTGAATATGGCTTTTTAACGAAAGACGACCTCGTTCTCTACAACCTCAATAACCCGAATAAACTCCAAGTCACCTACCACGAACGGGAACTTGAACAAATTGATATCGGCCTTGAAGGTTATCCGCACTATATGCTTAAAGAAATCGAAGAATCGACCCAAGTCGTCCGCCGCTTACTCGATTACTATTATGACGGCTCTAAATTTCTTTTTGATGAAAACTTAATGAAAACCGTCTCGAAAGCCCCAAAGCTCGTCTTTATTGCGGCCGGTACGAGCTATCATGCATGTCTCATCGCCCGCCGTTATCTTTTTAATTTTGCAAAAAATGCTGATGTCTTCGTTGCCAGCGAATGGGCGTATTACCCGTATATCACCGATCCTGAATCAGTCTTCGTTTTTGTCAGTCAATCAGGGGAAACTGCCGATTTAATTCGCTGTATTGATATTGTCCGCCAACGCGGGAATACGATTATTACGATTACAAACTCGAAAGGCTCAACTCTTGACCGCTTAAGCGACTTTACACTTCTTCTTTACGCCGGATACGAAGTATCGGTTGCCTCAACAAAAGCTTATACCGCTCAAATAACGCTATTTGCGCTAGTGCTGGCTGCCCTCCGTGATAATCACAACACGATCAGCGACTTCTATAGTGTCATTAAAGCTCAAGAAAAGATTATCGAGAACAAAGAAATGATTCACCAAATTGCCAAAAAGATTGCTAGAGCCCATGACGTCTACTTCCTCGGCCGCGGCCTTGATCATGATGTGGCGCTTGAAGCCTCCCTTAAACTAAAAGAAATCACCTATCTTCATAGTGAGGCCTTCCCTGGCGGTGAACTCAAGCATGGTCCAATTGCCCTCATTAGTCCAGAATCCCCTGTTATTGGTTTTGTAAGTGACCCTTTAACTGCTGACGCGATTCGCTCAAACTTTGAAGAAGTCAAAGCCCGCGGGGCTCATGTCTATGTCATTAGTCCAAAATCGTTATCACGCGATGATGATGCGATTATTGTGCCGACAACCAAAAACTATTTGTCTCCCTTAACCATGGGCATTGTCGGTCAATATTTGGCTTACTACGTCGCCCTTGAACTTGGCACCAACATTGATAAGCCGCGTAATCTTGCCAAATCGGTTACAGTCGAATAATTACTTAATTAAACAAAGAAAAAAGCCACTTAAATGTGGCTTTTTAGTTATTTAGGATGCGATTTATTCAGGCGCACAGCCGTCATCAACACTACACGTCGCATTTGGATCACCGACCATTTCAAGTGGCGAAGCTGCTTGAAAAGCTTTTTCAATCGTTTGAATAAAGAGTTCATCGGGTTGTGCCCCGGCAATGGCGTACTTTTGATCAAAGACAAAGAATGGCACGCCGCGGACCCCAATAAGACGTGCTTCATAGATTTCAGTTTCTACGACGTCTAAATAGCGGTCACTATTGATGACATCAAGTGCTTCTTGCTGATCAAGTCCGACTTGCGCGACTAACCCTAAGAGGGTCCCTTGATCTGCTAAGTTCGCCCCTTTAGTAAAATAGGCATCCATAAACGCTTCGGTTAACGCCCCTTCTTGATTAAAGGTGCGCGCCCATTTTGCTAAGCGGTGGGCGGTAATCGTTTTCATCATCTTTGTTTTTTCTAAATGATAATCAAGGCCATAAGCGGCGGCAAAATCTTTGACGGGATCCATCATCCGCTTTGCGTCACTGATACTGACACGCTTCACTGCCGCGAACGCTTCATAGCCTTCGCCAACTGGATGAAGCGGGGCTTCTGGGTTTAGTTCATATGACTTAAAGATAATTTCAACTTTATCTTTATATTTAAAATCTTTTAAAGCTTGTTCAATTTTACGTTTTCCGATATAACAAAAGGGACAGACAAAATCACTCCATATTTCTATTTTCATCATTTCCTCCTTCGAGTCGTTATCCTTAAATGAGGATCAAGGTAGACTCCTACGAGATATTATCGGTAATAGGTCTATTTCACAACTGATTTGCTTATAGGGGTCTTTCTTTAATCAAAGATATCCGTTTGGTTTGCTTCAAGACTTTGGTAGATTTGATAAGCAAGATTTTTTAGTTTGCGCGGTTCATCTAAAAGGGACCAGATGTCTTCAAGCATCTTGGTCGTATACGGGGTCTTAAGCCACACTTTAAGATAACCTTGACGGCCATACTTTTCAATTAAGTGAGCATGGACATCAGGAAAGATATCGTCAAAGCTGAGGCCAGTTTCTTTTCGATATAAGAGCGCACGTTTAATCACCGTTTTAGCATCACTTTCACGGTCCGCTTCGGCAATGACCATGCCGTAAATCGAGCGCGGAGCACTTTTTGCACTCGCGCGGTGATCTTCAACCGCTTCTTTCATCGTCGTAAGCTCTTCTTTCGAAAAGAAGGACTCGAGGATAGGATCTTTAAAAAGCATCTCGCCACCAATGAGATGATGGGTATTACGATCTTTTAAAAGCCCGAGATCATGAAAGACGGCAATCGTGTAGAGCATATCAGGATTAAGATGGTACGGTTCGCCGATGATAAATGATTTTTTAATGACTGCTTGCACATGATCACGACCATGTGCTTTATCTAGTTGCGTGTAAAGGGGGATGATATGTTGATCGAGATAACTTACTAATTTTTGATTAATATTCATTGAATGAACCTCTATTCATCATTATATTACAACCATTATAATGCGTTAGAGGATGATAAGCACAGTGGAAAAGAGAATAGTATTACGAAAATTGTTGATTAGCAAATACCAGCCCTTTACGATAGATCCTCAATTTTATAGCTAAAATCAAAGGCTTCTATATCGTTGACATTAATGACATAGATCTCCTCAATAATTATCGAGGACATAAAAGGTTTGTGAACAATAAACTTGTTTACTTCAATCTCTGAATCGTTAATAGGAATAAATTTATATATGAAACCTTCATTTTCAATATAATAAACCATTCGGTTTCCAATAGATTCAAATGATTTTATAGAAGTCCAAGTGGCGTCGACATAAAAATAATGTTGCCATTTTTGCTTGGTTGAATTTGAATTGACTTCTTCCTTTTATCATAGTGATAAACGGTGGAACTTTGATAATTCATCGTATATTTGTCACCAAATACAATCCGTTCTTGATCAAGACTATCCCCGAAATGAACGACGGCATAAGCTATGTAACGACTATTATAACCACAACTAACAAGAGAAAGCATGATTCCTAAAGTAAAAATGGATGTTAATATTTTTTTTATCGATAATCCTCATTTCATATTTAGTTAATTAAGACTCATTTTACCATTACCTTTACACTTGTCCAAGTTATAGATTAAAGGTAAAAAACTGTATTTGGCACCTAAAAGAAAATGCTACATCTATGTGTAGCATAATTTTAGTTCATAAATGGCGTCCCGGGAGCGATTCGAACGCCCGACCCACAGCTTAGAAGGCTGTTGCTCTATCCGACTGAGCTACCGGGACACGCAAAACATTTTAGCGTAATTTGAGGTTTCATGCAAATGTTGACATCGTTATCACGCATTTAATTTTTCTAATAGTGCGATTGCGACCTCTTTCGGGATAATTTGCGTTAGTTCTTCAAGAGAAACATGTTTTAAAGCGTCAACGGAGAGGTATGTTTTAAGTAATATATGTTGTCTTTTCTTCCCAAGCCCCTTGATCCCGTCAAGCATACTGGCGTAAGTGGCTTTACTTCGCTTCGCGCGGTGACTCATAATCGCAAAGCGGTGGACCTCTTCTTGCATTGAGGCGAGGAGGGTTAAAAGATTACGCGGTAAGTCTAATGGTTCATCTTTCGTAATGAGACCGCGAGTTTGGTGTTTGTCGTTTTTAACAAGCCCAGCGTAATGGAGCGGAAGCTTTAATGCTGTGACGACCTCCTCCGCAATGCCAAGTTGCCCTTTCCCACCGTCAATAATAAGGAGGTCGGCAAGGGTTTGGTTTTCTTTTACTTTCCGCGTGTAGTGCCGAGTTAAAACTTCTCGAATGTTATTATAGTCATCAAACTTATTCTCACTCGTGATGTTATATTTTCGGTAAAGTTTTTTAAACGGCCGCCCATTAATAAAGGTGACCACGACCCCAATCGCTTCTTCACCTGAAAGATGGGCTATATCAACAAGTTCGATATGACGAGGATAAGGGATATCTAAGACTTTTCCTAATTCGTCAAGGAGTTCGTTTTCAGCATTTAGTTGTTGATGAAAGAGTAAATATTTCGATAATAGTTCACTTGCATTTTGGTAAGTCCGATTTAAGAGTTCGAGGTGTTGGCCGCGGGTAGGTACAATAATCTTTGCCGGATATAGAAGACTTAGTTCTTCCCCGATATACGAACTACCTAAAATGATATTAACGGGGACCAGGCGATGTTCATAGTATTGACCAAGAATCGTTACCACTTGTTCATTAACATCCCCAAAGGCATTAAGTGCTTCAAATTGTTGTGATAACAAAATACCTTTACGGTAGGAAACAACATTAAGACCAATTAAGTCTTCAACGACACTAAAAGCAATCACATCGGCGTCAATCTTACTACTCAGTTCAACGTGTTGTTCCGTGTAAACATGCTTAATCGCATTTACGATCGTTTTATAGTCATTTGCTTTCTCGAAATTAAGCTTACTGCTTTCTTCTTTCATGAGCGCTTCATACCGTCTTAAAGTCGTATTATCTTTACCGTTTAAAAAGGTTAACACTTGACTGCGGACCACTTCTATATCTTCTTCACTCACCTCTTTAAAGCAATACCCAAGACATTGATCAAGGTGATAGTAAAAGCACGGTGTTTTATGGTGGCCTTTACATTTTTTGGTTTTAAAAATCTTATTAATTAAGTCGACAATTTGATACGCCTTTTGACTCGCGGGGAAGGGTCCAAAATAGGTGAGATTCGGATTGGTGGCACGTCTTTCAATACTGACGACAGGATCCCCTACTTTCGTTACGGCAATATAAGGATAATGACTGTCATCTTTCAGCATGATGTTATAACGTGGATAATGGGTTTGGATCAGTTTTAACTCTAAAATAAACGCTTCTTTTTCACTATTGGTGACAATTGTTTCAAAACGGACAATATGTTTGACCATCGCCCGTACTTTCCCGACTTGAGGCCGGGTAAAATATTGGCTCACGCGCGCTTTTAAGTTTTTCGCTTTACCTATATATATAATCTTCCCATGTTTATCAAACATCAAATAGACACCTGGTTTGGTGTTTAAATTATCAATTAAAAAGCTTAGTTCTTGGTTCATTATTCAAAATAGACGATCGTTGCCCCACCTTGACCGTCAAATTGTCCTCCGGGGGTAAACTTTGTAACATAATTCACAGTTTTTAGATACTCATGAATCGCGCGCCGTAAGGTGCCGGTGCCAAAGCCGTGAATAATCCGGACACTTGGGTAACGCTTCAGTAAAGCACGATCAAGATACGGCCGAATCGCATTTAAGGCTTCGTCGACCCGCATCCCAATGACATTAATTTCCGGTTTCACTTGATCGACTTTCGCGTCAAAATCAGTTACCACCACCGGCTTAACGGTTTCTTTCGGCCGTTTGGTCGCCATCTTTAATTCTTGTTTGGTCGCTTTAAGATGTTTGCCACTTCGAAGCATAATCGTATATTGATCATTTCTAAATTGGGTTATTTCGCCGCGCATATGAAGACTTTTAATCTCGACAAAATCGCCGATTTCAAAATCATCTTCACTATCCGCGTTTAATTCTTCTTCTTTTTCTAGTAAATTAGCGACTTCTTTGCGGAGTTCAATCATTTCATGTGCTTTGCCGCCGGTTTGAAGTGCACCCTTGACTAATTGGTCAAGCGTTTTAAGGGCTTCTCCAATTTCTTCCTTCAGCCGTTCATTCCGTTCGGCACTAAATTTATTTTTTTCATCCAGCATGCGCGATAATTCTTTATTAAGTGCTGCTTCTTTTTCTTTGACGGTTTGTTTTTCTTGATTGAGTGCTATTTTTTCTTTCTCAAGTAGCGAAATCTCATAACGTAATTTACCGATCGTCGTTTCAAAATCATACACCCCTTTACTGAGGTAACGATTCGCTTCTTCAATTACGGTTTTAGGAATACCAAAGCGTTTGGCGACGACGAGTCCATAGGAACGGCCGGGAACATTCTCGTGATATTGATAAAGTGGCGATAACTTTTGTTCATCAAACGCCATCGAGGCATTAATGATGCCTTCACTCTTGTAGGCAAATTCTTTGAGGCGACTATAGTGACTTGAGATAACGGCACTGATGTGGTGATTAAGTAGATATGCAGTAATTGCCAGGGCGAGCGCTTCGCCTTCTTCAGGACTTGTCCCAGTGGCAAGTTCATCGAGAAGCACTAAGTCGTCTGTTGTCGCTTGATCAAGAATTTGACCAATGCGCTTGACATGACTACTAAAAGTTGACAGATTTTGGCTAAGGCTTTGTTCGTCACCAATGCTCGCGTGAACGTTATGATAAAAATATAAACGGGGCGGCGTACTAACCGGTAACATTAGTCCACTTTTTGCCATTAAGACGAGTAATCCCATCGTTTTTAAAGCGACCGTTTTCCCGCCGGCGTTTGGTCCGCTAATGACGATAATATATTGGGTGTCACTCAGGTTAAAGGTATTTGGGACGACCACCGCCGGATCAATTAGGGGATGACGGGCTTCATGAAAAAAGAGGCCAAGGGTTGACTGAAAAGTAGGAATAAGACCGTTGATTTTTTGTCCATATTGTGCCTTAGCAAAAATTAAATCAATTTCAGCAAGGAGTATATTATTATTTAATATTTGTGATTCGTAACCGAGTACTTCCGTCGTTAAAGCCCGCAAAATCGTATTAATTTCAATGATTTCATCATTTTGATAACTAATCAGCGTATTATTAAAGGCAGCGATTTCACTTGGCTCAATAAAGATCGTTTGTCCTGAATTAGAAATATCATAGATGATGCCATCGACCTTATTCTTATGGACGGTTTTCACTGGGATGACGAAGTGACCTTCCCGTTTTGTAATGAGGGGCTCAGCCAAGATCGATCCGTAACGAGATAAAAGACTATTCGCTGCTTTCGTCAAGCGGTCTTCACTTGATGCAATGCTTTTCCGAATCCGCGCGAGATTACTACTCGCCGTATCTTTAACAAGTAGATTAGGGGTAATAACCTTTTCGATCGCTTTTGCTAAAAAGGATAAATCAAGTTCACGGCCAAGCATATTTTTTAATAAAGGGGCACCACTGAGTTTATCTTTTAAGTACTGATCCACTTTCATCATGTTTAAAATATCCGCACTTATGAGATAAAAGTCATGTGGGGTTAAGATATTTCCTCTTTTCCCCGAATCAATAATGGGACTAAGGTCATGACTTTGACTGAGTGGCAGGGCACCAAAGCGCGTTAAGATGACATCGGCTTCACTCACCAGGGCGAGGGCCGCTTCTGCTTCTTCACGCGTCTCATAACTCGTTATTTGACTTGCGAAAATTCCGCCGCGTTCCGTCTTCGTAAAGTACTTTACTTGTTCGACAATTTTACTAAATTCGAGGAGTTCATAAATATTCATGCCTCTATTTTATCATTAATGATAACAATCGGGTAAATAATGTAATTAGCATGAACGTATGTTAAAATATGACTATGATAGAAACGAAATTAGAAATCCCGCGCCACGCTTTAAATCACGTACTTTCAAAGATAAACTTACCGCTTCATCAAAATACGGGCGCCTACATTCTTTTTCATTTTCGAAACAATCAAGAAGAATTAATCATCTACGATAATACAAAGAATAAACCGTACAAAGGGATCTATCGCGGAGATACTTATCTTACGCTTTTAAAGTCGTACATCACATCCTCAAATAGCGTCGAGAGCGGGACTGTCGCTACTAAGATTCCGTTACCCCATATTGGGAGTGATGAAGTTGGATTTGGCGACTTTTTTGGTCCTCTTGTTGTGGTAAGCGCATATGTTGATGACACGATTGCGAGTAAACTTGCGCCCTATGATATTCAAGACTCCAAGAAAATGGATGATCAAAAAATAAGAATGATGGGTGCCGCACTTATTAACCTTGTCCCGCACGCCAAAAACATTGTCCTCAATCCAAAATATAATGAACTTATTAGCGCTGGCTACAATATGAATAAAATTAAAGCTATGCTTCATCAAAATGTACTGCTTACCTTGGCCCGTAAACAAAACTATAGCGGTGGCCTCTATCTTGATAAATTCACCTCAGATAAACTTTATCAGACATATATAAGAGGGATGACACAAGGTGATGTTATTCTTCTGGCCGACGGTGAGCGTAATAGTTTTGCGATTGCAACTGCCAGTGTCCTCGCCCGCTATTATTTTCTTTTAGAAATGGCCGCCTTAAATAATCGCTTTCATACGACGATTCCGCTCGGGGCAGGTGCCATCGTTGACCAATTTGCCCGTGATTTTTTAAAGAAAAATGGCCCAAGTAACCTTCGGGCCATTACTAAACATAATTTTCGAAATTTTAAAGATCTTTTTCCAGACGCTTAATCACATTTTCATAATACGCGGGTAGTGGGGCGCTCACATCAATCATTTGACCTGTATATGGATGCGGGAAGACAAGTCGTGCAGCATGAAGTAATTGCCCTTCTTTATAGAGTTTTAAATTATTAGTCCCATAAAGGCGATCACCGACAACCGGGGTATTTAAAAATTCCATATGGGCGCGAATTTGGTGGGTCCGTCCCGTATCAAGTTCAACATCTAAAAGCATATAACCTTCATAACGGGCACGTACTTTAAAATGTGTTATCGCTAGTTTACCAGTACTTGGGGTATTTTCCATTTTTTGGTAGTTCTTTTTGCTACGGGCCAAATAGGTTTTAATCACCCCAGCATCTTCGTGAAGGGCGCCAACAACAAGCGCTAAATAGTGGCGCTTCATCTTGCGGTCTTTTAATAGCTTTGCCACCTTTGTATGAACATCATTATTTTTACAGACGACAAGGAGGCCACTGGTTTCTTTGTCGAGCCGATGGACAATGCCTGGACGAAACGCACCATTAATATCGCTTAATGGTCCTTGGCGGGCAATAAGAGCATTAACAAGCGTGTCATCTTTATGACCAAAGCTTGGATGAACGACTAAACCGGCGGGCTTATTAATCACAAGTAAATACTCATCTTCATAAAGAATATCAAGTTTCATTTCATAAGGAACAAGGTCATCAGTGGTCATTGAAACATCCGAATAAGTCACCGTTTCGCCACCACTTACTTTGTAACTCGCTTTAAGCGCGAGCTCGCCGCGAAGGACAAGTTCTTCTTTAATTGACTTTTGCACTTGGGCACGGGGAAGGCCTAAAAGCTCAGCGAGCACAACATCAATCCGTTTCCCTTTTTCACTTTCGGGAATTAAAATCGTTTTATTCATGGGTTTCACCTTCTTTTGGCGCTTTCGGTTTGATAATTTTATAATCTTCAAGAATCATAATCGTCGCTAAACTTAAGATACCAAGAGTAACACAAATATCGGCGACATTAAAGATTGGGAAATGATAATTCCCAAATTGGAAGTGAATAAAATCCACCACCCCTTCAGTCCCGAGGAGGGCCTTGTAGAAAGCGCGGTCAATAAAATTACCCCACGCCCCGGCTAAAATAACGGCTAAGAGAATCTTCTTGAGCGATGAAAGTTGCTTGCGGTAGTAAATGCGGATGCCAATAACGACTGAACCAACGACCGCACTGATAACGGCGAGTAATGGCATATTACCGCTAAATAAACTCCAAGCGGCCCCTGTATTACGGACATAAGTTAAATGGAGAAAGTTAGGAATAAGAGTGAGTTGCCATTGCGCGTTATAGGCCCACATTTTGGTCCCTTGATCAAGGATTAAAAGCGGGATTAAAAGCCAGGTCCAAGAGAAAAAGAAGGTTTTTAAAAGCGTTTTAAATTTATTCATAGGTTTTAACCACGGCCGCACAGCGAGCACAAAGTTCATGGTCACCAACCGACACGAGTTCATCATGATAATTCCAGCATCGTGGGCATTTATGACCTTGATGTTTTTTAACTTCGAAGCGACTGCCAAGCGTGACATCGCTTACGATAAAGAGCCGTGATAATTCAGCTTTATCCAGTTGCTTAATATTTTGTTCAAGCGATTGATAGTTTTCATTAATGGTGAGCGACCCTTCTTGACTGCTGCCAAGTAAGGCGGCTTTGCGTGCATTTTCGATGACGGCATTGGCTTCACTGCGGACATCAAGGAAATGGTCAAAGCTTTCGACGGCGCTTTCGTCATACGGAAGGACCCTTGGGAAACTTAAAAGATGCACACTTGCTTGGCGGGTAAGGGTTGGGAAGAATGTGTAAATTTCTTCAGCGGTAAACGCTAAGATGGGGGCAATAAGCGGTAATAACGTTTTTGTAATCGTGTAAAGCGTCGTGACCACACTTTGGCGGCGTGGGCTATCTTTAGCTTCACAGTAGAGAATATCTTTTGTGATGTCGAGATAAAAACTACTTAACTCATTCGTGACAAAATTCATGAGGTAAGTTAAAGCACTGCCAAAATCATAATCATTATAAGAAGCAACCATCTTCGCAACGACTTTTTTAAGTTTTTCGATCATCCATGTATCGACAAGGGCAGTTGGGGCTTTTTCTAAAGCCATTAATTCTTCAGCACTTTCGTCAACACTTGGGAGATTACCTAACATGAATTTAAAGGTATTACGAATCTTGCGGTACGTTTCACTTGTTTGTTTTAAAAGATCAACGCTTAAACGGGCGTCTTCTTGATAATCAATACTAGCACTCCATAGTCTTAAAATATCCGCGCCATATTCATTGGCTAATTTACTTGGATCAAGGGTATTCCCTTTTGATTTCGACATTTTTTCGCCCTTTTCATCGACTACAAAGCCGTGGGTGACCACTGTCTTATAAGGACTTTTACCGACTGCAGCAACACTGGTCGTTAATGAACTATTAAACCAACCACGATATTGATCATTCCCTTCAAGATAAAGATCAGCCGGGAACGGTAAACCGTGTTTATTAAGGGTATGATAGGCACTCGTGCCACTATCAAACCAGACGTCCATAATATCAACTTCTTTGGTGTAGTTTCCGTTTGGAGAAAGGGGGTTATGATAGCCTTCTGGTAAAAAGAAACGCGCATCTTTTTCAAACCAAATATTCGAACCATGTTCACGGATTAAAGCGATAATATGGTCAAAAACAGCTTCTTCAATAATCGGAGTACCATCTTCATGATAAAGAATGGGGATTGGGACACCCCACACCCGTTGCCGACTAATTGTCCAATCACCGCGATCACGAATCATATTTGAAATCCGGCCTTCACCCCAACTTGGATACCATTTCACCTTCGTGACTTCGTTTAAAAGCTGTTCACGAATCGGATTAATCGAGGCAAACCATTGCGGCGTCGCCCGGAAGATAAGCGGTTTATTCGTCCGCCAGTCATGCGGGTAACTATGCGTAATTTTCGTATGGGCTAATAACGCTCCGACTTTTTGGAGGTCTTCTAAAATAATCGGATTAGCGTTTAAGTAAAATAGATTTTCATAAGGACCCGCTTCAGCGGTAAAGACCCCACGTTCATTAACGGGGCATAAAACGTCAAGACCATATTTTTGCCCAACGATAAAGTCCTCCATCCCGTGACCAGGGGCAGTATGCACGGCTCCGGTTCCAGTTTCACTCGTGACATGATCACCATTAATGACAAGCGAGTTACGGTCAAATAAAGGGTGTTTAGTTTCGATTAAATCAAGTTCACTTCCTTTAAAAGTTTTAAGGAGATTAAAGGTAAGATTCGTTTCTTTGGCGACTTGGTCAACAAGTTCTGGCAGTAAGATGACTTGACCGACCGCACTATCATAAAGACCATAAGTAAAGCGTGGATGAACTGAAATCGCGAGGTTCGCAGGAAGGGTCCATGGGGTTGTGGTCCAAATAACAAACTTGACGCCAGGAGCGATCACGCGATTTCCTTTAGTAACCGTAAACGCGACATAGATCGCGTCACTTGTCACATCTTGGTATTCAATTTCAGCTTCCGCCAGCGCGGTTTCGCTACTTGGTGACCAATGGACTGGTTTAAGACCGCGATAAATAAGACCTTTTAACGCCATCATTTTGAAAACTTCAAGTTCACTTGCTTCAAAGTCTTTGGTCAGAGTTAAATAGGCATTATCATAGTCGCCGACAATCCCAAGCCGTTTAATTTGGGCTTTTTGCATCTCGACTTGCTTGTAAGCATATGCTTCACATAGTTCACGGAAGGCCGCGACGCTCATTTCTTTACGGTTCACGCCACTCTTGGTCACTTGGTTTTCAATCGGTAAACCATGCGTATCCCAACCAAAGATAAAAGGCGTCTTATAGCCTTGCATGCTTTTCATCCGCACGACAAAATCTTTAAGGTTGCGATTAAGCATATGGCCACTATGGATGCTCCCATTTGCATACGGGGGCCCATCATGGAGAACGAAGAAAGGTTTGCCTTCGTTTTGTTTGAGCATTAATTGATATAAGTCAATCTCTTGCCACCGCTTTAAAATTAACGGCTCTTTTTGCGTCAAGTTCCCGCGCATTTCAAAACCAGTTTTTGGCATAAGTAAGGTATTTTTAAGTTCGATCATCTTGCTTCTCCTTTAATAAAAAAAGTCTAGGATAGGACGCATTACCGTGGTACCACCTATCTTCTAGACATGCTAGCGCTCAAGTCCTCATAACGGGAGGTTTAGCCGAGCATCACTACTAAACGTTCATGATGCCACTCAGAAGGGATAATTAAGAGGGATCATTCTAAGGCTTGCACCAACTCCTTAGTCGCTAACAATGAGACCATCCTAATCGTGTCTTCGTCCGATTTCGTTCCTATTATACACAAATTGTATAATATGTGATTAATTTTCTTCTTTATCTTCTAATTCTTTAAGGAAAACAGGGAGGAAGTCATCATCTTCTTCAACCGCTGGTTCGATTTTTGTCCGGGTCGGGTTCGCCGGTTTATCTAAACTTGGCGTACTGGTGAAATCATATTGCTCTTCAAAATCACTCGCAATGACACTCACAATAATCGAATCTTCTAAGTATTCATTAAGAGCGACCCCAAATTTAACGTCAAGATTTGAGCCGCTTGTTTCAACAATCTCATTGACCGTTTCTTGCGCTTCAAAAAGCGAAACATTCGAGCCGCAAGTCACGGCAATAATCGCTTTCCGGGCCCCTTGTAAACTGGCTTCAAGTAGGGGCGAATTAATTGCCGTTTGGGCAGCGTCTTTGGCTTTCGTTTTGCCTTTGCCCATGCCAAAGCCAATGAGGGCAATACCGCTATTACTAAGGGTGTTCCGGACATCGGCAAAGTCAAGATTAATAACAGCGGGTACAAGAATGAGATCGACAACGGTTTTGACGCTTTGCGCTAACACTTTATCGCTTTCGCCAAAGGCTTGAGCAATCGGTAAGTTCCCGCCAGTAATGAGGAGTTTATCATTACTAACAACGATAATTGAATCAACGATTTCTTTTAAATTATTAAGTCCTTCAACGCTATTGGCGATCCGCCGTTTGCCTTCAAAGGTAAAGGGCCGGGTGACAATGGCAATCGTTAAGGCGCCTGCTTCTTTGGCAATTTCGGCAATAATAGGTGCGGCCCCAGTGCCGGTTCCGCCGCCCATCCCGGCTGCAATAAAGACGAGATCTGCGCCGGTAACGATTTTTTCAATTTCTTTGCGACTGGCTTCTGCTGCTTTGCGGCCAACAATAGGTTCACCCCCGGCACCGAGACCATGGGTAAATTCTTCACCAAGGACGATGCGGTTTTTAGCTTTCGAGGTGGCTAACGCTTGTTTATCGGTGTTCGCGACCCAAAAGGAAACACTATCAATTTGGTCATCAATCATGCGGTTGACAGCGTTATTTCCAGCGCCTCCAACGCCAATGACCACAATACGGGCAACGGGCTCAAAATTATCTAAATCTTGTGTTCCAATCATACCTTAACTCCTTGTTAGTGACCCAATACTCATCTTTTCATCACCGATATCTTGGGTATATTTCGTAAATGCTTTTATGAGACCTAAATTAACAGCGTAGCATAAGTCACGGGCGCCAATTGTATCGAGTTTAACGATGTATTTATCGGGAAATGATTTATCACTGGCAATTACCGATTCATAGTTGTAGATGGCACTTCCGCCACCGACAAAGAGGAGCGGATATTTATTAAGCGACGGGATATTTTGCGTTTTACCAACAACTTTAATTTCATTGATGACTTTTTGGAGGTGGGTTTCCAGAAATTCTTTACACGTTAAGTAAATATCACTCAAATATATTTTTGTTTGTTCGCCTTTTTCGTTAATGCCCTCCGCTAAAGGGAAATTAATATTCATGCTGCGGTTATCTAGCCCGAAGTCTTTTTTAAGACGTTCCGCTTCTTTAATTTCAAGCCCAAACTTTTGGGCGAGTAAGTAGGTTAAATCATCGCTTCCTTCGTTAATAAGACGTGAAAAATATAGATTATGATTACTCACAAACGTAATCGACGTTGCTTTGGCCCCAAAGTCGACCAGGAAATACGTGTTCGTGGCCGTGCCTGGATTATTTAAGAGTTCAGTTAAGGCATACTTATCAGCGTAAACTTTAGCGACCTTTAATCCCGCTTTCGTCACAACATCAATATAGGTGTTATAAATCCAAAGCGGTAACACATGAAGAAACGCTTCGACGGTTAAGGTATTACTGACTTCCCCTAAAGGTAAAATGCGGTAGGTTTGTTCGCTGTCTGTTTTAAAAACTTGCGGTAAAATAGCGACAATCACTTTACTTGGATCAACCCGGTTTTTTCGAAATAAAGCCATGATGTTTTTGATATCAATGCGGTCAATTTTATTCGCCAGCGTATTCGTTGTTTGCGTCCCGCGGAAGACTTCAAAATCAATCGTCGGGAGGGCAATCACCACTTCACTAATGGTGTGACCAATACTTTGTTGGACATCAGCAACTAAGGTTTTCAGGGCTTGGATGATTTGATCTTGAATCATGATCTCTCCATTCACAATCGCGCCATTTAAACCGATTTTATTCGCATATAAAACAATGGGTTGGCCATCGAGTTCATAGCCAACGACGAGTTTGACCGCGCTTGCGGAAATTTCGAGCGTGTTAATTGTCTTATCCATCTTTTACTCCAATAATGTAATTATTTTACAATAATTAGTCACGAATAACAATTGCAAGGACATTTATTTCATATTTTAACGTTTTAATAAAAAAGCCTTAGTGAAAATAGGGATAGGGGATGCGTTCACTAAGGCAAGGGAATAAGCTAGATACGATGCGGTTCAACAACTAAAGGTTCAACGACCACGCTGTCAAGCACGACATCTTCACCTTTTTCTTGGTAAGCGTTAATGGCTTGCGCCACATAACGGTAAGGAAGAGTTAATGCAGCCGCACTAATCGCGAGAAAAACAATCGCCATCAGCGTATTACGGGCGCGGTAGAATCCGACCTTTTTGTTCGTTTTGTATAATTTGTCTCTCATCGTTAGTTCCTCCTTTTTTCGATGATACGAAGTTTTGCGCTTGTGGCGCGGGGATTACGTTCATTTTCTTCAGGTGTCGCGATAATTGGCTTTTTCGTCACCAACTTAAACCGCGGTTCATCTTCAGGCGTCGGTAGAGCGAAGGGATGTTTATCTTCACGGGGTGAGGATAACGTTTTAAATTTTTGTTTGACAATCCGATCTTCGAGACTATGGAAGGTGATCACCGCAAGCCGACCACCTACATTTAAGAATTCTTCGGCCCGATCAAGCACTTCACTAAGAACGTAGAGTTCATCATTGACTTCAATGCGCAAGGCTTGGAAGATTGTTTTCGCCGGATGGCCTTTTTTCCGTAACTCTTTCGCAGGTAAGGCGCTTTTGATAATCTCGACTAGTTCGAAGGTCGTCTGAATCCGTTTTGTTAAGCGATATTCCGCAATTTTACGGGCAATTTTGGCACTAAACGGATGTTCGGCGTATTTGTAGAAGATTTCTTTAAGATGCGTTTCACTGTAATCATTGACAATCTTCTCAGCTGTTAATTCATTATTTGTTTGATCCATCCGCATATCTAGCGGGGCGTCAAAGCGGTAACTAAACCCGCGTTCACCCACATCGAATTGGGGACTACTAACACCGAGATCAAGGAGAATCGCGTCGGCACCCTTAACCCCTAAGGCTTCTAACTTTGTCTTGAAATCTTTGAAGTTAGCGTGCACTAAGGTGAAGTTTGGCCGTACTTTTTCAAGCACGAGTCGGCCTTCATTAAGGGCGGTCATATCTTGGTCAAATCCGTAGAGATGACCGGTGGTTAATTTTTCTAAGAGCAAGCGGGCATGACCACCACGGCCAAGGGTTAAGTCAACTGCAACACCATTTTTTTTGAGCGGTAAGTTAGCAATGACTTCATGGAGTAAGACCGGTTCGTGATTAGACATGATCTTTCTCCTTTAAGCCTTGGGCAATCGTCTCAAGGTTTTCGCGAGCGTTTGCTTCATAAGCTTCATAAGCGGATTCATCCCAAATTTCGAGATGATCGCCGACGCCGATGACAATGACGTTTGTGCTTAAGTTATATTTACGGAGCACTCGGACACTTAAGGTAATGCGGCCAGCATTATCAACTTCGAGTTCTTCAATGCTTGCATACATGGTGCGGACATAAGCCCGGGCGTTAGTATCTTTATAGTTTAATTGATCAAGGGTGGCAATTTCTTTTAGGTAGGCTTCTTCGGGATAAACACTGATTGAACCTTCAAAACCCTGTAAGATATAAAGTTTTTTAAGATCTTTTAATGCATCCCGAAAGCGAGCTGGAACGACAAGGCGTCCTTTGGCGTCTAAGTTATGGTAATAGGTGCCAAAAAATTTCATCTCCCACTTTCTCCCACTTTGTTAATTACATTATACGCAAACGCCTGATTGTTGTAAACAAAAAACGCACCTAAAATAAAAAAAGAAGGGCGAACCCTTCTTTATTTTGATTTGATGGCCATAATTTATTCATCATCGACATCAAGTTGACTGAGCACATCATCAAATTCATCGCCAACCGTTTGCTTCTTGGCACTAAATTCTTCTTCAGTTAAGACATCATAATCTGTGCCACTCGTTGGTAAGGTCGCCCCTGGTTTAACAACTTTAAGCGGGATATAACTAAGGATTAAAGCAAAGGCATAATGATCAAGTTCAATATCGGGACCTTTCTCATAAAAGCAATCATCACTTTCAAGTTCCACTTCGGGATCCGTGAAATTAAAACAAAGTTCTTCATCTAAAATAATTTCTTGCTCGAAGTGTTCAAGCGTATAGGCACATTCAAGGGTAACGACCACGGTGGCGCTAAGATGGGCCTCTACGACTTCAGTAAAGGTATCAAAGGCGACCGTGAGTTCAAATGGCTTAATACCTTTAAGTGAATAATTGGCACTAAAGTCAGCTTGACTTAAATCGATCATCCCTTTGACGACTTGATGAAGCTTAACGCCATTGGCGATTCTAATTTTCATTAACTGCGTACCTCCGCATTGAGTTTATTTTTAAGACTTTCGACGATCGTTTCCATCGTCTTTTTAATATCAGCTTCAACTAAGGTCTTCTCACTATCTTGTAAGTTAATTTTGATTGCCACTGACTTTTTCTCCGGTGTCGCCACTAACTTTGTATAGACGTCGAAGACTTGAACCGCAACAACTAATTTACCGCCGGCACTCTTAATGACCTTTTGGAGTTCACCAACACTTACTTGATGATCAACCAGCAACGCTAAATCCCGACTCACAAATGGGAAGCGCGATGGTGGGGTTACTTTTTGGCGACTTGTTTTGAGTTGGATTAACGTCCCAAAATCAATTTCGCCGACGTAAGTTGCTTCATTAAGACCGAGATCTTTTTGACTGGTGGGATGGAGTTTACCAAAGACCCCGACAATTTTACCAGCGACTTTAAGAAGCGCACTTTGGGCAGGATGGAGTCCTTCAATAAACTTTATGTTGGGAACCACATCATAACGTGATTCATTAATCCCTAAGTAATCAAGGATCATCACGATGACCCCTTTGGCATCACTAAAATCATAGGGCCGTTTCACTAACTCGCCAATAATCTTTTCACTCCCATAAAAGGCAAACACTAAATGTTCACCGTGATAGGATTGACTGGTTACATTGCTCACTTCAAAAAGAGCAAAGTCTTTGGCTTGGCGACTGACATTATAGCTAACCGTTTCCAAAAGACTTGGCAGGAGGTTGGTTCGTAAATACGCCCGTAACGGGGTCATTGGATGTTCAAGGGTTAGCGGACAATCTTGATTTAAATAGGTAAACATTTTCGTTTGTGCTTCACTCACAAGGGTATAACTGAGTGTTTCATAAAGGCCAATATTCCGTAATAGTTTTCGAATATCATAGCGCGCCTTTTGGACCTCATCATATTCCCCTAAAGTGGTGACTAACCGAGGAAGGGCTTCATGAATATGACTAAAGCCAAGGACCCGAATAATTTCTTCTGCTAAATCTGCACCACTTGTCATATCTTGGCGATAAGAAGGGAGGGTTACGCGGTTATCATCGGCCACAACAATATCAAGGCGCTTTAAGGTATCGACCATTTCGTCACGAGAAAAAGTCGTACCGAGTAATTCATTTATTTTTTCATAATTAAAGATCAGCGGGATACTTGCTGGCATTTCTTTTTGGTATGTGACAAGTTGACTTACCTTGGCAGTATGGTTTTCTTGTTTAATGAGATGGAGTGCAAGCGCCATCGCTTCATTCATATTATGCGGATTAACCCCTTTACTAAAGCGACTGCTCGCTTCGCTTGGTAAGTTGAGACGGGTCACGGTTTGGCGAATTTGCGCGCCATCAAAGAGCGCCACTTCAATGGCAATTCGCGATGTTTGTTCTGTCACTGCTGAACCTAAGGCGCCCATTACCCCACCGAGGCAAAGGACTTCTTGGCCATTATGAATCACTTGATCGCCTGGTTTTAAAGCATATGTTTTTTCGTCAAGCGCGACAAAGGAAAACGACGTATCATCACTCACCACAAAATGATGACCAACCGTGCGGTCAAGATCATACATATGGAGGGGCCGTCCGGTCATGAGCATCACGTAGTTACCAATATCAACGATGTGGTTCACCGGGCGTTGGCCATGCTTTTTAAGAAACATTTGGAGCCAAGCTGGTGACGGTCCAATCGTAAGACCTTTGACTTCGCATAAGGCAAAAGCGGGCACTTTATCCGTTTTAACGTCAAGCGTTAATGCGGTTTTAAAATCGGCACTATTTTCATAGCTCGGAAGGTTGTAGGCCCGTTCAAATAAGGCACCCAGTTCCCGGACAATATTATAAATCGCAAGCATATCGGGACGATTCGCAAGTGGCTTCAAATCAAAAATCGTATCCGCTAAACCAAGGTATTCAAGGACTTCCACTGATCCAGTTGGGGCATCAAGCGGTAATTCATGAATGCCGTTAATGTCTTCGGGTGAAAGTAGTTCATCTTTGACCCCAAGCTCTTTTAAGGAGCAAATCATGCCTTCACTCGGAACGCCCTTAATCACAGCTTTTTTTATAACGACTTCAGGTAGGACTGCACCGACTTGCGCGACAATCACTTTTAATCCAGCGCGAACATTAGGCGCCCCACAAACGATTTGTTTATGACCCACGGCAGGGCCAAGATCGACAAGACAGTGCGATAAATGGTCACTTCCCTCTAATTTTTCTGTTTTAATAACATGACCAATGATTAAATGACTAGCGCGTGCAAGCGGATAAAAATCCTCCACTTCAATCCCAGCAAAGGTCAGCCGGGTGGCAATTTCTTGATCGCTAATCCCGGTTAAACTAATATATTGTTCTAATGTGTTTCTTGATACGAACATAACATCCTCCTACCGCTTTGGGAATCCTTCAAGGAAGCGGACATCGTTTTGATAAAAGCGTCGAATATCATCAATCCCAAATCGTAACATCGCGACCCGTTCTATGCCAATACCAAAGGCAAATCCCGTAAAGACTTCCGCGTCATAACCGTTCATCGTTAAAACGCGCGGATTCACCATACCGGCACCGAGGATTTCAATCCATCCTGTGCCTTTGCATGTCGCACAGCCTTTTCCGTTACATTCGTGACAGCTCACATCAACTTCAACACTTGGTTCGGTAAACGGAAAGTAACTGGAGCGGAAGCGAATTTCACGTTTCGGTCCAAACATTTTCTTAACAAATAAATCAAGCGTTGCTTTCAAATTGCCAAGTGATAATCCCGGCGCAATAACAAGTCCTTCGACTTGGCCAAATTGATGGGAATGGGTATTATCATCGTCATCGCGGCGAAAGACTTTGCCGGGACTAATAATTTGGAGCGGGGTATTTTTATGTTTTTGCATCTCACGGGCTTGCACTGGTGAGGTATGTGTTCTTAGTAACGTGTTTTGGTTAATATAAAACGAATCTTGCATATCGCGGGCAGGGTGATTTTCGGGCATATTTAAAAGCGTAAAATTGAAGTAATCTTCTTCCACTTCAAAGCCTTCTGCCACTTTATAGCCCATTCCTAAAAAGATATCTGTGATTTCATCTTTAATTAAATGAAAAGGGTGTTGTGGGGCGGTTTTAAACGTCCTTCCCGGTAAGGTAATGTCAATCGTTTCGGCGGCGAGTTTTTTTGAAAGTTCGGCCGCTTCGAGACGACTGAGTTTATCATTAAAGGCCACTTCCAGTTCATTTTTAAGGGCATTGACGCCCTGACCAAAGTCTTTTTTAGCCGCTGGATCTAAATCCTTAAGTTGGGCCATAAGTCCCGTTAAAATGCCTTTTTTCGCAAGGTAAACTTGACGAATTTCTTCGAGTTCAGTAAGCGTCAGCGCCGCATTAAGTTTTGCTAAGGCCTCGTCTCTAATTTGATTAAATTGGTTCATTTTATTACTCCTTAAAATAAAAAAGCGTTCCCCTAGGAACGACTTTCGCCGTGGTACCATCCTAATTTTCCACTTTTAGTTCGCACTTTAACGCAGTGAACGGGTCATCAACCTGCTCCAAGGTGAATTCATGTCCATATATTTAGGCCCTTACACTCTCGGCCTTCGCTAGCAAACATATGTTATGACATTACTACTTCTTGTCATCGCTCTTATATTATATATAATTAAATGAAATTTACAAAAAAATGCGACAAAATATCTTTCCTTTATCTGTTAACAATCGTTTAATCAATATCGGGAAGTGATAAGCGCGATTTAAAGGCACGCGCCGCTTCAATCCGGTTAAATAAATCCGCCATGATAATTTCGTAGAGACGATCGCCTAACCGAGCATCTTCCCAGTGACGGTCGACACTTGGATTATCGTTGACTTCGATCAGATAGACATTGCCATTTGCTTCTTTAATATCGACACCGTAAAACCCGTCGCCCATCACTTCAGCGGCCTCAAGGGCAAGCTTCACGACATTTTCAGGCGCTTCTTCGACGAGGAGCGTCTCAACGCCACCGACATCAAAAGATTTTGTCCCGGGTTTCCAATTATATATTTGCCAGTGATCTTTTGCCATAAAGTACTTACAAACATAAATGGCTTTACCGCTTAAAACCCCGACCCGCCAGTCAAAATCACTTTGGATAAATTCTTGGGCAAGGATAATATCACTTGATTCAAATAGTTTTGCTAATTTTGTCGCGAGTTCTTCGTCGCTGTTGGCTTTGAAGACCCCTAATGACGCACTACTGTCCGGTTTTTTTAGGACAACCGGATAACCAAAGGTTTCACTAATTTTATGAAGCGGGGTGTCTTTTGTGACAAATAGGGTCGTCGGCGTTTTAATTTTATGCGTATTCATGCTTTCGTGGAGAAATACTTTGTTTGCGCAACGTAGGATCGACCACGGATCGTCAATAACGACGAGGCCTTCCGCATACGCAAGGCGACTAAATTGATAAGTATAATCATTTGGATTTGTCGTGGTCCGAATAAAAAGTGCATCAAATTGGCGTAAGCGGTGATAATCATCTTTGGTGATAAATTCCGTATAAAAGCCCATTTTCTTCGCGGCTTTTAAAAAGCGACGAAGGGCGGTTTTATTACTTGGTGGGGCCGGATCTTCTTCATCAATCAAAATCGCTAAATCGTATTTATAGTTTTTAAAACGGGGATTCATAAATTTCTTTTGCGAAAAGAAACTTTGAGCACTTTGGAGTAAAAATGGTGTCTCTTCGATACTTTGGGGAGAAATGGGTTCAACGCGAACCAAACGCCATTTTTTATCTTTGATAAAGTCAAAGGCTAAGAAAGGTGCTGGGAATAATTTAAAAAGCATATAGGCAAGAGCGCTAAATTTAGGGTTTTCCGTTTTGCCAAAATAGACATGGAGGCGTACTTCCGTTTCACTGACATGTTTAAAAGTTGAACGGATGAGTTCACTCACCTCATTGCTAATCGATGTAATAATCGCTGTATCATTAAAATCTTCAATTGTTGCAAAGTTTGGTATCGCGCGTAATTCACGGGCGGCTGCAAATAAACTCACATAATAGCCGGTCGTTTGATAAGCGTAAGAGGCACACATATTAAAGACTCGCAAGTCACCATTTTGAAAACGGGGATCATTGATAAAACGTTCCGCCGTAATAAATTCAAGGCCTTCAAGTTTTTTTAAAAACGGTACTTCTTCATCGATCACAATAATATTTTTAAGTTTTGCGGACGCAGAGTAAAAATGGAGTTCCATCTTCAGCCCGGTCGTATTTTCGCCATAATAGTTTTTTAGTTCACGAACAATCGTAAAACCAAAGCGTTGATAGAAGCGAATGGCGTTTTCGTTTTCTTTATTCACTTCAAGCGTCATCTTTTGTAGATACTTTTCACTCGCGCGCTTAATAATCTCGCGTAATAACACGGCCCCTAAATGATGTTTTTGGAACTTGGGCATGATGGCAATCGAGTAAAGACGCCATGAATTGCGATGGAGATGTAAAATAGCGCCACCAACGGGCGCCTTATTCTTTGTAATTACATACACAAACTGGGTTTTACTTAAGATGCTACGCTTCAAACTACGGGCATCAAAACGGTCATGTTCATTAAAATTAGCCTCCTCCAACTCAAGCAGGAAGGGTAAGTCATCTAACGTTGCTAATCGTATTTCTACCATAATTACCTCGAAAAATCGTTCACTTTTATTATAGTTTATTTATTTATTAATGATAGTCTCAAAATGGTCAAAATGTATTTCGTTTGGTAATCTCATACATCAAAATTGAACCGGCGATCGCGACATTTAATGAATCAATATGTTGCATCGGAATTTTCACTAAATGATCGGCAATTTGAAGAAGGTGATCACTGACCCCTTTAGCCTCATTTCCGAGCAATAAGATCATTTTTTTCGCGGGGACTTCGTCAATTACTTTGGCGTCCTTTAGGGTTGTCACCACTAACTCATAACCTAAATGACGGTACGCTTGGAGTTCGGTAAAGCTAATCACTTTAGTTGGCATAAAAAAGTGAGCGCCTTGGGCCGCACTTAATACTTTTGCATTATATAAATTAACCGAATTATCACTAATGAGGATGCCCCCGAAATCAAACGCTAATGCGGTCCGCATCAAGGTCCCTAAGTTACCGGGATCATTAATATGTTCAAGGCCGAGCAGCGGTTTATTCGTGTCAATTTCTAGCTGTGGACGCCGAACAAGGGCAAAATAGCCGTCCGTCGTGACTTTATCACTAAGTTTCGTGGCAATATCCTTATTAATGAGAGTGGTCTCAAAGTCATCATATAGGGGCGATAAGCCAAAGAGTTCGACCATCAAATTGGCACGGTAAGCCATATCAATAAGATGTTGGCCTTCAATTAAAATCAAGGCGCCTGGGTATTTTTTAATGTCTAATAATTCTTTTATCTTTGGGTTTTGACGGCTGGTAATGACCTTCATAATGGTGCTCCTTTAGCATGTAATCATAATGACGATAGTGTGGATATATTGTTTCTAAATAAGTATAAAAGTTCGGTCCATGGCCGCCAATAAAGTGATGGCCAAGTTCATGAACGATAAGGGCGTCAATAATATCAGGATGAAAATGAATGACTTTTTCGTTAAAGGTAAGGGTGAAGGTTTTTTTACTATTCGTGGCCCACCGTGTTTTCATTTTCCGAACGCGAATCTTATATGGCGTGGTGATTGTCATCCTTGATTCGTAAAACCGAACGCGCGTGGTGAGATGGCTAATAAATGTCTTTTTCATCAGTTGATAAAAATCATCAAGGTTCATTGGAACATGTTTCAAATGAAAGGTCGCCGCAATCGCGTCTTGTGTCATCTTTTGCCCAAAAACATAGGTTGAGTCATTAAACGGAACGACTTTACTCTTATCCTGAAGTCGCATCAGTTTCGGACGGTTTTTTAAAAATATTCGTTCGACTTCGTCAAGTTTCGTGCCGTAAGGGAGCGACACCTTAAACGTAAGGTTTTCACCCTCGACACTACGAAAAATAACACTTCGCATGCGCTTATAATGAAGTTCTAAGGTGTAGGTCACTAATTGACCATTTTCAGTGATAGAAAAATGATGCATCTGCATAATATTATTTTACCTTATTAACCTAGTAAAAAGTACCAGTTTAGGTGCTGGTACTTTCTTGTTTATCACTTTATTATTCGTATTTGCTAGCTTTTAATTTCGCTAAGAGTGATTGATCAACGCCTTTAATGACATTGACTAATAAATCAATCGTTGCTTCAAAGTCATCATAATGGACTAAGCTGACATGAGAGTGGAAATAGCGGCATGGAATCGAAATCGTCATATTAACAACCCCATCCATCGTCTTGTGGATTTCACCACTATCGGTCCCGCCTGCGGTCAGTAAGTCATAGGTATATTTAATGCCTTTTTCTTTGGCAACGGCTTCGACATGATCAAATAAACCGCGATGTCCAATAACACTGCCGTCCATAATGGAAAGGGCTACACCTGCACCGAGTTTGGTATCCATGGCAGGTGAACCAGGGAGGTCGTAACTCATGGTGACGTCAATCGCAAAGGCTAAATCAGGCTTAACTTTGAAGGCACTCGTTTTAGCACCTCGTAAACCGACTTCTTCTTGAACGGTGGCCGCTAAAGCAACGGTTGCCCCATGGCCTTCTTTTTTAAGACGGCGTAAGACTTCAATCCCAACCGCGACACTGACGCGGTCATCCCAGGCTTTTCCAAGCAAGGTCTTACCGTCATTCATAATTCTAAAGTTTTGATGTGGTGTCACTGTATCGCCCACTTTAATACCAAGTTTTTTGATATCTTCATCACAGCCAACACCCATATCAATATAGATATCTTTGATTTCTAAGACTTTATTACGTTGTTCAGCAGGCATCCCGTGCGGTGGTTGAGCACCAGTCACACCGATGTATTCTTTGCCGTCGCGGGTTGTGATTGTCCATTCGTGCGCTAACACGACATGTCCCCACCAACCACCAACGTTATGAACACGGAGGAAGCCGCCTTTTTCAATTTGTTTAACGACGAAACCAACTTCGTCCATGTGCGCACTGAGTAAGACCGTTGGGGCGCCTTTTTCACCTTTGAGGGTGGCAACTAAACTCCCTAAATTGTCAAATTCAATCGTGTCAGCCACATCATTTAGCTCTTTTTTTACAAGCCGAGCCACTTCTTTTTCGGCACCACTAATGCCGTTAACTTCACTTAATCTCTTCAAGAGATCGATACGTTTTGGATCCATAATGTCCTTCTTTCTAATTAATACTTTGTATTTTGACGGTTATAGTTTACCACGAGTTTGAGTAAATACCCCTCCTTGATATCCTCAGGTGTAAATGATAAAGCGCTACCAAGACTTAAAAATAAGGTAAGCGCCCGATGATAGTCATTTTCAGCTTCGCTTCGCATAAAAGTAATGATTGCATCATACGTTTCGGCAAAAGCGTCAACTTGGGTCTTTTTTGATTCTACGAGGGAAGGATATGTGACATTTCCTAGCTTGTAGCCAAAAACGAGCGCGAGCGAGAGGAAAAAGTGGAGGCCATCCGCGTATTCATCCAGTAAGAGCCCGCGCGGTTCGGCTTTTTTAAGCGACCAGTACTTAAATGCCCGTGTCGCATTTGCCAACTCACCAACTTCAACGAGAAGTGCCAAGAAGCGTTCAACCTTCGTGCTTTGATGGGTGACATGATGCTCGGCGTTGATCCGTTCATCAAGTTCTTTCTGTTTTTCAAGAAACGGTTTTAAATCAAGGGTATTCATACTTTATCGATATGCCAGATATCGTCGACATATTGCTCAATGGTGCGATCACTACTAAAGAAGCCACTCTTGGCAATATTGACAAGTGCACTTTCCGCCCATTTATTTTTTTGCCGGTAGTATGAGACAATTTCATCAGTTCTCTTAATGTAAGCAGGGAGATCTTTTAAGATTAAATATTCGTCGCCCCGATTCATGACTTCATCAAAAATGGCTTTAAAACTGTGCGGATTTCCGTTACTCCAGGTCCCGTCAATTAAAGAATCAAGGACGCGTCGGATTTCAAAGTTATTTTGGTATATATCCCATGGATTGTAGCCATTTTCTTCACGTAATTTTAAGACTTCAGGTTCGGTCAGACCAAAGATAAAGGAATGGTCATCACCAACCCGTTCATGGATCTCAACGTTAGCGCCGTCAAGCGTGCCAAGGGTTAAGGCCCCGTTCATCATAAACTTCATGTTACCGGTTCCGCTCGCTTCTTTACCAGCGGTACTAATTTGTTCACTAATATCCGCGGCTGGGAAGAGCATTTCGGCTGTTTTAACGCCGTAATTTTCAATAAAGACCACTTTCATAAAAGCATTAATTTCTTTATCTTTATTAACGACATCAGCAACGCCATTAATAAGTTCGATGACCTTTTTAGCGAAATAGTAACTTGGCGCTGCTTTCGCACCAAAAATAAAGGTCGTCGGATGAATCCGGAACTTTGGATCATTTTTCATCGCAAAGTATAAAGTCATAATGCGGAAGACATTCATGAGTTGCCGTTTATAAGCGTGGAGCCGTTTAATTTGGATATCAAAGATGCTATCAACATCAATCTCAATCCCATTGGCTTTTTTGATGTAGTCAGCCAGTTGTTGTTTTTTGACCCGTTTAATTTTTAAAAATTCAGTTTGCACCTTTTTATCTTTGGCAAACGTTAATAGTTTTTCAAATTGATCGGGATGGGTGAGGTAATCAGGACCAATCAGTTTTGTCACATAAGCACTAAGTTCAGGGTTACTTGCTAAAAACCACCGCCGATGGGTAATCCCGTTCGTCTTATTTTGGAATTTTTCAGGATAAATTTTATAAAATTCTTTAAAAGTTTGGGCTTTTAAAATTTCAGTATGAAGGGCCGCGACCCCATTGACGGCAAAGGCCGCATAAAGCGCTAAGTTCGTCATTTGAATCATGCCATCACGAATAATCGCCATCGCCCGACGGTCGCCTTCACTCACCCCACGAGCTTGGAAGTCTCGCTGACTACGACGGTGAATTTCTTCGATAATCATATAGTTACGCGGGACGAGTTGTTGGACATAATTAATCGGCCAACGTTCGAGGGCCTCAACCATGACGGTATGATTGGTGTAAGCAAATGTGCGTTGCACAATGTGCCACGCATCTTCCCAACTATATTCATAATCATCAAGTAAAAGACGCATTAATTCAGGAATCGCTAAGATCGGGTGCGTATCATTTAATTGGAAGACAAACTTCTCAGCAAAGTTATCGAGTGTTTTAAAGCGTCGGAAATGGCCGCGAATCGCACTTTGAAGACCCGCACTGACTAAGAAATATTGCTGCCGTAAACGGAGCATTTTTCCTTTTTCAGTTGAGTCATCTGGGTAAAGCCCGTGATTAATTTCACGTAAGGTATTTAAGTAATGATCAAAAGATTCATTAGTTGGAAGAGAATCATCACTTGGCTCTGCACTCCAGAGTCGTAAAGTATTGGCAACCCCGTTTTGATAACCAACGACACTGACATCATATGGAACGGCTTTGACAATGGTTGGATTCACCGTGCGAATGCCAAAGTTGCCATCCCGTTTTTGGTATGTTTCAGCGTGACCATAAAACTTCACATCAACTGCGTGTTTCGGTTTGCGTACTTCCCATACGTTGCCATTAACGAGCCATTGGTCAGGTAGTTCGACTTGTTTACCATCGACAATTTTTTGGCGGAAGAAGCCGTATTCATAACGAATACAGTGGCCATTACCGGCGTAACCAAGACTCGCAATCGAATCAAGGAAACAGGCGGCTAGACGACCAAGGCCACCATTGCCAAGCCCCGCATCACTTTCTTGTTCTTCAAGTTCATGGAGGTCCATGCCAATTTCTTTAAGCCCTTTATTCACGACATCATAGATGCCAAGATTAATTAAGTTATTTGTCAAGAGACGGCCAATGAGAAATTCCATTGAAAAGTAAATCAGTTGGCGTTTGTTATTATGATTGACATTATCACGGGTCGTACGCCACGACGTACTTGCAAAATCGCGAACCATTGAGCCTAAGATATCATATCGTTCGGTAATATGACTATCATCAAGACCAACCCCGTATTTGGCAGTTAATCTTGTTTTGAATTCATGAATAAAAGTTTTGGTATCTTTAAACATAAAATCCTCCATTTCTATTTAATAATTATTTTGATTTTTTAAGAATAAGCGCAGCAAATGAACCTAATTTAAGGGTGAGACGGTAAGGCTTTAATTCCGGTCCAGGTCCGGGACTCGTGACGAGTGGAAGGCCGTTATATTGGTTATAACCACCATAGACATCTTTATCACTATTGAAAATTTCAACATATTCGCCTTCATCAAAAACGCCGATGTCATAATTTTCGTAATAATTCATCGTCATATTAAAGACAAAAATTAGTTTTTCGCCCCCATACGAACGCATAAAAGCAAACACGCTCTGTTCACTGTTATTGACCATCAGCCATGTAAAGTTCCGACTGTCGAACTCACCACCATGCATCGCAATTTCACTTCGGTAAATAAGATTGAGATCGCGCACAAGGCGACTTACTGAATCATGTTTAGGATACGATTTGAGTGCCCAAGGAAGGGACTTTTTTTCATCCCATTCATCAAAGCTCGCAATTTCGTTTCCCATAAACGTCAGTTTTTTGCCTGGATGGGCGAATTGATAGGCATATAAATTACGTAAAAGGGCAAATTTTTGATCATAATTTCCCCACATCTTATTAATAATCGTCCCTTTCCCGTGAACCACTTCATCATGGCTAAGCGGTAGCATAAAGTTTTCACTAAAGAAATAATGCATCGAGAAGGTTAAAAGATTGTGGTCATACTTTTTATAGATGGGATCTTTAGAATAATAACGAAGGGTATCGTTCATCCAACCTAAATCCCACTTATAGTCAAACCCTAATCCGCCATATTCGACGTCACGGGTCGTGCCGCTATAGGCCGTACTATCTTCGGCAATCATCATGACCCCTGGGAAATGGTGATGGACTTTACCGTTCAGACGTTTAATAAACTCGACCCCACCTTCATTGACACCACGTTCACTATTACCATGCCAATAAACAATATTGGAAACAGCATCAATCCGGATACCATCAAAATGAAAATATTCCAAGAAATAGAAGACACTACTAATCAGAAAACTACGGACCGGATCACGTCCTAAATCAAATTGTGGGGAACCCCACTGACTAAAGGTGTGTTCCGAGTCTTGGTATTCATACATCTTTGTGCCATCAAATTCGATGAGTCCATAGTGGTCAATCGCAAAATGAACGGCTACAAAATCAAGAATGACACCAAACCCGGCTTGATGCATCCGATCAACAAACGACATCAATTGCATCGGATTGCCATAGCGCGAGTCGACACTAAAGAAGCCTGTCGCTTGATAACCCCATGAGCCATCAAATGGATACTGGGTAATCGGCATAATTTCAACGTGCGTAAACCCTTTTTCTTGCATATAAGGAATAAGAAAATCGGCTATTTCTTCGTAACTTAAGTTCCGCCCATTTTCTAAACCCTTCCAACTTCCAAGATGGATTTCATAAATGCTAATGGGTTGATCATGACCGCGGGTCCGGTTTTTCACCCACTCGTCATCATGCCAAACAAAGTTCTCATAATCAAAAAGCCGTGACGCAGAGGCCGGTGACTTTTCACTGAAGAAGGCATAAGGATCGGCTTTTTCAACGTAGTGACCATGAGCATTACGGAATCTGAATTTATAATTTTGATAATTAACTAATTCAGGAATCGTGATTTCCCATATCCCACGGTAATCAATCTTCGTCATTTTGTGGACTTCGGGATTCCATTCATTGAAATCACCAATCACACTGACATCGTCCGCTGCAGGGGCATAAAGACGAAAGGTGACACTCGCTTTTCGGCGGCCACGCGCTCGATTAAAGTGCGCGCCAAAATATTTGTGGGCACTTGTCGTAAAACCATAGAGGAACTCATCAATAAAATTCATACGACCTCCAATCTTTTATTATTATAATAAAATAGCGACCAATTTGATAGTTTAATAAGATATTTCACTTCCTTTTTCAAAAGTTTCATATAATATATTCGTTGTGAGGTGACTTATGTCAAAATTAATTTTAGCTGTTAATGCAGGAAGTAGCTCCCTGAAATTCAAAATTTTTGCAGTGCCTGGCGAACGTGTCGTAACGAGTGGACTTTTCGAACGGATCGGCCATCCGGATGGGATTTTTAAAATTAAAACCCCGACTGGTGATCAAAAGAAAGTTCTCCCCCTTCCAAACCATGAAGTATGTGTGAATGAATTAACAAGAGCCCTTGTCGATCTCAAAATTATTGAATCATTAAATGATATTAGTGCGGTTGGCCATCGCGTTGTGCAAGGCGGAAAATATTTCCCCGATAGCGTCATCTTTACCGATGAAGTGGCCGCTACTGTCGAACGTCTGATTCCTTTAGCGCCCCTCCATAATGGGCCAAATCTAACCGGGTACCGGGCTTTTAAAGCCGTGCTCCCGAATGTCACGCACGTTGCGGTCTTTGATACTTCTTTTCACCAAACAATGGAGGAACAAGACTACTTATTCCCCATTCCTTATGAATATTACACAAAGTATGATATTCGCCGCTATGGTTTCCACGGGACATCCCATAAATATGTCAGTGACGAAATTACGAAACTACATCAAGGAAAAGCCCAAAAAACAATCGTCTGCCACCTTGGTAACGGCGCATCAATTACCGCCGTCAAAGATGGTAAAAGTATTGCCACTTCGATGGGCCTTACCCCGCTAGGTGGCGTCATGATGGGCACGAGAACGGGTGACTTGGACCCAAGTATCATGTATTTTGTCGGTAAGTTTGAAAATAAATCAATGGATGAAGTCTATGACATATTTAACAAAAAAGCGGGGATGTTAGGCATCTCTGGCATTTCAAATGATAGTCGCGATGTTGAAACCGCCGCGTTACAAGGGAATAAACGGGCGATCTTAACCGAACAACTTTACGCCCGTCGGGTAGCCGATTATATTGGTCAATATCATGTCCGACTCGGTGGTACGGAAGTCATTGCATTTACAGCTGGGATTGGGGAAAACGTCCCTGCGATGCGCACCCAAATCCTTAACGAAGTCAAAGATGCGCTTGGGATCATCATTGATGAAGCCGCGAATAAAAGTGCACGTGGAGGCTTATACGGACTGATCACCACCCCTGAAAGTAAAGTAAAAGTGTTCGTGATTCCGACGAATGAAGAATTGATGATTGTTCGCGATTGTCTCCGCTTATTAAACGATTAAAATCACACCCTCAGAAATGAGGGTTTTTTTAATTATTATACTTGCACTTCAAAGGGATTAAGCATAAGATAAAGGGTCTTTCAGGAGGACATTTATGATTCATTACAGTCAAAACATCTTAAACAAAATAAAAAGCTACCATGACTTCGAAAAAGCTATTTTTACTGAAGTTAAAAAATATACAAAAATTGGTATTTTTGCCCATAAAACACCCGATTTTGATGCCTTTGGTTCACAATTCGGATTAGCCCAATATTTAAAAGACAATTTCGTAAATAAAGATATTCGCGTTTTTGGTGAAAATCATTACTTATACAGCGGGGATCTTTATCCGATGACCGATGTCGTCGACGAAGAATGGTTTAATGCCCCATTTCTGGCTTTAATCGTCGACACCGGTAATTTAGCCCGCGTCGGTGATAATCGTTATGTCAAAGCTGAAACGATCGTTAAAATCGACCATCACCCAAACGTTGAACCATTTGGTCAAGTGATCATGGTCGATACCAAAGCCGTCGCAGTGAGCGAAATCTTAGCGCTTTTATTTATTACCAATGGTGGCGTCATTAGTGCCCTTACTTCTTCTTACTTATTTAGTGGGATTGTCGGTGACTCTGGTCGCTTTAAATATGCATCAACAACCGCCACTACCTTCGCTGTCACTGAATCCCTCATTAACTTTGGGGTTGATATAAACGCTGTCTATAACAAACTGTATGCCCAGGAAGTCGATGATTTAAAAGCCATGGGTTACATTCTTAATAACTTTACCATTACCCCTAACGGATTTGCCTATTATATCTTCACTGATGAAGCACAAAAACTCAACAATATTCCGACTGAACGGGCTAAAGAAAACGTCAATATCTTTTCTGGCGTCCGAGGCGTCAAAGCATGGGCCGCCATCACCGAAGTTGTTGAAACCGGCGAATGGCGTGTTTCCTTACGGAGTGCCCAAAAACCAATTAACGACATTGCCGCCAAATGGCGCGGCGGGGGCCACGTCCAAGCAAGTGGAGCAACCCTTTTAAACAAAGATGAAATTGCCCAATTTATTGCTGAAGTTGATGATTATTTAAAGTCAGAATAACGACCCATTATAGACGAGAAGACTTTGTCTTTATGATAGAATAAAATATGATGAATTTTATTCCTTTAAACGTATTCTCAAATTATGCACTTCTTAAAAGTGCCCTCACTTTAGATGAATATTTTATGCTTCTTTCGAAACGAAATATACGAAGCGCTGGTATTAGTGATCCACAATATCTTTATGCTTTTCCTTATTTTCAAAAACTAGCGACTAAAAAGAATATCAAACCCCTTTTTGGCGTCCGTTACTTGATTGAAAACACTGACGTGATTTTATACATTGTTAACAAAGAAGGTTACCGTGATCTAATGGCAATCTTTGAAGTGGATTTTAAGGGTCAATTGACACTTAATTCACTTAAGCCCTTTAGCGACCATCTCATCGTTATTCTCCCTACCAGTAACCTAAACACCCTCGAACTTAATGAAGATGTTTACCGTGATTACTTTAAAAAATGGGCGATGGCAACTTCTTCTTTCTATATTGGTCTTGAACGAGAATCACTTGAAAAAACTACCTTTTTGCGGGCATTTGCGATTAAATACAATTATGATATCGTGGCATTCCCCCATATTAAATATGCCACCCCCGAAGATTATCAAACCTATTTGATGATTGCCGCCATTCGTGAGGGAACAACGTTAGAGATGAACCAAATCACAACCGGCCCCGATTACTTCTTAAGTGATGACGATTTGGCGCGTTTATATGAAGAACATGAACTCTTAAATACGGTCAAAATTAGTGAGAAACTCGCATTTTCTTTTGGCGAAAAGCACCCCCTTAATTTACCCCTTCCAACCACAAATAGTGCCCTCGCGGAAATAACACAAAGAACCCATGAAAAACTTCGTTCCCTTGGGCTTAATACGAATGAAACTTATCTTAAACGACTCAATCATGAAATTAGTGTGATTGAAAAGCTCGGCTTTTTAAACTATTTTTTAATCGTCAGTGATTATGTCCGTTTCGCCCGGGGTGCTGATATTCTAGTGGGTTATGGACGGGGGAGTGCCCCCGGTTCACTCGTCAGCTATCTTTTAAACATTACTTTCGTCGATCCGCTGAAATATGATCTTTTATTCGAACGCTTTTTAAACCCAGCCCGGATCTCGATGCCCGATATTGATATCGACTTTATGGATACGAGGCGGAATGAAGTCATTGACTATATTAAAAGACGATACGGCGATGATCATGTCGCGCAAATTATCACTTTCCAAACTAATGCTGCGAAAGCGAGTCTTCGCGATGCTGGTCGGATCTATAATATCGATCTTAAATTTATTAACCGCCTAAGTCAAAGTTTAGGAACCACCACTTATTCTTTACGTGAAGCCTATAAATTAGTGCCGGCTTTTAAAACGCTTATCGATGCCGATGGGTATAATCTTGAGATTATACGTCAAGCGGTCAAACTTGAAGGTTTCCCTCGCCAAAGTGGTCTTCACGCTGCCGGGATTATTATCGATGGCGAACCGCTCTCGAAAAGTCTCCCAACCTTTATGAATAATGGGATGCGAGTGACCCAATATGAAATGGCTTATCTTGAAGAACAAGGATTCTTAAAAGTTGACATTCTC
>CAYPGR010000007.1:0-47813 GCA_964410505.1 uncultured Staphylococcaceae bacterium
TATTAAATGCAGCGTGGAATTTTAAAAAAGTGTCCACGTTCTATTTAATTGAGCCACTTTGTAGAGGGATTTTTCTATAACTTAAACAAGTAACGATTGAAATCTAAAAACCATAGTGATAATCTGTAAATAAATGATATACGTGTTTTTGGGAAGGAGTGATTTCTTTTGGTAAAGACAGGTAGAAAATCAAAAGGTCTAATTCTCGTGATTATCACACTAATTACCACATTTGGACTTTTTGGTTGTTCAAAAAAGGCGAGTGACTACACTGAGGAAGAACATAAGCAACGAATCAATGAGCGGATTGAAAAGAAATTTTTGGGAAGTGGAAGCGAATATGAAAGTTTTACTCTTTTTTCGTTACACGACGAAAATGACAAACTTAAATATTTTTTAGTGGAGTTTGAACCAATCGGCTTTATTTTTATTCAAATAAAGGATGAACGATCAAATTTTCTGAATTTGTTTGGTGCAAGCACAAGTATGTATAGGCTTTCAACTATATTTGGTGTACGTACATGGTCTCCCTATAAAATTGACCCAACAAATAGTCAGCCATACCCCGATCTAGAAAAAATATGGGAATTGGATGAAAATGGAAATAAAATTTTTTATAACAAAAGTCCTTACTTTATTGCTGATATTACAACTGAACAGAGATTTTTACTTTTCGGAAATATCACAGCAATAAGACAAGATAATAAGTTCCTAAATTTAGTTTCACAGGAAAAGTTTGAAATTACTGATGGACAAATAGAGAATACTCAAGCTACATTAGCCATCACTTTTATTGCAAACAAAAAATTTGATTTATAAAAAGGGGGAAGGTGCAACTGAATTATTATAATTTTTCCGGTTGGTAAAGGTAAACATATAAACTAATCTTAAAAAATCCAAACAGCCTATTTTTATAGGTTCCTTTGCATTTTGAAGTGATAACCCTTATAATCACTCACGGAGTTATATAAATATATTTATATAGCCGAGGAGGAAATAGAATGAATGCAGCGTGGAATGGATTTAAAAAAGGACTTTGGCAAGACACTGTTGATGTCCATGATTTTATTAAGCTTAATTACACCGAATATACCGGTGACGATAAATTTTTAGTCGGGCCAACGGATGCTTCCGTTAAACTCAATGAGATGTTCATTGATCTTTTAGCCAAGGAAAAAGAAAATGGTGGTGTGCTTGAAATTGATACCGAAGTTGTGAGTAGTGTTAATAGTCATGGCCCAGGTTATTTAGATGCTTCCCTTGAACAAATTGTTGGTCTTCAAACTGACGCCCCACTTAAGCGTGGCTTTCACCCATTTGGTGGCATCAAAGTCGCAAAGAAAGCCGCAGAAAGTTATGGCTTCCAAATCAACGAAAAATTTGATGAAATATTTTCAAAATATCGTAAGACCCATAATGATGGTGTCTTTGATGCCTATAACGATGAAATCTTAGAAGCCCGTCATAGCGGCGTTATCACGGGTTTACCAGATGCTTACGGTCGGGGTCGGATTATTGGTGACTACCGCCGGGTCGCTCTTTACGGGGTTGACTTCCTCATTAAAGAACGCCAAAAAGATCTTGCCAAACTTAAATACCCATTTAGTGAAAAAGTGATTCGCCAACGTGAAGAAATTAGTGATCAAATTCGTTCGCTCCGTGGACTTATTGACTTAGGTCATGCGTATGGCTTTGATCTTAGTCGTCCCGCAACAAATGCTAAAGAAGCGACCCAATGGTTATACTTAGCCTACCTTGGGGCCGTTAAAGAACAAAACGGCGCGGCAATGTCGTTAGGCCGGACAAGTACCTTCCTTGATATTTACTTTGAACGCGATTTAAAAGCAGGTCTTATTACTGAAGTTGAGGCCCAAGAAATTATTGACCACTTTATCTTAAAATTGCGGATGGTTCGCTTTGCCCGTACCCCAGAATATAATGACTTATTTACCGGTGACCCAACGTGGGTGACTGAATCCTTAGCCGGCATGCAAAGTGATCAAAAAACGAGTTATGTTACTAAAAGTACCTTCCGTTATTTACACACGCTTTATAACTTAGGAACGAGTGCGGAACCAAACCTCACCGTCTTGTATAGTGAAAACTTACCCGAAAACTTTAAACGTTACGCCGCCCGTGTCAGTATTGATACAAGTTCGATTCAATTTGAAAATGATGACTTAATGCGTCCGAAGCACGGCGAAGATTACGCGATTGCGTGCTGTGTCTCGCCCATGGCGGTAGGAAAAGAAATGCAATTCTTTGGTGCCCGCGCCAACCTCGCAAAAGCCCTCCTCTATTCCTTAAATGGTGGGAAAGATGAACTAAGCGGTCATCAAGTCGCCCCAGAAGGAACGGTCTATGAAGATGATTACTTAGATTATGATCAGGTAATGGCTCGTTATGACCAAACTCTTGAATGGCTTGCAGAAGTATATGTTAATACCCTTAACGTCATTCACTATATGCATGATAAATATGCTTATGAAGCCCTCGAAATGGCCCTTCATGATGTTGACGTTATTCGTAACTTTGCAACCGGTGTCGCGGGACTGAGTGTCGTCGCTGATAGTTTAAGTGCGATTAAGTATGCTAAAGTCAAACCAATCTATGATGAATGTGGTTTAATTGTTGATTTCAAAACCGAAGGTGACTTCCCAATGTATGGCAATAACGATGACCGGGTTGATGATATTGCCGTTAATTTAACTAAATCCTTTATTGCCAAACTTCAAAAACATACGGCTTATCGTGACGGTGTCATTACCATGTCCGTCTTGACAATTACGAGTAACGTCGTCTATGGCAAAAAAACCGGTAATACCCCTGACGGCAGACGAAAAGGGATGCCATTTGCGCCGGGTGCGAACCCAATGCATGGCCGTGATCGGAGCGGCGCCCTTAATTCACTTTTATCAGTCGCTAAGCTTCCATTTGCCTGCTGCGCAGACGGCATTAGTAATACGTTTACCATCGTGCCACATGCTTTAGGAAAAGATGAACTATATTCGTTTGATAATGCGTTAGTGGTTGAACCAAAAGTTGATAATCTGGTGAGTATCTTTGACGGCTACTTTAATAGTGGCGGTCATCACCTTAATGTCAACGTCTTACTTCGTGAAAAATTACTCGATGCGATTGAAAATCCATCTTTATATCCAAACTTAACGATCCGTGTCAGCGGCTACGCCGTTAACTTCGCGCTCTTAACCGATGAACAAAAGCGCGATGTCATCAGCCGTACCTTCCATGACACCATCTAAGTTAACTGTTCGCGGGAATGTCTATGCGATTGAACGGATGGGGATGTTTGATGGACCTGGCGTCCGTTATGTCCTTTTCCTCCAAGGTTGTCCGTTTAAGTGCAAGTTTTGCCATAACCGTGATTCGTGGTCGACCGCTGATAATAAAATCATGACGGTTGAAGACGTCATTCGTGATTATAAAAAATATCAAGCTTTTTATAAAAAAGGTGGTATTACCGTGAGTGGCGGGGAACCGCTCTTACAGCTTGACTTTCTCATTGCCCTTTTTGAAACGTGTCAAGCGGAAGGGATCCATACGACACTTGATACCTCGGGGGGACTCTTCACCTTAGCGAATAAAGAAAAGTATGATGCCCTTTTAAAAGTAACGAATTTAGTGTTGCTTGATATTAAACATATTGATAACGAGGAACATAAAGTGCTCGTGGGAACGCAAAACACGCATATCCTTGATTTTGCACGGCATCTTAGTGAGCACAAGATCCCGACCTATATTCGTCATGTCCTCATTCCGGGTATCACCCTGGACGCATACTATTTAGAAAAATTAAGAGCGTTCCTCGATACCTTAACAAATGTGGTGAAGATTGAAATACTTCCCTACCACACAAAAGGGATTCGTAAATGGAAGGCGCTTGGTCTTGAGTATCCTTTAAGCGGTTCTCGTGAACCAACGAAAGAAGAAGTCCGTTTTGCCGAGGATATTCTCATTAAAGACTATCATTTCGCCCGTTACTAGCGATTAAAAAAAAGCCTGCATTTGTCGTGCTGGCTTTTTCGATTATTTAAGAGGCGGATGTAAGACTTTCTTGTGGCTTCGGGGCATGTTTCTTCTCTTTTTCACTAATGAGGTAACTCGTCAGGGCAACGGCTCCAACCATTAATAGGGCGATAACGCCAAAATTAAAGAAGGGGACTTCTTCAATGGGTGGCCGTTGTAAAAACATGGCGTTCGGAGCGGGCCGTCCTGTGAGCCAGAACAAGGCATTAACGAATACACCAATGAGGCCAAACCCTAATAGACCGATGGTGTAAACCAGCGTATTTTCTTTAACGGCTACTTTAAAGTAACCGCCGACCATGAAATAGAGGGCACCGATCATCATGGTTGAGTGCGATAACATACTTTTTAAAACAGGGAGGGCAAGCATGTTGCCAGATCCCAAGTAATAGTCCGGATAGAAAAGGGAGATTAGGGCCCCGAGCGTTCCGGCGTAACAAGTAAGGATTGATAAATAGTGAAAACTTTTACTCTTTTTATCACCCCAAAAAGCGGTAATGACTAAAAGATACATCGACATATTACAAAAGTAGATGGGGAAAAGTTGATTATCTTTGGCAATCGGTTGCTCGCCACTTAAAAAATCAACCCATAATGGTAAGAGGTGTAAGAATACCGTTACTAGGGCCCAAAACTTTAAAAACCATTCCTTATGTTTAAAAGCTTTGATGTATTTTCCTGCAAGAAAAAGAATCAGAATACTAAGCGGCAATGAGATGAAAATATAGAGAAGATGGGGGCCGTCAAATAACATGGTTAATGTTTCCTTTCGATTTGAATCTGCTCATGTCGATAAGACGATTATAACACCCAAAATTATTTTCGAGATGGATTATTGTTAAAGGATAGGTTGTAACGTTTTAATGATAGGGAAGCGTATTTATGATTTATTAATGAATTAATCTTAGTTTAGTTGTCATCATACTTTGAAAAAAACGTTTTAACTGATTCTTTTCTATGTTAGGATAGAAATATAAAAGAAAAAGGAGATGACACAATGACAACATCAAATTCAGAGTTTACCGGCGGTTTATTAGGGCTAATAGGCGTGACAATCTTAACGTATCTACTGATTATCGTGACCTTAGGTATTGCAACGCCGTTTGCAATTGCTTATCGGGAATCATGGTATGCAAGTCATACGTACATTGAAGGCAAACGACTAATGTTTGTTGGTACCGGTGTTGGTTTATTTGTGCAATGGATCAAATGGTTACTTCTTTGCATCATTACCTTCGGCATTTACTCATTCTGGGTCGGGATTAAAATGAAGCAATGGGTCGTCCGTAATACTGTCTTTGCTTAACGAGATCGTAACGATCCAAGTTTCCTAGAAACCAAGTCCTCTTCTTCATGTCACAATAAGACGAGGACTTTTTATATGATTGAACATGATGAAGTAAGTAAGTATATAAATGGTTACGGCGAAGATATTCGGAACATTCTTTTAACCTTGAGAACATTACTTAAGGAAAACTTTCCGCACGCAAAAGAAAAGATTTCTTGGCAGATGCCCACTTTCTATATTGATAAACGTGTTTTCCACTTTGCAGGATTTAAGCATCATCTTGGGATCTATCCAGGTCCGGATGCCATCTTGTTTTTTAAGGATAAGTTAGTGAGTTATGAGACAAGCAAAGGGGCAATTAGGTTTTCCTATCATGAACCAATCCCTTATCCGTTAATTATTGATATTGCCCACTGGTGTTTAGAGAAACCAGATAAATAAAACAATGGTAATCAAAATAGTGGGCATTTTAAGCATATATTATAGAAAATAATCCCTCCAAATATAATTGGATGAGTAAAATCTTCTATAATATAAATATAGAGGAGAAATAATATATGGCTCAAATAAATAAGAATTCACTCGAAAAACTAGGAGTGGATATTTTTGCTTTAATTGGCGTTATTTTGATTGGTCTCGCGTTTATCACATGTTTTATCCACATGATCATTTGGCAACAAGTGCTCCTTGGTTACGTTTCCTTTTTTATTCAATTTTTTATGTTAGCAGCCTTTGCGGCAGTGTTCTTGATTGCACGACGCCGAAAAGAAGAACCCTTGCTTCTCATCACTTCCTTATTACTCGTGGTTCATTTTATTATTTATGATAATGGGATGGGGTTTAGTGAACTATTTGATGACATCGCAACCGTTTATGCATTTGTTACGTTGTTTGTTTTCATCTTTTTAGCTGCGTTACTTATCGTGCCCTTTTTAAAGTCCGATGCTTTACGGAAAGTGGCGCCTCTTTATACTTTCATTGTAGGCGGTGTATTCGGATCGCTTGTGGTTTTCGGTTTTCTTTATTTAGTCATTCATGGTTTTAAAAACTACGCTTTTGGAAAAACGATTGTTTTTAATTTCCTTTTCGTTTTCTTTTATAAGGCAGCAATCGGTCTTTTACTCACCCTTCCCGTCCTGGATGTGATCTTGAAGAAGAAGGAAGTAAAAGCGGAAACCGCTCCAGTGCAAGAAGCACCAGTGGAAGTTGTCGAAGAGCCGAAAGAATAATTGGTTGATTGAAATCTACGAAAGGGCTTCAGATGAGGCCCTTTTTTGAATAAAACCGGCCTTCCTTATTATGGTTCGAACTGTTATAATCAAATTGGTATTATCAATGGCACAACTTATCACTAACCATAATCGTAATTTTCTCAATTACATTAAAGAAGAATTAAAAACGTGTGATTCGTTTATGTTTTCTGTTAGCTTCATTAAAAATGCCGGATTGTCGTTAATCGAGAAAGATATGATTCTTGCTCTCGAAAGAGGTGTCGAAGGACACATTCTTACTTCAACTTATCAAAACTTTACTGACGTCGTTTCATTAGAGAAATTTTTGGGTTGGCAATCCATTTATCCAAATTTTTCATGTCGGGTCGATCATCTTCCACTCGGCGAACGGGGATTTCACTCCAAAGGTTATATTTTTCGGCAGTATAGTGAATATCATACCTTGATAGGGTCATCCAACATCACCAGTTTTGCCTTGTTACGAAATATTGAATGGAATACAAGAATTGTAAGTGGCCTAATTGATCCTTTTACTTTAGATGTCGTGAATGAGTTTTCGTCATTATGGGAAAAAGCAACCATTTTGGATCAAAATTTTATTGATGATTATCGTGAATTACTCGAATATGCAATCGATCAATGGGACATGGATTATTTTGAAAAATTTAATAACATTGAACCTAATTTCATGCAGAAAAAGGCGCTCAAAGAATTGGCGCGATATCGGGGACTTGGTGTCACAAAATCTTTGGTGGTGTCGGCGACTGGATCTGGAAAGACATTTCTATCTGCTTTTGATGCACGAAATTTTGGTGCAGAAAAATTATTGTTTGTCGTCCATCGTGAAACCATATTAAAAGATGCCTTAGAGACGTTTCGGAAGGTTTTTGGTAACACAAGAACATATGGACTCTTCACAGGAAATACTAAAAACCGTAATGTCGATTTCATCTTCGCGACGAATGTCATGCTTAGTAAGAGTTTAGAACAGTTTGCACCTGATGAATTTGATTATATTGTCCTTGACGAATGTCAACATGCCACAAGTGATACGTATCGCAAGATTATGTCACACTTTCAGCCGAAGTTTTTCCTTGGATTAACTGCCACGCCAGAACGGATGGATAACCAAGATGTTTTTGCACTGTTTGATAAGAACGTCCCATATGAACTCCGTCTTCGAGAAGCCCTTGAAAATGATTTAATTGTGCCCTTTAAGTATTATGGTATTTATGATGATGGCGTCAATTATGGAAGTAATAACCGAGACTTATTACGTCAGATGACTTCACCAGAGCATTGTAACTTCCTAGCGGAACATATCGAAAAACACCGCCCAAAAGGGAAACTAAAAGCACTTATTTTTTGTCGAAGTGTTGAACATGCTGAACAAATGAGTGAGGCGTTCCGCGCTTTAAATTATGCAACCGATTATCTTGTTGGTCGTCATGATATGAGTGAACGTAAAATTGCGTTTAATCAACTCCAATCAGATTCTCATCCTTTAGAATTACTTTTTTCAGTGGATCTGTTAAACGAAGGCGTTGATTTACCGGCAGTTAATATGGTTGTTTTCTTACGGCCGACAGAGTCATCGACGATTTTTATTCAACAACTCGGACGTGGTCTGCGAAAGTATCCACAAAAGGAATTTCTCACCGTTCTTGATTTCATCGGAAATGCGTATGAAAGAAGTGTCCAAATTGCCATTGCATTAGGATCATTATCTAAAAGTTCTGTCATCGAGAAACACCTCTTAAAGGAATATATTAAGAAAGGTTTTTCTCAGCTAAATTTACCTATCGAAATTCATTTTGATGAAAAAAGTCGAGAAGAAATTTTATATTACATTGAAAAAACAAATTTCAATAGGTTTGATTTTTTAAAACAAGATTACTTTAATTTTAAAAAGATTATTGGCGCGAAGAAATATGTGCGCCACTTAGAGTATGTTAATAATGAATACGCCCCAGATTTGATTCGTTTTATCAAGACTTCACTCGGTAACAATGACTATGGTTATTATTCGTTTTTAAAGAAATTAGACGAAATGGTTCCGGACCTTGCCACTGATGAGCTCGAAATTATTAAACACCTATCATCTAAGCTACCGCTTGTTCGCCCTTATGAATTTTCAATTATCAAAGAATTAATGTTTAATAAAGATTTAGACCTTAAAAAGTTGAAAGATCAAATCCGTGCTCATTGGTTTATCGATGAAGAACATTTCTTACATAGCATTGATTATTTACAAAATAAATTCTTGTCTTTGAATGAACAAATAAAAATAAAACCGCTTATTGTCAACGAAGGTTTGTCATATTCCTTAGGTTTTAAAATTGCGTCTGGTGGCTTTAAGGATTTCTTACTCGATTTATTAAATTATGGCTTAGAACGCTATTTGAGTGAATTTGGCCGTGATGAAATTGGCTTACGCGTCTTCCATAATTACACCACTGAACAGTTTATGATGATGACCCTTCAAAAGTCAATTCGTTATTTCAAGGGCACCAAATTTGAAAGTGATCATACGACTTATATCCTTGCTGGTTTAAAGAAGGACTTGGATGCTGATCATCATTTAAATTATAAGGATAAGTTTTTAAGTGATTCAATCTTCCAGTGGGAAAGCGAGACAAATGCGACGCTTTCAAATGGGACCGGCCAAAAGATACAAAAAACGAAAATAGCCCATTTATTCATTCGGAAAAAAGATCGTGAAGATAGTTTGACACTTCCTTATATTTATATTGGTACAGGTACCTTTCAAGATATACGGCCATCATCAAATCGTAAAAGGACCCTTCTTGTCAATATCCATTTAGACCATCAAATACCGGAAACACTACATCATGACTTTCAAATTGAAGTCGCTGAAAAGACGCCATAAATAAAATGTTAAAATAATATGTACACCATAACCGCCACTGGTTATTGGTGGGGAGCGATGTGAATGCAAGCATCGCTCTTTTCTTTTTCTAAGGTTGTTCTTAGTTCTTTCAATGGGGTATATTGTAAATCTAATCATTTTTATAGGTAATCAAATGCAAAAAAGAGCCGATAAATCTGTATATTTAATTATTACATATAAAAATCTACACATTGGATTTGCGATTATGATAGTCATTAAACGATGACTCCTTTATAATGAAAGTACTAAACAAGGAGACGCGTATCATGATGACCTCTGTTTTAAATGACGCCAGTCGTTATATAGAACTTCATCTTTTAGAATGCGGCCGTGAACAAACGATAAAAGATAAAGTTTTTAGTTTCACTCCTAAAAAATATTTTGTCGTTCATTATGTCATCGCGGGCCAAGGTACGTTTACGAGTCGCGGTAAAAGTTATCGCTTAAAAAAAGGCGATATGTTTTTTATTGCGCCTGATGAATTACCGCATTATTATCCGGATCGCCAAGACCCTTGGACTTATATTTGGCTTGGCTTTGGTGGTTATAATGCGTATGAATACTTATCACTTTCGGGGATTAGTCAAAAAAATCCGATATCCCATGATGATCAGACGTTTTCAATCCGCAAATTAATCGAAGAGATCTATGCGATTTATAATGATCGCGGCTTTCTTGATCTTGATACCCTTGGTTTAGCGTATCAACTCTTTGCAAAACTCATTAAAATTGGCCAAAAAGATAAAAAGACCCTCACAGCGAAACATCGTCATTTTAATAGTGCTAAAGAATTCATTTTAAATAATTACGAATTTGATATTACGGTGCTTGATATCGCTCGTAATGTGGGCGTAACCCCAAATTACCTTAGTAATATTTTTCAAACGATCACCAAAATGTCGACGATTACTTTTCTCAACAAAATCCGAATTGAAAAAGGGGCCCGTCTACTTGAAACCACTGATGAACCAATTCATCGTGTTGCGAAAAGCGTTGGTTTTACCGCCCCGCTTTACTTCTCTAATGCATTTAAAAAACAAATGGGAATGAGTCCCCTACATTACCGTAACAAGGAGCGAGTATGAACAGAAAAACATCTTCAGTCTTAAAAATCCTTAGCTTTGCCTTACTTCTAAGTGGCTGCAAACCAGGCCCTTCAAGTTCAAGTGCCGAACTTCCGTCTGGGGCCATCTTTACCTATCAGACAAATGACTATACCCCGATTATTGGGGAGAGACGAAATAATGAGGACTTTGATTATGAAAATCTGATTGTCAACCCCATAAGTGGTCTCCGTGATGACTTTGCAATGGGTGTTGATGCGAGTATGGTGAAAACGGTTGAAGAAAATGGTGGCGTTTATTATAACGAAGCCGGTGAAGAGCAAGATGTCTTTCAAATAATGAATCAGCAAGGGGTTAATTTCTTCCGAGTTCGGATCTGGAATACGCCTAATAACCTATTTGGTGATAAGTATGGTGGTGGGAGTGTCAATACTGCGGAAGCCATCAGTATGGCTAAACGTGCCCAAGCCGCGAATATGAATGTGATGGTTGATCTCCATTATAGTGACTTTTGGGCTGATCCTTCTAATCAACGAACCCCCACAAAGTGGGTCAGTAAAGACCTAGCGGGTTTAAGTGTTGAAGTAGAGCAATTTACGGCAGCGACCTTAAATGCATTTAAAAATGAAGGGGTTAATGTCCAAGCAATTCAAATTGGAAATGAAATTAATAATGGCCTTCTTTTCCCAGTTGGGCGCCTTGATTGGGCGAACGCAACGGAGAGTTACGCCAATATTGCCACCCTTCTAAAAGCAGGAATTAAAGGGGCCAAAGCCGTTAGTCCACAAATTAAGACTGTAATCCATCTCGCAGATGGCGGTAGTTTTGATGTCTTTAATAACTTTTTTACAGCGATGGAATCAAATCAAGTCAATTATGACCTCATCGGTGCCTCTTACTATCCTTACTATCATGGCACGCTTGAACAATTAAAAAATAATTTAGATCGTACGGCGGAAAAGTTTAAAAAACCCGTGATTGTCGCGGAAATGAGTTATGGCTATACGGTTGATGATCATCCTAATGCCAGCCACATCTACAACACACAAATGGAAGATAACGGCAAGTATAAAACAAGTATTCAAGGGCAAGCGACAGCAATTCATGATGTCGTTAAGATTTTAAGTGAAGTCCCAAATCAACGGGGTCTTGGGATATTCTATTGGGAACCAGCTTGGTTACCAGTCGCGAATGCGGGATGGGCGACCGCTGAAGGCCAAGCTTGGGTTGAATATGGTGACGCGAATGATTTAGCAAACGTTAATGAATTTACCGATGGCAAAGCCACGTGGTCGAATCAAGCCCTGTTTTCGTATAATGGCCGGATGTTACCCTCATTAAAAACCTTTGCGCTTTTAAAAGGTAATCAAAGCGAAGTGACTGAAGCTGCCGTCAAAGCGCGGACGACTTCGATTACGGTGACCTTAAATGCCGCGGCGAAGGAAACGCTACCCGATACTTTCCTTGTGGAAACAAATCTTGATGCAATCCGTCCTTATAAAGTGACATGGGATGCCACCCAAGTCTTAAGTCTCGATACGCCTGGCGAATATGAAATTGATGGGGTTGTTTTAACCTTATTTAATGTCAAAGCCTATGTGACAGTGATCGAAAATTATGTCCTTGACCCATCCTTTGAAAAGCAAGGAAGTAGTGACCGTATTGTTTCGCCGTGGGTTGCAACGAGTACCACGCATCCAGATGACGTTAATCGGGTCGTTAAACTTAATCGTAAATCCGGTGATGTCCTTCATGGCACGACCAGCCTCAATTGGTATCACTCGAATCAAACCTTTGCCTTTAAAGTGAGCCAAGAAATCACACTTGAGGAAAGTGGGGACTATACCTTTAACGCATTTGTCATGGCGATTGCCCCTGATACAAGTGCGCATACGATGCTCCAAATCTTTGTGATCAAAGGTGATCAAAGTAAACTTATCTATGATTTGAAAGATTTAGTGTTTGGATGGGGAACTCCGATCAATAACTATGTCAGAGGCGAAATCATCTTTAGTGTGAATGCCGGTGAGAAAATTAGTATTGGGATTGAAGGAAGTGCACCTCGTCAAACCTGGGGTCACGCGGATGCCTTTTCACTCGTGAAAGGAGCCTAACAATGAAAGATAAACTGATTCTAAATTTAGTCCATCGTCCGGAAATGGTTCCTGAATATGCCGAAAAAATTATGGGCCATGGCGAGAAAGAAAATCTAGAGAAAGAGCCACTCCTTAAAGAGTCGCTTGATATCTTTAAACTCCAACAACAAATCGCCCATGAGCATGGCCTTAAAACAACGATTCAAATGACCTATGCGAGTTTATTTAATGAAGAAGCGGTTGCACTTGCCAAAGCTCATCATGCTGAGTATGGCGATGAAATTGCCTTAACGCTTTTAGGGTTACCAAGCACGGCCTTTCGCAATAAATACAAAACCAAAGATTTTTGTATTTGGATGTTTTCTTATGAAGACAAGAAACGAATTGTCGATGATGTTTTTTCGCTCTTTTTTGAAAAATTTGGCTTCTATCCGCAAAGTACAGGTAGCTACTACATGGATGCGGATTTAATTAACTATATTAAGGAAAAGTATCCGAGTGTTATCTGTGCGATTGCGACGTGTTGGGAAGAAGGACCAAAAGCGTACCATGCGACGAATAATAGCTGGTATACCTTTATGGATGGCGGTCCTTGGAACCCTTGGATTCCAAGTAAAATTAACACCCATGTCCCTGCTGAAAATGAATCTGAAGATAGCGGCATTGTCGCGATTCCCCATTTAAGCCGTGATCTCAATGCCTGTTTTGACGGCAACGGTAGTAACTTTGGCACCCATCCGCAAAATGTGTTACGTGGCATGGCGTATAAAGACGGTCAATATCCTTACCTTTTTAATCTCATTGATCAATATCGTCACCTTGGTAAGTTTAATGATGGTTACGCCTATAATATGATGTTTGTCGGTCCCGGATGGATGAATAAAATGGGCCGTTGGGAGCAACCTTATACGTTACTTGAACAAAGCTATAAAGACGGGATTGCTTATTATGGAAAACTAAAGAAAGAAGGCAAGCTCATTGATTTAACGATGAGTGAATTTGCCCATTATTACCGCGCAAATAAGACTTATAAGACCCCAGAAGTGGCTTTATGGCAAGATATTTTATATGGTAGCGAGAAACAATACTTTTGGTATCTTGATCCTTACTTAAGAACGTGCGTTGATCTGAATCAAGGCGGTGCCTTAATTGATTTAAGACCGTATGTCGCAAAGCTTTATTTACCAGTTGGGATTGGGACCCCGCGGATTGTCAATGCGAGTTACCCTTTCTTAATTCAGGCAAACTATCGCGCTGGTTACTTTACTCATTACGCGGGCGAAGGAACCCTCAAATCGACGAAAGTATCGTATGAGGGCGAAGAGATTGATCTCGCGCTTTGCCTGACGAAAGCAACCTTTTCGAAAAAGGGTGATGAACGTTATCTTCACCTCGACCCGATTGAGGTTGTCTTTAAACGTTTAACAATCACGATTGCGACGACAATTACGTTTAAAGAAGCAACCGGTGAAATAAGGTATGCAAGGCGAATCATCAAAAGTAGTGATCCGCATGCGAAAGTAACGTTTAATGATTATATGACCGGTGCTTTTGGGACGACTGAATACCCAGAAGAAATGTATCACATTAGGCTTCGTGTCAATGACGCGGAAAAGAGTCAAGAGATTAAGTACCATTATGCGAACCGTGAATTAACCATTCATAATGGTATCAGTGAAGTCATCATTCCCGATATTGAGACGCGGATTACGATGAAGAGTGTTGGGGAATATGAAACTTATGTCCGTGAAGGCTATGCTTTTTCACCGATGTATACATTGGGTGTGATGAAAGACTTAAAGCAAGGGGAGGAAATTGAGACATGGCTCAAGCTCGAAAAGGCCGCTTAAACTATCGGTGTCCAAGTTGCTTTATGCGCGATATTGATATGGACATGTTTTATGATGAAAGCAAGAAAGAATTTTATTGCTTACGTTGTAATTATGTTGGCACCGAAGAAGATGTGATTGCCAAAAATGAAATGGCTAAGTTTCGCTATCGCAATTTACTAAAACGGATTACTTTTGGAGATGATGATGGCCACTAACTTTATCTTTGGGACTGATATTAGTTCATACGCTGAACTCAAATCATTAGGCGTGACCTATTTTAATGCGTTTGGTGAAAAAGAGGCATTACCGATTCTACTTAAGAATGCAGGGGTGCGCGCAATTAGACTCCGTCTTTTTGTTGATCCGTATGATAAAGATAAAAAATCTTATGGTGGTGGCACGAATGATTTAAAATCAACGCTTGCGCTCGCAAAAGAGTTAAAAGAATACGGTTTTGATTTAGTCCTTGATTTTCATTATAGTGACTTCTGGGCTGACCCTGGCAAACAATTTTTGCCCAAAGCGTGGCAACATTTAAGCTATGAAGGACTAGAAGAAAGAATTTATACATATACAATGGATGCCTTAACGGCGTTTATCGATGAAGGGATAACCTTTACGCATATTCAAATTGGTAACGAGATAACGAATGGACTTTTATGGCCCCACGGCAAACTCTTTGAAGGTGAGGAGCCGGTTCCTTTTGGTTATCCAAAACTTGCCCGTCTTTTAAATGCCGGTATAAGGGCGGCCCGTCATGTGATGCCAATGAGTAAACTCATTATGCACCTTGATCGGGGCGGAGATTTAACTTTATATGAAACATGGTTTAAAACGATGGTGCCACTACTATTACCCTTCGATGTTATTGGCCTCTCTTACTATCCTTATTGGCATGGCACTTTAAATGACTTAAAAGAAAATGTTAATAATATTCAACAGAATTTTAACCACTCACTCATGATTATGGAGACGAGTTATGCGTTTAATGCTGAAGAAGGATCTTATCCGTTTGTCGTCAACGCAACGAAGACACCACCGACGACTTATCCTTTTAGTCCGCAGGGCCAAGAAAGATTTCTCCTTGATTTATATGCCCTTGCCGATACGCTTCAGCTTGAAGGAGTCTTTTATTGGGAACCTGCCTGGCTTTTGAACCCTCCCTTAACCTGGGCGACAAAAGCGGGGATGAAATACATTAAAGAGTGGCATAAAAAAGAAGGAAACGAATGGGCTAATCAAGCACTATTTTCATTCGACGGTAAGGCACTTCCGGGCCTATACGCTTATTTAAATTATTGGGGGAAAAAATAATGAAACAAACACATACCATTGGCGCGCTGCTTTTAACACTTTTACTTGTGGGTTGTAAAGCCAGTGCCGACAATAAAATTAATATCGTCATTTGGGAAGACGATAATAACCATACCTTAATCCACGATTTACTCGATAACTATCAAGCAAGTTATATCGATAAATATCCTGATGCCCCGGCTTTAACGTTTACCTTACTAGCTGAACAAGAAAGTAAAGCGGTTAGCGCCCTTGGACTCCAAGCACCAAGTGGCCAGGGACCGGATATTTTCGCCTTTGTTCATGATACGCTTTCAAGTGCCGTCACGAATAATCTTATTGCGGAAGTCCTTTATGATAAAGAAATAAGTCTATCGCATTCGCTTGATTCTGTCAGTGCTTTTACCTTTAACCAAAAACTATATGGCTATCCGATTACCGCCGAATCACTAACCCTGATGTATGATAAACGGGTGTTCAGCGCAGCGGAAGTAACGAGTTTTGAAAATATTAAAACAAGCGGAAAGAAAATTGTCCTTGACGTTGCCAATAATGATTCCAGTGCTTATTACACCTTTAGTTTTATGACGGACGCCGTCCTTTTTGGTGAAAACGGGAATAATCCCGCGCTATTTGATCTTAATACCGCCGCGAGTGCCGCTAATCTTTTGGCTTTAACGAAAGACTATCGGTCGAGTATTGTTGCGGCAACACCTGATAGTAGTCTCGCCATTCTGGAAACCAATGAAGCAGGGGCCGTTATTTCTTCACCTTACTTATGGCCGAAGTTTAAAGAAGCGGTTGGTGAGAGTAATGCCGGGATTGCGGTGCTCCCGACTTTAAATGGGGATCCGCTCCGTCCATTTAGTGGCTATAAAGGGTATGGGGTTAGTCGTTACGCTAAAAATCCGCATGTCGCCCATGATGTCGCCCGTTATTTAACAAACGAACTCGCGCAACGCTTACGTTTTAGTCAAAAAGGTATTTTACCTACTTTTGTTAGTCCAACGATTACTAATCTCGTCGCTAATGATCCAGTCGCCAGTGTTTATCAACAATCCGCCACCTATTCTTTACTGATGCCAAACATTACGCAAATGGGAAGCTTTTGGGCACCCGCGAATGATGCGGTAACGAGTATTTGGAATTTAGGAACAAATGCGACTCTCGCCGAAGTCAGTGGTCTTTTAGCCGCCGCAACGACAACGATAAAGAACGCATTTTAAAAAGGAAGTTTAATGATCAAGAAAATTAGTAACTTTTGGATGACGTTTATGGCGCCATTTATGAAAATACGGGTACGCTTTTCCTATTTTGCAAAAGTCAGCGGGCATACGTATCGTTATGGTCAAACCTTAACGCGGTTTCAACTCATCATTGGTTACCTCTTTTTCTTTGTTCCCTTTGTTATTAGGCGGCAGTTTGTGAAGGCGAGTACGTACTTTGTCATCTTCGTGGGATACTTACTCTTCATGATTCTTCTTGGCGTCAATAACCTTCAAGCAATGATTAGTCTTTCGTCCTTTATTGGGGACCGCCGTCAACCGTTAGTTTATGGGATTTTAACGATTGTATTAACTTTATTCATCCTTTTCACCTATAGCAAAGCCCAAGTCGATAACTTAGCAAATGAAAACCGACTTGTTAACGGCGAAAAAATATTGTCCTTTAAAGCAGAAGTTGAAGCCCTGAAACATGATAAAGCGTATCAAATCATGCTTTTTATTCCGATTGTAGGGGCGCTCGCATTTACTGTCATTCCGCTTCTATTTATGATTAGTTTAGCGTTTACCAATTACAATATTGCCCGCGAAATTGGCATTGGTTCATTTGGCTGGACAGGCTTTAATAGTTTCCGATTACTCTTTGATGGCGGTTCAAATTTTAAAGCCTTAACCAATGTTTTTAGTTGGACGATGATGTGGTCATTCTTTGCAACCGTTACTTGTTATTTTGGTGGTTTCTTCTTGGCGTTATTACTTGCCAAGAAAGCCCTTAAAATGAAAAAACTATGGCGGTCCCTCTTTGTGATCACGATTGCGGTTCCGCAATTTGTCAGTTTACGTGTCATGTATGCGATGTTTCATGACTATGGACCGATTAATGCGATTATTACCAGCCTTGGATTTGCCCGTTTCTCGTTTTGGAGTAATGTTGTTAGCGCGAAGATTTTGATCATTCTCGTTAATATGTGGGTCGGGATTCCTTTTTTCATGCTCATTATTAGTGGCTTGCTTTTAAATATTCCAAAAGACAACTATGAAGCGGCGGAAATAGATGGGGCGTCCAAGTGGCAAATATTTAAAAAGATTACGTTCCCTTATATTCTTTTTGCGACAACCCCGCTTCTCATTACCCAGTTTGTTCATAATATGAATAACTTTAATGTGATTTGGCTTTTAACTGGTGGTGGTCCGATGGGCCAAGGGACCGGTGGCGTCGCGGGTGGTACGGATATCTTTATTACATGGTTATATAAACTGACGATGTATAACTTAAATGTGGCCGAATATGATATAGGCGCGGCGATTGGGATTATTATGTTTATCATTAGCGCCCTCATCTCCCTCGGGATCTTTAAACGGACGAGTGCTTATAAACGGGAGGAGGAATTTAGAAAATGATCCAAAACCCAAAATCACGACTTAAATATCTTAAATGGCGACGCTACTTTGACTCAGCGTGGAGTCATGCTCTCGTCATCATATTGGTCATTATTTGGCTTATTCCCATTCTATGGGTCCTCGCTAATAGTTTCCGTGTCCAGCCGGGACTTCTGAGTCCGACTTTCTTCCCAACAAAATGGACGTTTGATAATTTTACGAAACTCTTCACCGTGACGGGTAGCCGTAAGTATCTTTTATGGCTTTGGAATACACTTCAAATTGCCGTTCTTAATATGATAATTTCGACTTTTTTGACTCTCATCACGGCCTATTCATTAAGTCGTTTCCGCTTCAAGTCTCGGAAACCGTTAATGAATATCTCACTTATTCTAGGGATGTTCCCCGGTTTCATGGCGATGGTAGCGATTTACTTAATATTAAATTTAATGGGACTCATTGGTAATAAATGGGCCCTGCTCCTTGTCTATAGTGCGGGAAGTGGATTAGGTTTCTTTGTCGCGAAAGGTTATTTTGATACGATTCCAACCGAACTCGATGAAGCGGCGAAACTCGACGGCGCGAGTCAGTTCCGTGTCTTTTTCCAAATTTTCTTGCCGATTGCGAAACCGATTATGATTTATACCGCCCTCATGGCCTTTATGGCGCCCTGGAGCGATTATATTCTCGCGGGGCTCATTCTCCGTAATCCCGCGGATATGACGGTTGCGGTGGGTTTATATCAAATGACGGCTGATACGTCAGCGATGCTTAATAACTTTACGATGTTCGCCGGGGGATCGATTCTCGTCGCCATTCCGATTGTGATTTTATACATTAGTTTACAACGCTTCATGATTGAAGGGATTTCAAGTGGAGCGGTTAAAGGATAAAGAAAGGAGTTTACTATGCGTTTATCCAAATTACGACCTTGGGCAATGACGCTGCTTGGCGTTCTGATCCTTACGGGATGTAAGCCGGCAGGATCATCTTCCTCATCTGAGGTTACGCCCGTCATGACAATCAGCGACGTCAATATTGAAGTTGAGCAAGCAGCCCCGTTAGCCATTACGTTTATTCCTGTGTCTGCGGCAGGACCGATTACTTATGCGATTGCGGATGAAGCCGTTGTGCGCATTACTGACGACTATGCGATTGGCCTCAGTGTTGGGGTTAGTGATGTAACGGCAACATCGGGAACAATGAGTGATACGTTTAGGGTGACGGTTACGGCAAAAAGTGTCATGATTGATCCTGTTGAGCAGTTTAATGAATATGGGGCGATTACTGAAGGGCTACCTGGATTTGTGTTAAGTGGCGCGAATGTTGAATCGCATCTAGTCGAAGAAGATGTTGATCGTGAAGGACACCCTGATGCCTTAAAATTCTGGGTTGAAGGTAGTCCCGAAATCGACTTAACAGTCACCTCGACGTACGCTGCAGGAGCGACCTTTCCTTCTGGTGACTATACCTTAAGTCTTGAACTTATCGGCAATCCTGATGAAGTCATCGTCATGCTTGAAGGCGAGACATATTCGTCCGTGGATGACAAAGTGAGCATTGGATCAAGTGATTATGAAAAATCTTATTTTGAGTTTACGCTTACAAGACGAAAAGCAATTTCATTTAGTGTTCAAATTAAGGCGGCCGCTAGCCAAGATACATGGGGTTTTCTTGATAATATTCTTCTAGAAGTTGGGCATGTAGCCCCTGACGTGGTTATTCCCGAACCTGATGGCAATTTACTGCGTGACGGTGGTTTTGAAATCGTTGGAAAAGCCGCCAATCTCGATCAAAATGTGCTCTGGGAATTAAATATTACTGAACCTGACCCAGCACTAACGCTTTGGACACAAAGTACCTGGCCGCAAACTGGGAAGTATGCCCTTAAGTTTTCGTATTGGCCTGAATCTGGCACAAAAGCAATCAGTGCTTTCGTCACCCAACATTTCACCGTGACTGAGGCGGGTGAGTATCAACTTTCTTATTGGATTGCCACTGACGGCTTACCGCTCTCCACCTTTATGATCGCGGATAATGAAGGCGTGAACGTTGCTGCTTATCCTGTAGGGACAACAAAATCAAATCCGTTTGCGAAACGAACGATGCCGACCCTGACGCTAGCGGCAGGCGACTATAGCTTCATCATGATGTTTTATGAAAACACCCAAACCTGGGCCGACATCGATGAAGTCAAAATCTTACCAGTTGTTGCCTAAGTAAAAATAAAGTATATAAAAATCGCTCCATCGAGGAGCGATTTTCTTATTGAGGCCGTTTATGCCGCAAATTGGTGACTAAATGACTAAATCACTATCTTTATAAAGTTTATATTTTTTGAAGATGTAATCAACAATTAACATTAAAATGATTACAATGGCGAACTGGAAGACAAAGATTGATAACCACGTCATCGGGGTATTTCCCATGGCGGCGAAAGTGGCGAATTGACCGACAAGACCACTGGTTCCCATCCCCGAGCCAATTGGGTCAACTTCCATTTTAAATAGAAGGGTACTCATCGGGCCGGTGATGGCGCTGACGATAATAGGCGGTAACCAAAGCATTGGTTTTTTTAAGGTATTTTTAAATTGGAGCATGCTCGTGCCAAAGGCAACACTGATTGTCATACCAATACTATTGGCTTTACGACCCATGATAGCAAAACCTAGCATATGGGCAACGCATCCGATTAAGGCGGCACCGCCAGCAATACCGCCAATACTAAAGGAGATTGCAATCGCCGCGCTTGATAACGGCGAGGTCAGTAAGACACCCATTAAGACACTCAGGAGAACCCCCATTAAGAAGGGTTGGTTCACTGTCGCAACATCATTGGTAAAGCGACCAACCGCGGTGGCAAAACTGGTGATGGGGGTAAAGAGTAGATAACTAAAGATAGCACTTAGTAGAATCGAAAAAAGCGGAATTAAAATAATATCAAATGGGGTTTTCTTTCTAAAGACGAGATCAATAATTAAGAGTGTAAAGATGACGACTAAATAAGCGACAAGGGGATCAGCCTTTGTAAAAAGAATCGAGGTGGTGGCGATCCCACCAGCGACAGCGAGACTAACGAGTTTTAATAGTTCCTTTTTTAAGGTGAAGGCAATCCCGACCCCGATGCCGATGCCAACAAATGATTTGACGGTGGTGGCAACTTTAATAATGTGAGTCCCTAAGTTAAGGGTTTGCCCAAAGAGGGTAAAGTCAAAATTGAGCAAGAGACCAATTTGATTGATGATAACCCCAATGATGAGGGTTGCAAATAAACCATAGACCATCCCACTCATCGTGGTGATAATAAAGTTCCAACTTTTTGTTAATGCTTTTTTCATAGATTTAACCTCGCCTCTTATTATATAAAAAAATACCGAAAGCAACGTGATGACGCCTTAAATTGGCGATTATTGTTTTAGGTTTATGTTGATTAGTCTAATATATGCTAAACTAAAAAAGTTATAGATGACCTATAAGGTCAAAGAAAGGAAGTAAGATGGATATATTACTCCAAACCGATAAAGTGAATAAAGTGTATAAAAATACGCGGGCTTTAAAGAATGTATCGATGACCATATATCGGGGCGATATTTATGGTTTCATTGGCGAAAATGGGGCTGGTAAATCAACGATGATTCGGGTGATTACCGGTGTTAATAAACCAACTAGCGGTCATTTCACCCTCAATATTAGTAAACGACTGGGGGCGATGGCGGCGATTGTCGAATCACCGGCCCTCCATAATGGCCTCAATGCGATGAACAACTTGCGAGTGCAATGTGATTTGCTTAATCTTCAAAAAACGGACGCTGAACTCCTTGATTTACTCGCCCATGTTGGTCTTGAAGATCAACAATTTAGTAAGAAGGCAGCCAAAAACTTTAGCCTGGGGATGAAACAACGCTTAAGTATTGCGCTTGCACTGCTTGGCAATCCTGAGTTCATTCTCCTTGATGAACCGATGAATGGCCTTGATCCAGTCGGGATTAAAGATATGCGGGAACTCATCTTAAAGCTGAACCGTGAAAACGGCACTACTTTTTTAATTTCTAGTCATATCTTAAATGAACTCGATAAAGTGGCGACTAAATACGGATTTATAAGCCACGGCGAACTGATTGAAGAAATTAGTAACCGCGAACTTCATGCGAAAGCAAAGTCTGTCACTAAAATTGTGCTCCTTAACCCTCTTTCAGCGGAAGTTACCGCCCTTCTTTCAAGTTATCGTTATGAAGTAAAGGACGAAAAGACCCTGCTTGTGAATGACGAAAAAGACGGGCAAAAAGTGTTTCAATTATTGATGGGGAACGGGGTAGAAGTCAGCTCCTTTGATGTTGAACGTGAGTCGATTGAAGATTATTATCTTAAAACTGTGAAGAAAGGAGTCCGTGCCTAGTATGGTGTCCTTATTAAAAGCTGAATGGCGTAAATTACGTCGTAATACGGCCTTTCTCATCCTTCTGGTTTTGTCGATTGTCGTGCCTATTTTCACTAATACCGTTTTATTTGTCGGCCTTAAACTTCTTGAAGGTGGCGCAGGGGAAGACATTCCGTTTGTGGTCAATGTCCTTTATGCTTATTCTTCAAGTTTTAGTCCGCTTAATAATCTGGGGCTCTTTATGTTTATCTTTATTGTCATTATTGGAGCGAATGATTTTAGTCAATTTACGATTCGCAACAAAGTGATTGCCGGTCATAAGCGGTCCCATATCTTCTTTACGGCGCTTATTATGAATTTAAGTATTATGTTTATGATGACGCTGATTACGACGACGATTGGTTATCTCTTTGCAAGTTTCTTCCAAGGTTTTGATGGGGATACCTTTATCGATGTCTTCCGTTTTGGCGTCATTGGGTATAGCAGTTTAGCGGTTTTATATACACTTATTACCGTACTTCTCTTCCAATACAAAAATGTCGCCGGTCCGCTTTTGGTGACGCTTGGGTCATTTTTCCTTATCCTGATTATTAATGGCTTAATCGAATCACTCTTTATGCTTAATGGACAAGAGTTCAAGCTTTTATATTACGCTTTTCCAATCGTCCGGTTAAACATTGGATTTGGGACGTCCACCACGGAATGGTACTGGGCCCTGCTTGCTAATCTTGGCCATTTAGCGTGGCTCATCCCACTTGGCAATTATATTGCAAATAAGACAGATTTTAAATAAATAATTTAGATTACTCCACTAAAAAACAGGGTTATCCATGAGAATTTAGGATAACCCTTTTTATATTTTCCTTTACATGTTAGTATCAACTTAATACGACTAAAGAAAAGAGAAATGTCCAATGAAGCGAAAAAATAGACGCCCTTATTTAACATTAGCCTGTAGCCTATTCATCATTAAACTTAGCATTCCACAGCAAATTGAACGGAATCGCGCAATGGCACTTTATGATTTAGTCATCAGTGAAGTGTATACGCGGGGCGGTCGAAGCGGGGCTTTATATATCGATAATTATGTCACAATATACAATCCATCAAATGACATCCAAAATGTTGACGGATTAGCGCTCCAATATTTTAGTGGTAGCGGGAATTTCCAAGTGACAACTTTAAGTGGCGTGATTTTGCCAAAAAGCCATTACCTCGTATCCTTTAAACCAGTAATTGCATCACAAGGACTAGCCTTACCGCTGCCCGATGTAGTCTCAACGACGATGAGTGATCGCTATGACTTACATATGGCATTAACAGAAGGCAGTGGTCCGCTCGATTATAGTAACCTAGAACTTCATAGAATCATTGATTACGTCGGGATTGGAAATGTCAATACAATCTACGGCAACCCAGCCTCCAACCCGAATGCCGGAAATATCGCAATTAAAAGACGCGAAGTAGATGGCGAAATAAACACAAGTAAAATTGATAATCGCGAAGATTTTATTTTAGGCGAAGCAACCCCACTTAATAGCTATCTTTCGGTTGCAAACTATATATTAAAAGAAGAAGTTGAAGGTCAATGTGCGTTTAAATACCCGCACGCAAAAATGATGATCAGTGCCCTCAGCCGAACCACATATGATGAGCGTGGCGGTAAAGTTATGAAAGGCCAGTATGAAGCATATCTTGCAAGTACGGATCCTAACGTTGTCGCTGCGCGCCTTCGCTATGAGGCGTGGGCAAAAGCAAATGGTGATTATGGTCCTTATTCGTTACCAACAAAAGAACAAAGCGTTCTCATAAAAGAAAAAAGAAGGACACCGTTTGTGGTTGTCCTTCTGATCATTTCATCAATAATGCTTTATGTTTATCAAAGACTTAAGCAGCAGTCTTCTTATTAACTCTTTCGCGTCTGCCATTGGTGCGAGCGGGTTTTTGATCCCATGGTTTTCCACCTTTGCGGACATCTCTTTTTGGTTTTGAGGTATTAAAGCGTTGTTTGCGAGCGATTTTTTGATCTTCTTTGAGGGCTTCTTGAATATAAGGATTTTTAGCGGTCTTTGCTTTTGGCTTTTGTCCTTCATCTTTTCTGCCATAAGAATTAGTATCTTTCGAACGATAATCACTTCGTTCTCCTTTATAACCATTTTCATCGCGGGTCCGGCTTGAGGTTCCGCGGCTTGCGTAATCACGCTTTGGTCGATCACTTTCAGTTGGTTTAGCGCGGTCACCATAATCCCGTTTTGGTTTGTCAGCGTAATCCCGTTTTGGCCGATCACTATAGTCGCGTTTAGGTCTACTTCCGTAATCGCGTTTTGGCCGATCAAATTCTTCTGATTTTGGTTTGTCACTATAGTCACGACGTGGTCGATCACTATAATCGCGTTTTGGGCGACTGGTGTAATCACGTTTTGGACGGTCGGTTGCGTTTGTGGTTTCGCCTGGGGTTTCTTCGTTACGGGCGGCCGTTACTCTTTCCTCTTTGAAGGAACGATTGGTTTTGCGTTCACGGCTGCGGGATGGGAAGTCACTCTTGCTTGATCTTAGGTCACGGGTTTCTTTTCCGTCCTTTTCACCGCTTGTGTCATCCGTTCTGGATTCTTTACGATCCTTGAATCGTTTGCCTTCACTTTTAAAACTATCGCGATTATTACGTTTCCGTTTATCCTCTTGGAATTTTGGGGTTTCGGGTTCAACAAAGTTTTCAAGTTTCTTGAATTTCGAATCCGGACTGACAGGTTCAAGTTTCATTTCCACCAGTTTTAAATTGGTGTGTTTAATGACTGCTTTTAATAAAACTTTTTCTGATGGACTGCATAAAGTAATGGCACTACCAGTTAAACCAGCACGACCGGTCCGACCAATACGGTGGACATAGGTTTCGGGTGAAAGGGGGAGGTCAAAGTTAATGACGTGACTTAATTCTTGGATATCAATGCCACGGGCCGCGATATCGGTTGCGATTAAGAGACGATTCTTTTTGCTTTTGAAGTCATTAAGCGCTTGTTGACGTTTATTTTGGCTCTTGTCACCATGGATGGCATCAACTTTAATGCCATATGATTTTAAGAAGGTCGCCAGTTTGTTAGCATAATGTTTGGTTTTCGTAAATACGAGCACGCTTGATAATGAAGGATTGGTAAGGAGGTCAAGTAAGACTTCTTTTTTTGCTTCTTTATCGGCATAGATCAAGCTATGGCTGATGGTATCAAGCATAAGGGTTGGTGGGGCCATTTCTAAGTAGCGAGGGCTCTTTAAAAGGACACTTGCGAGATTCCTGATCTCAAGCGATATGGTCGCACTAAACATAAGGGTTTGTTTATTATTAATAAGTAAGTGATTAATATGTTTGACGTCTTTAATAAAGCCCATGTCGAGCATGGTGTCGGCTTCATCTAGGACGAACGTTTCAACGTTATTGAGCGAAACGACTTTTTGTTTCACTAAGTCAAGTAGCCGTCCAGGGGTAGCGACGAGGATGTCAACGCCTTTTTCAATCATAATTTCTTGGCGACGTTGGGGGACTCCGCCGTAAACGGCACCGGTTTTCAAATTTAAAAACTTGGTATAGGTGATAAAACTATCTTTGATCTGTTCCGCTAATTCGCGGGTTGGCGCGAGAATAAGTGCACTCACGGGATTGCGACCACTATATTTTGCCTTTTCAGCAAGTTTTTGGATGATGGGGATGGCGAACGCCGCCGTTTTACCAGTACCGGTTTGGGCACTGCCGAGAAGGTCGTGACCTTCAAGTAAGATGGGGATGGCGTTTTCTTGGATTGGTGAAGGGGTTGTATAACCTTCTTTTTCAATCGCTTTGATAATTTCGGGGATGAGCCCCAGTTGTCTAAAATTCATGTATTCTTTTTTTCCTTAAAGGCTAGTTGTTCTTTTGCCTTGTATACAATACCACAAAGCAGCGAAAAACAAGCACTTTTAATTTTTATTTTTCAGATTATGGTTTTATGCGAAATTTAAAACCTTACTGCCAAGCGATGGTGTGAGTCTTTCATTAGATGTAATTGATCTATTTACGGATGAAAAATATAAGTGTAGTCACGGAAATAATATCTCGTTAAAAAATCAAATGACTTTTCAAACGATATTTGAATAATTTTGCATACTGTATTGAAAATTGTCTCTAATTAAACATTCGAATTCAAAATAATTACATAAAATCAATAAAAATTGGTAGCGCTTTACAAGTGTATGACTTTTCAATGCTGGGCGTGTCGTGGTTAAATTGTACTTATCACAAGAAAGGAAAGTACACATGGAAAAGAAAAAACTACTTAATCTAGTGAGCGCTGGACTCTTCCTCGTCTCATTAGTGTTGCTACTTGTCTTACCAGTCTTAACCTCAGGTTTAGGCGGTGACCCGATTCCACACTTAGGTCTTACTTTTGGAGTCGCAAACAAGTTCAACTTTAGTTTCCTAAACCTCTTAACCCCGGTTTTACTTGTGCTCGCCCTCGGGCTTGCAATGATGCGTGGTTTAGATAAGAGCTTGCTAAAGAGCAGTGTTGAAGGCTTTGTCATTTTAGGATTAGGCGTTTTGGCATTAGTCTTTATTGCCCTCACCAAAACTTTCATCGTCTTTAACAATGCCCTTGTTGAAGCCGCGGTTGGTGCTGCTGATTACGGGCTTTCCGTTGGTGCAATTATCGCGATGGTGTTAGCCGTCCTCGGTGGTGGCGCAGCGGTAGCAGCTGATGTTTTAGTGAAATAATCATTAACCATTATTAATCACGGGATAGCGCACATGCGCTATCTTTTTTTTATTTTGAAGGTAATGTCTTTTATCTTTAAAGTGATGGATAGGAGTATTGATGGAGATAAGGTAAAATAATGAGGTTAAGGGAAAAACGTCATGAAAATATATGTGCTTGAAAATGATCAGCTTAGGGTCGAACTCTTAGATATTGGGGCTGCCATTTATGCGATTCGGCTCAAGGCAAGAAATAATCGAAATATCGTCTTAAATACAAGTAAACTCAAAAACTACTTAGGTCCTGAAAACGGTTATTTTGGGGCGACGGTCGGTCCAGTGGCCGGTCGGATCCCAAACGGTATCTTGAAACTTGATGGCAAGAAGTATCACCTTGATATCAATGAAAAAGGACGTAACACTTTACATGGCGGGAAGACATCATTTGCCTTTCGACCATTTGAAGTGATCAATCAATCAAATAGTGACATTTGTTTTCATTATATTAGTGCAGATAATGAAGGTGGGTTTCCAGGGATTTTAACGGTTGAGGTTACTTACACACTCTTCCCTGATACCCTCAAAGTTGCCTACAAGGCCCAATCAACTAGAAAAACGATTTTAAATATAACCAATCATAGTTATTTTAATCTTGATGGTGAGAAAACTATTCTTGATCATCTTTTAAAACTTCAGGCAACCGATGTTTATCGGCTTGATGATAATCAAATTAACTGGAAACGACAACCGATTGAAGGGGGATCACTCTTCGATTTCCACACCTTTAAAAGATTAGGGGATGTCATTTTTAATCCTCGAATTAATCAAAAACCAACGATGGGGCTTGATCATTTATTTCTTGTCCCGAATGGCCAATTAGTGTTGGAGGGACAAGATATGTCGCTTATAGTGACGTCAAATGCCCCTGCGTACCAACTTTATTCAACTAATTTTCCGCCACCAAATATAGACGAAAATGGACAACCGATTAGGCTTTATCAAGGCTTAGCCATCGAACCAGTGAGTGTGGTATCGGGAAAAAGCGGAAAATATCCAACACTTGAAGTTAGTCCGGGGACTACGTATAGGCGCTATATTACTTATCAAATTCTCTTAAAATAATAATTAGATTTTTGCGGTGCCGTTACTGGCGCTTGCTTGATAAAAGGTTGGGGCATATCCAATCTTTTTTTTATAGGCGGCCACCACTTTGTTAATGAGGGAGCCTTCGTTTTCTTTTTTTACAAGACAAATGGCACAGCCCCCAAAGCCTGCCCCGGTCATTCGCGCGCCAATCGCGCCATAATCTAGACATAGGTCAACTAAGGTATCTAGCTCTATCCCGGTCACTTCATAATCTTCTTTTAATGACTGATGGGATCCGTTTAGGTAACGAGCAAAGGTCATGATGTCACCTGACTTAAGGGCTTCGCCACTCGCAAGCGTTCGTTGTTGTTCGGTGATGACATGTTTGACACGGCGGAAAGAGACCTCATCAAGCATCTTTTTGATTACTGGCAGGGCATCTTCCTTTAATTCGGTTAGATGTTTTACACTAAATTTAGTTTGTAATATTTTTAAGGCGCCCATTGTTTCGTGAAAGCGTTCATTATATTTAGAGTCAGCTAGACCGCGTTTTTTGTTCGTATTGGCAACAAGAAGCGTATAGTTACCGAGTTCAAGCGGAATATAACGATACGTGAGGGTTGTCGTATTTAATAACAAAGCCTGATCTTTTTGACCATGGGCAATCACAAATTGATCCATGATTCCAGTGAGGACACCAATAAAATCGTTTTCTACTTTTTTACCAAGGAGTGCCATTTCGGTTTTAGTGATTTTTAGGTCGAAAAGATCATTAAAAATAGTAAGTAGAAGCAGTTCAAAAGCGCTTGATGAAGAAAGGCCACCACTCGTTGGCATGGTACTGGTGACATATAAGTCAAATCCATACGGCAGATGATAACCAGCTTGTTGTAGCATGTAGATGACACCGCGAGCGTAATCGGCCCAACTTGAGGAGGCATTCTTTTCTTGTTTATCAAAAGGGATTAAAAGGGGAGTGAGACTATAACCCTCACTATAAATAGAAAGGACTTGATCGGTCCGTGGTTTGATTGCTCCCCAAATGCCAATGGTGATGGCAGCAGGGAGGACAAGACCCCCATGATAATCAATGTGTTCTCCAATTAAGTTCACGCGTCCAGGAGAAAAATAAGCCGCCGTAGGGGCGCATTGATAGATGTTTTGGAATGCTAGACGTAGCATCTCTTTATTCATGGGGATTATCTCCTTTTAATTATCAGCTATTGTCTTTCTTATTTTACCGCAAATGAAAGCCTTTTATGATAATAATATTGATTTGTGATTGCCTAAGGAGTAAAAAGTGAAATTAGTTCATGTTATAATATTTGTGGAGGAAAATTTATGGATAGAACGATGATTAAAAATGAAGTAAAAGCTGCTTTAAAAGGAAAATGGATTTATCTATTTGTGATTTTAGCAGTCATGGGCGCCATCAGCTCAGTCGTAGCGGGTTTACTCTTCCCGGTGTTAATGTTTGGCTTTTATGTGATTAGTCTTGATGTATTAAACGGACAAGATATTGATGTCAATAAATTTATTGAACCATTTAAAGATCTTAACCAAGCTTTAAAACTTTTGGCCGTTAGCTTACTGGTTGGTCTGCTTGTCGGGATTGGGTTCGCCCTCTTTATTATTCCGGGCATCATTTTAATGATGATGTGGAGTCAAGCGAGCTTTATCATGATGGAAAACCCCGAACTCGGGATTCTTGATGCCATGAAGAAGAGCAGCGAAATGATGAAGGGTTATAAGATGGATTTATTTATTTTCCATTTAAGCTTTATCGGTCATTATCTCTTAACCATGATCACTTTTGGGTTATGGATGCTTTACTTCTTACCATTATTAGAAGTGTCAAAAGTAAACTATTACAAACACTTAAAAATGGCCCGTGCCCATGATGTTGTTGAAGTTGAAGTGATTAATTAATATTTTTTGCGTCCTCATTATTAACAATTGAGAATAGGCATAAAATATTTACCAGTGGTGTTTTACTAATAAGGAGAATTTTGTGATGAATAAAGAACAACTTAAAATTATGAATTCAAAAAAAGGGTTTATTGCCGCACTTGATCAAAGTGGTGGTTCAACCCCCAAAGCCCTCGCCGCTTATGGTGTTAGTGAAGATGCTTACAAAAATGAAGAAGAAATGTATCTTGCGGTCCACGCAATGCGGACCCGGATTATTAAGAGTAAAGCATTTAATGGTGATAAAATCATCGGGGCGATTCTATTTGAAAATACGATGAACAAAAAAATTGATGGTTTATATACCGCCGACTTCTTGTGGGAAGAAAAAGGGATTGTACCATTTTTAAAAATCGATAAAGGATTAGCTGAACTTGATGGTGGGGTCCAACTCATGAAACCAATGCCCGAACTCGATAGTCTTTTAAAACTCGCGAACGAACGGCATATCTTTGGTACCAAAATGCGCTCGGTGATTAAACTCGCCAGTGAGCCAGCAATTAAAAATGTCGTCGAACAACAATTTGCAGTCGCCAAAAAAGTGATTAGCTATGGTTTAGTGCCGATTATTGAACCAGAAGTTGACATTAACATCAAAGATAAAAAAGAAGCGGAAGCGATTCTTCATAAGTATTTATGGATTGAACTGAAAAAACTTAATAAAGACCAACTCGTGATGTTTAAATTAACGATTCCAACGGTTGCGAACTTATACCGTGACTTAATGGATGATCCGCGCGTTGTCCGTGTCGTGGCTTTAAGTGGTGGTTATCCAATGGGATTAGCAAATGAACTCCTAACTAAAAATGAAGGTCTCATTGCAAGTTTCTCCCGAGCCCTCGCTGAAGATCTTCGCTATAAACAAACGGATGATGAATTTGATACCATTCTTGGTAAAGTCGTCGATGCCATTTATAAAGCATCATTAACCTAATCAAAAATCGAACGATTAAGCTCTCCTATGGGGAGCTTTTTTAAAATTAGTTGCTACAACAATTAAAACAAGTGAGGTGACAAATGAAGAAGATTGATATTAATAAATGGAAACGGCAAAAACATTTTAACTTTTTTAAGAATATGGATTATCCCCTCTTTAATCTCACTTTGAATATTGATATCACCGCTTTTCTTAAACAAATTAAAGATGATCAGGAGTCATTTTTTTATGCCTTCTTATTTTTGACGACGAAAGCCATGAATGAAGTGGAAGCATTCCGCCTCCGCATACGTGAAGAAGAAGTGGTGCTTCATGATGCCATTCACCCATCGTTTACCTATCTTACGGATGAAGATACGTTTGTCTTTACGGAAGTTAAGTTTGTTGATGACTTTGCGCGCTTTAAAACGGCAGCCCTTCATGCGGCGGATGAAAGTGCAAAAGAGACAAACCTAAGCGATGAGGTCGGTCGAGATGACTTCATCTTTGTGTCTTCTCTTCCGTGGTTATCTTTTACAAGTATTACCCATCCCATTAATCTCGATAAGAAAGAGCAAAGTGTTCCGCGTTTAACGTGGGGGAAGTATTTTCAAAATGGGGATAAAACCTTTATTCCGTTATCAATTCAAGTTAATCACGCCTTAGTGGATGGCATTCATATTGCCCAATTCGTGGGTTTACTCGAGGCTTTACTAGCGAAATGGTAAATGCTAACGATTCTATTTCGTGAATCAATCGCCTTAATGCTACAATAAACGCTATGAATCAATATCAAAAAGTTATGCGTGACTCCTTAGAGGAGTTCATCCGGGTTTGTGAAAAACACGGCCTTCAATATTACCTGGTTACCGGCAGCGCTTTAGGCGCGGTTCGTCATCAAGGGTTTATTCCGTGGGATGACGACATCGATGTCGCGATGCCGCGACCAGACGCGATGAAATTACTCGCCTTAAAAGACGAATTTAAAGATCCTTATTTTCTGCAACACTATACGACGGATAAAGCCTTTACTTATCCGTTTATGAAACTGAGAAACAGTCAAACTACTTATATTGAGAACTTTTTTCAATATCACCGCATTAATCATGGTGTATGGATTGATATCTTTATTCTCGATGGGATGAGTCGGACACCGACCTTAAAGAATAAAGCCAAAAATGGATGGTTCTGGATCCTTAATTACCTCGTTTTTGCGGCGAATATGTACCAAAGACCGACAAAGAAGACCTTCTTCCCGCAACTCTTCTTTTCTTTTATTTCTCTTTTACTTTGGCCCTTCAAGATTAATAATTGGCTCATTAAGGCGATTGATAAAAGTATGAAGAAAATCCCTTATGATGAAGCTGAACTAGTGGGTGCTTATCTTCTTTGGGGCGGCAATAAAGAAGCGATGCCGAAAACACTCTATGGAAAAGGTGTGAAAGTAAAATTTGAAGATCTTGAGGTTTTTGTGCCTGAAAAGTATGATGAATACCTCACGCGGCGGTTTGGCAATTATATGCAGCTACCACCTGAAAATAAACGATATGGTCATCACTTCTCAAAAGGAGAAAGTACGACCATTGGTTATCAAGAATTCTTAAAGAAAAAGCGCGATTAAGCGCTTATTTCTTTAGGGTAATTTCGTATATTTCTAAGAGTTTTTTTCCGATATTTTTAATATCGCGTTCTTTGGCGACTTGGTAGCCCTTTTCCCGGGTGTCAGTGGCTTTCTTATTCATAATGTCATCAATCAGGGTAATGAATTCATCATTTGATTTTCCTTTAAAGCAATTGATGCCGTGTTCGAGCCATACGTCATAAACTGGGATGTCGCGAACAATGACGGGACATTTAGAGGCAAGGGCTTCAAGGACCACGATTCCTTCTGTTTCTTCGTAGGTTGGGAAGAAGAAGACATCGGCTGAGGCATAGGCTCCTTCAATGATATCACCGGCAATGTAGCCCGGCATGATGACGTTTGCGGGTTTATGTTTGATGGCTTTTCTGATTTTACGACTGAGGAGTGATTTTGGGGTGTGACCAAACCAAATAAAAGTATAGTCGGGACGACTTTTGGCAATTTCAATTAAATCATGAAGTCCTTTGCGGGCAAAGTAGAGGCCCACTGTCATGACGACCTTTTGGTCGGGTTTGAGATTAAAAAAGGCGCGGAACTTTTCGACTTTATCACGATTTTCAATATTAAAACGTGACAAATCAATGCCGTTAGAAAGTGGATAGATATCGCGCTTTAAGCCGTACGTATCCAGTAACCTTTTCGAATAAGGGGTGGGGGTGATTAAGACATCACCAAGGCGATAGGCGGCTTTAATATATAACTTAAAGAAAGGGGCGATTTGATTGGAGAATAAAAATGAGTTTTCAAAATCTTCTTTGGTTGAATGGGCGTGGAAGACAACTTTTTTTCCGTGGCGATGGGCGCGTTTTGCCATCCGCCAGGATGCTTGATCAATCGTATTGATATGAACTAAGTCATAATCTTCCTTTGGGTTTGTTGTAAAAGGGACCCCGGCTTCTGTTAGTGCTTTCACTTGGTGGCGCATAGCCCGACCAATCCCCGACTTATCGTAAAGTTTTTGTTTTTTATTAAATAATAATACTTTCATTAAAGATACCTCATTTCGCTCTTATTTTATCATAGTCAGAAGAGAATATTCTTGCCTTACTAAAAAGGGCTGAAAATGGGTTATTTCGAGCATGTTATAATATAAACAATGAAAGATAAAAAACAAGATTTATTTGTGTGTCATAGCATCTACGCTTCGCCCCTTGGCAACATTACCATGGTGAGTGATGGGACCTTTTTAACGGGTTTGGTTCTACCTAATCAAGGCGTACTGACCGCACCAAATATAACAGTAAAAGCGGATCATCTTGATATATTTAAGCTCACAAAGAACTACCTTGACGCGTATTTTAAGGGTGAAAAACATCTAATTGTCCCGCCGCTCCGCTTGAAAGGGACCCCTTTTCAGGAATTAGTGTGGTTCAGTCTGCTTGAACTCCCCTATGGTAGTTTAATCACATATGGTGAGCTCGCAAAAATGATGGCAAGCAAACGGGGATTAGCTAAAATGTCCAGTCAAGCAATCGGCCAGGCTGTCGGCCGCAATCCCATTTCTATTGTTATTCCTTGCCACCGCGTGATTGGGGCAAATAACCACCTTATCGGTTACGGTGGGGGGCTTATTTTAAAACGAAAGTTATTAAGCATAGAAGGTCATGATATAAATCGATACGTTGGTTAAATATGAATGTATGCTCATATTCCACTTGTTTAAATTATTTCCTCGCATATTATTTCTCTTGTGTAAACGCTTACATGTGTTATATTAAATATAGACCACACATATAAGGAGGAAAAATATGAGAAAAGCTTTTGTCGCTGTATTTATTGCCGCGCTAGCTGCCACACTTGCGTCATGTGGCAAAAAGACGTACGAACTCGCGTTGATTACCGACGTCGGTACTATCAATGACAAGTCGTTCAACCAAGGTGCTTGGGAAGGAATGGAAGCTTATGCTAAAGACAATGAAATTAGCTATAAGTACTACCAACCAACGAGCAAAAAGACGGATGACTATATTGAATCCGCCGAAGGTGCTATTAAAAATGGTGCTAAGATTGTCGTCACCCCTGGTTTCTTGTTTGAAAATGCTGTCTGGGTCTTACAAGATCGTTACCCAGAAGTCAAATTCATTATCTTAGACGGTTCACCACATAACGTTACAGACTGGGATACCATGTCAACAATCGATGACGGTGAAGCAAACTTTGATGTGAATGATAACGTCTTCCCAATCTTCTATGCTGAACAAGAAGCTGGCTTCTATGCTGGTTATGCTGCCGTTAAAGACGGGTTACGTAAACTTGGCTTTATGGGTGGAATGAGTGTTCCAGCTGTCGTCCGTTTTGGTTTAGGTTACATTGAAGGCGCAAAATACGCCGCTGAAGAACTTGAACTTGCTGACGGTGCTGTCTCCATGAAGTATATGTATCTTAACTCCTTTGCTCCAGATGCCGCTCACCAAACCAAAGCGTCCGCTTGGTACGGAACTGGAACTGATGTTATCTTTGCCGCTGCAGGTGGTGCTGGTAACTCTGTTATGAAAGCTGCCGAAGGCGCAACCACCGGATCAGTCAAAAAATGGGTGATCGGTGTTGACGTTGACCAAAAGGCAGAATCTACAACCGTTTTAACATCCGCCATGAAAGAATTAGCAAACTCTGTCTACCAAACCTTAGAAGGCATCTATGATGACAACGCGGTTGGTGGCGAAGCTGCAAACCTTGATTCTAAAGTTGATGGTGTTGGCTTACCAGAAGATTTCTCCCGTTTCACCAACTTCACCAAAGCACAATACGACGCCGTATTTGCCAAAGTCGTTGCTGAAGAAATTGAAATCGTTAGCGATATCGCGACTAACGTCGTCGAACTTGGTGGTAGTGTTGTTACTGTCACCCTCGAAGAATAATCCTTCGATTAATAATTGACTTAAGGCCGTGGTATTCACTACGGCCTTTCTATTGAAAAATCACTTTTTTGTGTCTATGTTATAATTAATCTAAAGTTTAAAAGGAGCCATAATTATGTCCTACGTTATCGAAATGTTGAACATAACGAAAGCCTTTCCTGGCATCATCGCAAATGACAATGTTACTCTTCAAGTAAAACAAGGAGAAATCCATGCGTTACTCGGCGAAAATGGTGCAGGAAAAAGTACTTTAATGTCCATTTTATTTGGTCTTTATCAACCCGATGAAGGCATCATTAAAGTGCGGGGTGACGTTGTGCGCATCAAAAGTCCTAACGACGCCAATGATTTACAAATTGGGATGGTACACCAACACTTTAAATTAGTGGAAAATTACACCGTATTAGAAAATATTATTTTGGGTCGAGAAGATCGAAAATATGGTTTTTTAACAAAACAAAAAGCTCGTGAAAAGATACTCTCACTAGCGGAACACTATGGCTTGCATATTGATTTAGACGCAAAAATTGAAGATATTACGGTGGGGATGCAACAACGAGTCGAAATCCTGAAGATGCTTTACCGCGACGCTGATATTTTAATTTTTGATGAACCGACGGCCGTTTTAACACCGCAAGAAATTTCTGAATTAATGAATAATATGCGGAATATGATTAAAGAAGGAAAATCAATCATCTTAATCACGCATAAATTAAATGAAATCAAAAGCGTTGCCGACCGGTGTAGTGTTTTACGTAAAGGGAAATACATTGGCACCGTTGATGTTAAAGATACCTCCATTGAAAAGATGGCCGAGATGATGGTAGGCCGTAAAGTCAGCTTTTATATTGACCGTGATGAAGCGACCCCAGGGGATGTCATTTTAGAAGTTTCTAACATTAATCATCTAAACGATTTCACCAAACATAATGATTTAAAAGATGTTTCTTTTGAAGTAAGAAGTGGGGAAATCGTGGTTATCGCTGGGATCGAAGGCAATGGCCAATCGCAACTTGCGGGGGTCATCACCGGTCTTAATAATCCGAGTTCAGGTCAGATCCACTTAAACGGGATTGATATTACCCGTAAATCGATTCGACAAAAAACATTGAGCGGGATTAGTCATATTCCGGAAGACCGGCATAAACATGGCCTTGTGCTTGATTTTAATCTTGCTGAAAACCTCATTTTACAAACCTACTTTACCGATGAATTTCAAAAGTATGGTTTTTTCAAATTTAAGAAAATTCATGATAAATCTGAGCACTTAATCGATAATTTTGATATTCGGAGTGCCCAACGAGGAAAAACCCTCATGCGTTCGATGAGCGGTGGCAACCAACAAAAAGCGATTATTGCCCGTGAACTGAGTCGGCCCATGGATTTAGTGGTGGCCGTTCAACCAACACGCGGCCTTGATGTTGGCGCTATTGAATATATCCACAAACAACTCATTCATTTACGCAATGAAAAGAAAGCAATTCTTGTCTTTAGTCTCGAACTTGATGAAGTTTTCGCTATTGCCGACCGCATCCTAGTTATGTTTGAAGGACGGATTGTCGCTAATCTCTTAACCAAAGATACCAATGAAAATGAATTAGGCCTTTATATGTCTGGTTCAAAAGAGGCTTAATATGAAAAAATTTTGGCAAACAAGTGCAGTTGAAAAAACACTCGCAACCCTGATCTCGATTGTAGCAGGGTTACTCTTTGGTCTTATTATTATGCTGATTATTAATCCTCCAATGGCATTTGGGGGATTAGGCGCGATTATTACCGCCGGTTTCTTAGAAGGTGGTTCAAGTATGGGTCGCGTCTTGTTTAACGCGGCCCCGCTTATTATTACAGGTCTCGCCGTTGCTTTTGCGTTTAAAACCGGTTTATTTAATATCGGGGTTTCTGGTCAACTGATGATTGGCGCCTTTTGTGCCGTTTATGTCGGTGTAAAGTGGAATTTACCACCATCGATTCACTGGCTTGTCGCCCTTTTAGCGGGCGTCGTCGGTGGGGCGGTATGGGCGATTATTCCTGCCCTTTTAAAAGCCTTCCGTAATGTCCATGAAGTCGTAGCGACCATTATGATGAACTATATTGCGATGTATACGTCGAAGATGCTAATTGAAGCCACGATTTACGATACGGTGCGCCAAGAAGCCCAACAAGTCGTAGTGGGGGCCCGCATTCCAACAATGGGCCTTGATCAACTCTTTGGCTATGACAAAATCAATGGCGGCATCATCATTGCGATTATTGCCGCGATTATCATTTATATCTTGCTTGAAAAGACAACCTTTGGGTTCCAACTGAAGGCGGTCGGTTTTAACCGTAATGCGGCGCGCTATGCTGGGGTAAATGACCGTTCCAATATTGTTTATTCGCTTATCATCTCTGGCGCCCTTGCCGGGTTAGCTGGTGCGGTCATCTATCTTGTCTCTGGAACGGGCATGAAACTTGAAACGAGTTATGTGATTTCTCCTTACGGTTTCCAAGGGATTGCCGTTGCCCTTTTAGGGATGTCGAATCCATTAGGGACCTTGGCCGCTGGCTTCTTCTTTGGCTATATTGAAGCCGCAAACCAAGAACTTCAATCCTGGGACTTTAAACGTGAAATTATTGATATTATCTCTTCTAGCATTATTTACTTCTCAGCCTTCACCTTATTCTTTCAAAAATACGCTCGCAAGGTGGTGGCGTTCTTTAGTAGCTTTAATAAACCAAAAGGTGATAAAACACCGCCTTCGGGGGGCGAAATAAAACCGAACGATACATTAAGTCTTGAAGGAGGACAAGAAAATGGCAAATAGTAAAATGTTCTTTCAAAACTTGCTCCTTCGCTTAAAGACTTATTTCACGACGAAACGCATTATTAACTTTGCGATTGTCATTGTTGCTTATATTCTTTTAGCCATCTTTACCACCGACAATATGTATAGTCTCTTACGGCTCACGCTTTATTCATCGATTCCATTAGCCTTAGTCGCGATGGGCGGTTTATATAGTGAACGGTCAGGGGTCGTTAACATTGCCCTTGAAGGGATTATGATGTTTGGTGCCTTCGTCGGTATTTTGGTGCTTCATAATTTACAAGCTAAAAATATTGATGGCCAACATATCTTATTTTTAGCGCTTCTCATCGGCGGTATTGCGGGGTTAGCCTTTTCACTCTTACATGCCTTTGCTTCGATCACAATGAAATCGAACCAAACCATTTCGGGGACAGCACTTAATATGTTAGCCTTAGCACTTGCCTATTTCGTTGGTCGAGCCCTTAGTTCCGCGGGTACAGAAGAAATTACCTTCCGAGATAATTTCCGCATTCCAAGTATTCCGCTGCTTGAAAATATCCCGTTTTTCGGCCCCATTTTATTCCAACGGATTTACTTTATCTCCCTTTTTGGTATTCTTCTCTTTGTCGTGATGGCGATTATCGCTTATAAGACAAAGTTTGGCTTACGGCTCCGGGCATGTGGGGAGAATCCACAAGCGGCAGATGCTGCCGGGATCAATGTCACCCGTATCCGTTATATCGCCGTCCTTATCAGTGGCTTCCTTGCTGGGGTTGGTGGTGTTTTACTCATCATTCCGACGACGACGAGCTTTAAGGCAAACGTCTATGGCTTTGGGTTCCTCGCCCTTGCCGTCTTAATTAGCGGCCAGTGGAAACCAACACGGGTCTTGGTCTTTGCCATCTTCTTTGGTTTACTCCGCTCACTCGCGAACGGGATTGCCCTTGTGCAACAAGATTTTGAAAGCATTCCGTTCTTATATAACATTATTCGGGCTTTACCAAAAGATATCTTAGAAATGCTCCCTTACGTTGTGACTCTCGTTGTCTTAGCCTTAACCTCGCTCAAGTCACGCGCCCCGAAAGCAGCGGGTGAACCATACGACCAAGGAAAACGGTAACCAGGTAAAGAAAATTTCTAAAATCCTTTTAAAACACTTGCAAAATGTAGTTTAAACTTTATAATACTAATGATGCGGTCATAGCTCAACTGGATAGAGTATCAGACTACGAATCTGAGGGTTGGGAGTTCGAGTCTTCCTGACCGCGCCATTAGTCATTAAAAATTCCCCTTTGATAGGGGATTTTTTTATGGACTGGCGCGAAGAAAGTTTGTTAATGATATTCCTTCTTTACCTGTCCATGCGTGCTATAATTTGAGATATGAATATTACCTTTATGTTATTTTATTTTGAACCCGAAGCACCAACGATTAATTACCTTTATCGGCCGATTTGGGATAAACTTATCGCGATGGGGCACCATATTAATATCATTACCCCTAATCCGACGCGTGGCGTCACTTTAGAAGAACAAGCAAAGTATCAAGATATTCGCCATGAAGAACGGGACGGAATGAGTATTTACCGCGTGCCTTCATATACGTATAAACCAAAAGATTTTTCAAAATATAAATTACTCCGGCGCTATATCAGCGTCTCACGACGCTTAGCGGCCAAACTGAAACAAATTCCAAGCGATGTTGTGTTTGTGTCTACTAACCCACCGCTTCTTTATAGTTATCTCGTCACTCGTTATTGCGCTAAAAAGAAAATTCCGGTTATCTATAATGTCCAAGACATCTATCCTGATAATGTTTTTGATCATAAAACCTTAAAATATAAATTCTTTAACTATTTTCAAATTAAAAGTTTATCCAGGGCGAGTGACATCATAACGATTAGTGAAACGATGCGCAATACATTACTAAGAAAAGGTGACTTCAATCGTAAGATGAGTGTGATCTATAATTTTGATATTAGTGAAGTATTGAAGTTAAAAGGAAGCAAAGCACCGCATTTTTTTGATCCTCACCAATTTAATGTTGTTTATGCTGGTAATATTGGGTATGTTCAAGATCTTGATGTGATTCTTAGTGCGGCCAAGAAACTTCTCCATAATCCAAAGATATCTTTTCATATTTTTGGCGAAGGGAGTCAGGCGGATCGCATTGCCAAACGAATCCATGAAGAACATATTGTCAATGCTACTTATTATCCTGCTCACTCTGTTGAAGATAGTGCCCTCTTATATAAATATGCGGATGTTAACCTCATTTCGGTCTTACCCGGAATTATAGAAACGGCTTTACCGCTTAAAACAGCAAGTTGTATTGCGGCGGGAAAACCCATTATTTTTATTGGCTTAGAAAGTTTTTACCATCAAGAATCGTGGCCCGAAAATTTCGCACATCTTTATTCCGTCAATTATCGCAATGTTGAAAAACTGGCGGAAACGGTTGAAAAACTATTGCCCACTAAAAATCAAGTTCATCATCACACCGATGTCTTATCACTCTTTGATAAAGAAAAGAATGTCCATCAATACGTCAGCGTGATTTCAAAATACTTGAAAAAATAGTAGGATTCCTCTTAAAACAATCGTCTTATGGTGCGAAGAGAAATAAAAAAGGGCCGCTTTTCTCTTAAATGATCGATCGAATAATTTTTCCGTGATTAACACTTGATATTCTTTTCTAACTTTGTTAAAATACTCAAGCATCGGGATGTAGCGTAGCTTGGTAGCGCGTCTGTTTTGGGAACAGAAGGTCGCAGGTTCAAATCCTGTCATCCCGACCATGTTTTTGGGGCCATAGCTCAGCTGGGAGAGCGCTTGCCTTGCACGCATGAGGTCAGGGGTTCGAACCCCCTTGGCTCCACCATTAAATTGCCGATGTCGTCTTACATATGTGGCTGAATAGCTCAGTTGGTTCAGAGCAGCTGATTCATACCCAGCAGGTCGGGGGTTCAAATCCCTCTTCAGCTACCAAAATTACATTTAACCGGACCCTTAGCTCAATGGTTAGAGCTCCCGGCTCATAACTGGTTGGTTATAGGTTCGAGTCCTATAGGGTCCACCATCAAACGGAAGCATACCCAAGTGGTTGAAGGGGTCGGTCTTGAAAACCGATAGGGGGTGCGAGCCCCGCCTGAGTTCGAATCTCAGTGCTTCCGCCATTCTTTAAATAAACAGCCTGTTGTGCTGTTATTTTTTTAAAAAAAATAGATAATTTAGTAAGTTTAACCAATAAGTAGAATAATTAGTAATATCCCGCATTCTTGCTTATGCTCATTTTATAATAGTAATAGGGAATATTTTTAAGGGGTGTTTATGGATAAAACAAAACGTGATTTAATCGAGTTCATTAATGCTTTAGAAATTCCTGGGTTAATTGTCGAAGATTTACATCTTTTTAAAGACGACTTTGTTAATTTAGAGTATGTGTTAGATAACGGTTCAAAGTTCAAGTTACTAAAAGATGAAGATGATTATTATGGCGTCCAGGTCGAAACAGATACATGTGTTTGTTACGGGGTTGCGATTAATGACCATGAAGTTGTCGTCTCGACGTATCAAGAAAATGGCACGAACGCAAAAATCATTTATTATAAGAGTTTTGATTGAGAATGATTGTCTTAGATAAGAGCGTTATTTACTTGTATAGAGGCGTATTTAATCTTGATTGCGGTACAATAATTTTATGAAATTAATTAATAGTTTAGTCGATGACCAATACCCCAAGGCGAACGTTTATCACGCGCGTATTTCTGCACGGGCGATTTGTATCAATGATAAGGGTGAAATTGGATTAACGCATTTACTTGCGGATGATAAGTTTGGCCATCGTGATTACTATGAACTACCTGGTGGTGGGAAGAAGCTTGGCGAAAGTGTGCTCGTAAGCGCAATCCGCGAGATGAAAGAAGAGCTCGGGGTCGAAGTTAGTCTCCTCACCAAACTTGGTGTTGTTCATGATTTTTATAATCTTATTAACCAAGAAAACTATTCTTATTATTATCTCTTTAAAGTGACTTCAGAAGGCACGAATCATCTTGAACCAAGAGAAGCAGGTCTTATTGATAAAATTGTCTGGATTCCTCTAAAAAAGGCCATAGAATTATATGAACTCCAAATGAAAATTAAGGGTGTCGGCCTCCTTGTTGCACGTCGAGAATTACCAATTCTAAAACTTGCGGCGAAATCCTTTGACAAAAGAATGTTTACAAAGTAAAATACTATTTGCTTGTGGCGACCGTGGTGAAGTGGTTAACACATCTGGCTGTGAACCAGACATTCGAGGGTTCGATTCCCTTCGGTCGCCCCATTTAATTTAAAAAGCGCATGATATGCGGCTTTTTTATTAATGGGACGACTCCTTTAGGAATCGAACACAAGTTTGCTATGTTTATAGTATAGAACCTAACATTTCTAGCAATGGATCGTTCATTAGTTTCTTTTTGCGATAAATCGGTATCTTCAAATGTATTTATTCATGGAGGAATACACAGAAATTATGAACGGATATCAAAACGAGCGTGATATTGTCACACGATTAAATAATCAGTTAATCAAAGATTTACCCGCACATTTTCAGCATTGGCTACGGATATTATTTATCGATCATTCATCGCCCTTAAAAGTGATCAAACTAAATAATGAACAAAAAGCCGACATCGCTATTCGTTGTGGCTCAAAGACAATATACGTTTCAATTAAAAGTGGTGAAGGGAATTCATTTCACTCGGAGCAAATTCACACCTTTATTCCATTTTTACGAAGCATCGGTGTGAGTGAATCGACATTAAAGACAATGGTCTTTTTTCACTATGGTGATAACACTTTGAATGGAACCGGTAGAACAAGATTAACGAGTGCAGAGTTAAGAAGAAAACATTCTAAGTATTTTAATAAAACCAGTAAAGAACTAAGCAATCATCATGTGATGAGACATCTTATTTCTCGCTGTGTTGTAAAAGGGAGATATCCAAACAATTTTTCTATTGACGGCATCTATCATGGAACGATTAATGATGGCTTCTTTCTACCAAGAGATATGATATATAAGATACTTCTATGCAATTCAAATATTCGAAAAAATGGCACTATCAATATGAAAATGCTCACCTATCAACCTGGTAGTCGTAATCTTTGGGGAATCCCGGGAACGGAACAAAAACGACATAATTGTGAAGTAAAATGGCGGAGTTTTACCAAAGATGCCCTTAATCACCTCAGATTTTCAAGGTAATGACTGAGATCTAGTTTGTCTAAAGAGGTGCCAAATTTTTATAAACCTTAATCGATTAACAACTTTGATTTATAATAGTAACAAAGAGTAACAAGCATCAATTGCCTATGCATGAGAAGATAATGGTGCGGAGGATAATTATATGATGAATGATTTTAGCGCTGTACTCAAAGATTTGAGGCGAAAAAAGGGGTTATCTCAAGAGGCCCTCGCAAAGATGATCCATGTCTCACGGAGTGCAATCGCAAAATATGAAAATGGCCTTGGTCTTCCAAGTGACGACGTGATTGAGGCATTATGTCAGTACTTTAATATTGGTCGTGATGATTTGTTTCCTAAACATGATCTCGTCAACATTATTGTCAATAAGAATAAGCGGATACGACTTCAAAGTATTGGATTAATTACTCTAATCAGTCTGTTGGTTTTGGGGGCGACGACGATCGGGATTATCGATTATGTCAATCGAATGAGTGCGCCCGGCGGCATGTTAGTTGTAAATGGCCAATTACTTGCTGAGCTGCCAAGTGATTCACCAAAATATTTTTCCAGTAAGGGCTATGAATTTGGTTATCGTAACACATATAAGAATGAGCGAAATGATTTTATTTTGCAACCGAGTGGTGAAATTTGGAGTGTCAACGGTATCCCTGATATTTTCATGGGATTTTATAATGACAATCATATTTCTCTTTATCTATTTACTACTCCGAATGATATTGTCAAACTTGAAAATGGTACCATCGCCGATAATGGCAAGTATTGTTTCAATACATTTGGTTATGGTGGCTATAATTTCTTAATTGTGAATGAATTAGGCGAGGATGTGAACATTCGGCAACTTGAATTTTGGTGCTAATTAACTTGATTTATATATGGTTAAAAGAAATTTAACTGTAGTTTAGAAACATCGATGAAGGTACTGATTACAATCTTACTTTTATAACACCATGTATTAATATATAATTTTCTTTATTATGTGTTTAGAATGATGATAATTTTAAATAGATGTAGCATAATTAGAAAAGGTAAATGATTAATGGTCCAGGTTGGTAATTTATATTACTTTTTAGAACTTGTCTTAGCGATTGGCGTGATTATCGGATCCTATTTATTTCTCAAGAATAAATCAAAACGATTTCAATATATCTATTTGCTCGTTTGGTGCTTTTTAGGTTTTGTTCTCCATTTTGCCAAACAACTTTTCTACCAAGATGTTACACAGTTATCAAAATCAACAGCCGAGAATATTTGTGCGGTGTCAACACTCGTATTTCCTTTTATTATGCTCATTAAGAAAAAAAGTGTGCTTCATGATTTCATGTTTTTTATTGGCATCATTGGTGGCCTTGCGGGGATGGTTTATCCAACCGAGGCGATTGGGAAAAGTATGTTTATTTTTGAAAGTATTCGCTTTTACTTTTGTCATATGTCGCTTATTGCCGTACCACTCCTTCTCGCTCTTCTTGGTTTAAGACGACCGGAACTTAAGAAGTGGTGGCTTATCCCTTTATGTTTTTTAGGCTACCAGGTGATTATTTTCTTTAATACAGCTTTCCTCACTTTTACTGGCATGGTCACTCGTGAAGGGTATGCTGCTTACGAACTATTTATGTCACGTCAATATTTAAATAACTCATTCACTTTTGGTCCGACGGATGATATGGGGATTGTCGGTGAAATCATTGGGAACTTGACACTTCCCATCATGAAAAAGGACATTTTTAATATTAATAATGGTGAACTTACCTACTGGCCGGTGGTTTGGCTCATTATTCCTTCATACCTCTTGTTTGCGCCACTTTATGTCCTCTTTTCTTTACCATTTGCGAAATTCTCAACTAACGAAGACATCCTTACCGCTGATATCATGATGCAAAGTGATAATTAAAGTTATTTTGACCAAATTTCTTTTATTATCTATAAAAATCCACCTCAATCTACCCTTCGTGTTATTCATATATTCCATGATTAAATATTATGTATCGACTCTGCTTTACTATCCTTTTGAAAACGTCGATAAAGCGTGTATAATCAAACATGCACTTTGAAAACTCAGGAGATTTTATGAAGAAAAAAACTAACTTTACATATTTAATTGGCGTCTTTACGCTTGTGTCAATGATTGGCATTACGCTCGCACGAGGAAGTATCGATGGCATCAAAGACACACGGGCCAATTTTACATATGATTGTGACTTCTATTTTGATCAAGAAAATGGTTATACATCCCTTTTTGAGATCAATAACGCTTTATATAATGGGGTTACTCTTGAAACTTATAAAACATGGGGTACCGTTACTATAGTAAGTCGCGATAGTTCGAATAATTTTAATTTTTACATTCAAAGCACCGATCGGAATGGTGATGTTGGTAGTATGTATGTCTATCAAAGTAATCGGAGTGATATCGTGACCGGAAATGTGTTAACTATTACTGGTGTGGCCGAACTTTATAACAATTTACCGGAATTTATTGATCCCGTGATAGCGGTTGATCTTGCTGTTAATGATTCACCCGTTACGACGCTTGTTACCGGTGCATCTTTTTGGCAAAATAGCACTTATCCCAGCTCCGATGAATTTTTGGCCGCCCAACTCATGGGGCCGCGTCAAGTTCGGATTAATAATGTCATTATTTCTCATGTGAGTAGTGGTAATGCCACCATTCTCATCGAGGGGACGACGCTCATTTCAGTATTTTACGGAAATCTTTCAAATACCGCGGCGATTGCTTCACGCATTAGCGCCATTTCTGACAGTTATATTGACATCATTGGCTATGTAAATGCCTATAGAAGTAACGGCACATCTAGACTCCAATTATTACTCCGAGATACCCGCGATTTAATTGGTGGAGCTGAAGTAGAAAACACCTTACAAATGAATAGCAACACTTATTACAATGTTGGTTCTTATTCAACCGGTAATTATGGTCAAGGGAGTGTTGACGGCATTGGCTTTGAACACTACCGCGTGACCAAACCTAGCGGCCAATTCTTAGCGCTTTTACCTTATAACTCAGGGGTTAACGACACAAGTGTAGCGGGGGCGTTTTATAATGTTGACCCGATTTATGATATTGATAAAATTGAAATTACCTATTATACCGAATTAGTAAGTGGTGAAAGTCCTACCTTAAATTATGGTGTGAGTCGCGCTGCAATGATTACCTATGACCTACCACTTTCCTCGACAAGCCATAAAGAAACATTAACGATGGATGAGATCAATTACTTTAGTATTGAGACAACCGAATCAAGACTTTATATTACAAGTATCAGTGTCTTTTATTCGGATACACCAAGTGGGACTGAATTTACTTATGGACCGGCAAATGGCGATCATTTCCGTATTAATCCGGTTGTTTACGAAGGCACACCAACGAATGGGAGCACCGTTGAAGTCCCTACCCTCGTGGTTAAAAAAGGTAATACTTATGAAGTTTTAGCTACGAAAGTCTATACCTATTATACGTTTAACTATATTTCTACTAATCCGGGACTTGCTTCACAAGCTGCTTATACCGAACCGGAAGATTTAGCGGCTTATTACACCGCCTTTAAAACTTGGCCCGCGAACTATGTTGTCAAGTCGTCCTACTATAGTGCAAGATCATTATTTGATGATGACGCCCGCTGTGTATCGACTTATTCAAGGACCGACGGTTATGCTCTTTCCGTACCCTATAAAAATGGTGAACAAAACAAACCGCTGTACCATGAACTTGATGTTGCCTTAGATAGTTCCTATTCTTCAAATAGTCGCGGTGTCGGCCGTGTTGTTGTTTGGGAATACGGGTTTGATAGTAGTCGCGGTGCAGTCGGTTATGATAATGCGCCTACTGCC
>CAYPGR010000008.1:0-45428 GCA_964410505.1 uncultured Staphylococcaceae bacterium
GAACCCGCAATAACGGTTTTGGAGACCGTTGCTATACCATTTAACTACGCCCCTATCATGAGATATAATACCAAAAGGAAAAGAAAATCGCAACAATAGTATTGAATATTAATAACCGTTTTTTTGAAATGACTGATAAAGTTGTAATCTAGGTTTCATTGGGACTATTCTTCGATAGATAATTCCGAGTTCATGCATATAAAAGTTGATTGTGAGCAATAATCTTCTCATTAATTTTTGTATTAAATTCACCAGCTTTTGAATTGGCGTAATCCACCATAAAGATTGGCATTTCTTCTAACCATTCATCAAAATTCGGGTGATTAAGTAAAGCCTTATTACTTTTGGCGGCTAAGTTAATAAGCGACCAATTGAATAACGTTCCAAACGGATCCTTCAGGTAGTCAGGCGTCAGTTGGGCTTGATTCACTCTAAAATACGGTTTATCAATTTGAGTGCTTAAGTATTCTTTTTCAGAATCAATAAGCGGGATGATGTCCGTTACTGTGCGCTGATTATGCCATTTTGACCGAATAGATATGGTGTCATTTTCGCCATTACCGCGTTCATAAAATATTTTTTTTTGGTCAGGTGTCGCGCTGCCATCATCGTTAAGAAGGATCACAATCCCGCCGCGGTCGACGCCTTTGACATCAAAATATTCTAATGCTTCTAACGGAATGTTCGTCGTGTAATTAAGAAAATGATTTAAGTTCAAACCTTCCTTAACCAGCGTAATACCCATCAAATAATTCAAAAAATCAGATATTGTGCTGTCACCAAGATAAATATGTTGAATATCAAACACGATAAATTCCTCCGGTTTATCTTTGAGAAATTCATAGATATCACCAACATAATGTTTAAGTTCACTATCAAGTAAACCATGCTTCGTAAACCATGTATCGCCGACCCGACTAATACGGACATCAAAATAACGGACCCCGCGATTAAGAAGCGTCTTTGCACCTACATTTTGTGCTTTACTGACCCTCACAATGCCGCCCTTAAAAAAGGTGTTGATGGCTTTATTTTGCACAATCCCGTCGTCACCTGGATCAGGTTTACTTCTTAAATTAATATGATGGCTGAAGGCATCATGAGCGCCAAGCATCGCGATATCTATCACCTTTGATTCCCCGCTCATATTGGCATCTTTCATGACATGGGCATACGCATCATCCTGATAGCCAACCCGCACTGTAAATGGCGCATACATGATAAGGACAAGCGATACAAAAAAGACACTTAGCACAGTACTCAAAATTCGTTTAATTAATTTATTCATAAATCTATTATCGCATAAAAGAAAAGAGGATTACGAATGTAATCCCCTTTGTTTGATTTTCTTAATTTAATTATTCAGCAACGGCTGCACGATCATTGAAAGCGGTAAATTGGGCTTCAAGTAAGGTATCGCGGTAACCATCAACTTTAACGGTAACACCAATTTCAACACCATTGCTTAAGGTTGATTCTTCGCCAAGAGCGGTCGCAATGTCTTTTCCGACTAAATATTCAACTAAAGCAGCGGCTTGTTCGTACCATTCTTTTTCAATCGAACTTGCACCTTTCATGCCATAAGCTTCTTTAAGTTCTTGTTTGCCTTTAATCCGTGATTCTTCGGCAACAACCTGGACACCAGCGGTATCAACGATAGCCCGAGCGGCAACTTCACCTTCGGCTGGTTGAATCGCATAACGGATTTGGAAGGTATCAATGGCAGCGGCTAATACTTTTTCATCTTCATCAAAAGCAGCAGCAGCGACGTACCAATCATAACCATTAGTTTCAGTCGTACCACGTTTAAGGGATAAAGCACCTTTACCACCAACACCGATGGCGGCGACTTCACCTTCAACTTCAACTTTGTTGGCGATTGCATTTTCAAGCGCTTCAACAAAGAGATCAACGGTAATGGTCACGCCAATGTTAACGCCATCCGTTAAATCAGCATCGGTCATTGCCGCTTTGATTTCGGTCACAGTTTTACCAACTGACCATGTTTCAAAGGCAAGCGCTTGTTCGTACCATTCTTTACTAATGCCACTGGAATCCTTCATATTGTAATCTGCTAATAATTCCCATTTGGACTTAATGTCACCAGATTCCCCATTGAGGGTGCTTTCAAGGACATGTAAACCATCAATTAATTCGTTTTTAATTTGAACGACGTCGAGTCTTAAGTGTTCAATTACACCCGCTTCATCGACAACGACAGCAACATAATCAATATCCGTTTGGACATGAGTGCCACGAGCGGCAAGGTTGTAATAGGCGACAGAGCCTAATCCAAAATAGCGTTTTAATGCTGGTTCTTCACTGGTTACTTCGGCTTCACTTGAAGTAACGACAGGTTCGCTTGAGCTAACAACGGGTTCTGAACTTGAAGTTGGTTTACAACCAGCCAGTAATCCGACCGTTAACATCGCGAGTAATAACTTAGTCTTTTTCATAAAAAATTTGCTCCTTTTCTTTTCTCTGGCTATATATTAATGCCGCCTAAAAGAAATTGCAAATGTTATTATAATAAATCGAGAAACTTTTCCCTATATTGAGAATTTACAATCATTGAGGGCGCATTTCCACCCGGATAATTCGCGTTATATGAAATATACCACCCCTCTTCTTCATAACCCCCATAGACAACATTAATGTCATGTTGACCGTACTTTGTCGTTAAAAATTCAAGGCCATCTTGCTCTGGTAAAACAATAAGACTTGTTGAAAGATAATCGAGTTCTAAACCGCTTAACGTATCAGAAGCAAGATTCACCACATGATGATTTCGTTGCGCAGGATAACCCGTCAAAGGATTAATAATATGGGAGCGAATAATCGTTTCCCCTTCATAATCAAAATAGGATCCTTCATAAATACCACTTGTGGACATTTGATATTTACCGACCCTTGTAAACTTAAAGGCATAGTCAGCGCCGGCACCAATATCACCAAGGGTGATTTCAAGTGGCTTTCCGGCGAAACCATCTGAGAGAAAACTAATCGAAGACCGACCACCATTAATAAAACCTTTGGTAAGGCCACGGTAAACTAACGCGTCATTTAAGATGTCAGTCATCATCCCTTTAGCAATCGCCCCGACAGAAATGGATAGTTTTGATCCCGAGTTATTAAATTGATTGAAAGTGACGTAATACTTATTCCCTTCACTTCTTAGCTTTAAAGTATTTTCTATCTCCTCTTCCGTAAGTGGGATATAGGTTACAAGTTCTTCAAGGAGTGCTTTTCGTTCCGGATTATAAAGTGGATCTTCACTGGTGTCATAATCAATATCAAGATGGGGACTCCAGAAATCATATAATTCACCTATAAACATATTAAAGGCGTTGTTCGGTGTATGAAGCGTATAATCAAGGCCCACACTTAAAAGATCATATAAAGGTTTGGCAATTTCAACTTCTTGCCCCATGTGATCATTAACATACTTTAAGTTATGAAGGCGCGGTAAGGTTTGTTTTTCGTCATACGTCGGCGCGCTCTCATTAACTGGTAAAACAGCAAAATAATCGTTATGGCGATCAAAGAGTTTGTGATAGGGCACTAGATAGTCATTTAGGACATTAACAATTTCATTGAGAATCGTATCCGATTCCTGAATATAACGCACATAAAAAATCGTATCAAAAATATCGACCCGTTTTCCTTCAGTATTGTAAGCTCTCGCGCTCGGAAATAGGTTACGGGCACTCACCGGTTCTTCACTTGTTTCACTCGGTGCGAAAACAGGCATGATGATAAAGGTAGAGACCGTAATCGCAATCATTAAAATAATGACTTCAAGCGCCGAGAAAATGGAAAAAACCTTTTTAATTAATTTCATAATTACTGCTTTCAATTTTAAACATTCGTAAGCGCAAAATAACAATACGAGATAGTCCGGCAACAAGTAATCCTGTTACAAGTCCACTAAAGATCATAATGACAAGATAATTAAACATCGCCACATTTTGATACATCACAACAATCACACTCACTTGTCCGACCCCATGAAAAACAGCACTTATCATTGATAGACCATAAAGCGAGAAACGATTAAAGAAGTAGGCAATCAAAACAGTTATTGCCGATAATAAAAATCCTGCAAGGGAAAGGAGAAAACTCGTCCCAAAGCCGCTAAAAGTACCACTTAAGAGGACACGAAGCAAACCGATACCGACGAATTCAAGTGGCCCGTAAATGGCTAAAAGAATAAGGCCAATGGAGTTTGCAAGCCCCAGTTTGACCCCTGGAACCGCAGGCATAAAGACAATATAGTTTTCGATAATATTAAAAACGACCCCTAACGCCAAGAAAACGGCGAGATGCACGATCTTTTTGGTCTTATCCCGTTGACTTAAGGCCGCACGCATCTTAAGCTCCTGGTACATACGGCGGTGGGGCTTCCATAAAGCTAATACCGCGTATTTCTATATAAAATTGGTTTGGTAAACATAAAATCGGGGTCGCGACACTACCAACAAAACCTTGAAGCTCACAATCATTTGTCGGACTTGTTTGATCCGCAACCCGGACCCGACGATTTTTTATTTCGACCGTAATCGGGCCAAGAAATTGTGGCTCGTTATAAACAAAAGTCCCATTAATCAGCATCGAGCGCTTGTCAATGAGACGATTTTCGGAAAACATATAGGCAAATAGTTCTTCATTGGTCGCAAAAGCGTTTTTAAGACTGAGCATTAGGCTACTTGTAAAAACTAAAATCAAACTAAAAATCACCGTATCAAAAAGGGTTTTATTTAGTTTAACTTTACGCTTATACATGCTTCCTCCAAATAATTAAAGTTGAATATTAACAAGATTTCCGTTTTCATCCGGATGTTGATCTAAGAATTCCTTAATTGCTTTACGCGCATCAGGCCGACTTGGTTTGCATTGGCTCACGAGCCTAACTTCATTTTTAAGCATTCCTTGCGCCATTTCCTTACAGCCGGCATAGCCACAAGTGCCGCAATTGATTCCTGGTAAAAGTGCAACAAGCGGTTCCAAGCGTGGATCTTCTTTCACACTAAAGGCTTTATCGGCAATCGCGAGTAATAAACCTAAGACCCCGCCGATGACAAGTAAAATAACAACTCCCCAAACGTATTCCATGTTATTGGTCTCCTTCACTAGGATGGTGGCCACAACTGGTGACTGCACATCCGGTACAACTGGCGGTTAAATCTTCACAACCAGCAGGTTTTTTTGTTTTTTTATTAAGTAGGTAAGTCCCAATATATAACGCTACTAAAACGCTAAAAACTAAGACTGCTAATAAAATCCGTAATACTTCATCCATCTTAAATCATCCCTTTGAAGCCCATAAAGGCCATAACGAGTAATCCAAGCGTAATCAGCGCTACACCGCTTCCTTTAAAGCTTTTAGGTGTATTGCGATCGGTAATTAAACGTTCTTGGATGTAACTAAAGACAACCAAAATAAACGCATACCCAACCGCGGTAAAGAAACTATAGATGAGCATACTTAAGAAATTATAATCCGCCACACCGCCAGTGATACCGACGACATCAAGACTAACCGCTAACACAACACAGTTCGTCGTAATAAGCGGCAAATAAATACCAAGTGATTTATAAAGTCCAGGGACATAACGCTTTAAGAACATTTCAACAAATTGGACGAATGAAGCAATAATTAAAATAAAGGAGACTAAACGGAGGTAGCCAATACCCAATGGATTGAGCACATACATAAAGAGTGAGTAACTCAAAATGGCGCTCATGGTCACAACGAAAATGACGGCTAGGCCCATACCAATCGCACTGCTATTCTTCCTCGAAACTCCTAGTAACGGGCAAATACCTAAGAAACGGGTCAAGATAATATTATTAATTAAGATGGCACTAATACCGAGTAATAGATATTCCATGTTTATTGTCCTCCAGCAGCAACAAGGGCTGCCTTTTTCTTTTTATGGTCGGCCGCTTTCATTATAATGAAGTTCACAAGTCCAACAAGTAAGCCAAACATAATAAAGGCGCCTGGGGCATCACTAAAGATTGGAATCGTGTAAGCCGTTGGAATGATTTGGAAACTCCATAGCTTTTGTCCCGTTAGTAGCGAACTAAACGCTAAGCCACCGGTCGCGATGAACTCCCGCGCAATTGCTAATACGGCAAGTCCAGCAAGAAAGCCAACCCCAGTGCCTAACGCATCAAGGAAGGAATCAAAGACATTGTTCTTCATGGCAAACGCTTCCGCCCGACCTAGAATAATACAGTTAACAACAATCAGTGATAAGTAAACCCCTAGCGTTTGTGATAAATCAAACATATAGGCTTGCATAAACATTTCAATTACGGAAACAATCGTCGCAATAATCACAATTAATATTGGAATACGAATTTCATTAGGCACCCATTTACGAATCGCAGAAATCGCGGTATTCGTCAAGATGAGGGTTGCCAAAACTGCAATGCCCATTCCTAATGCACTCATGAAATCCTTGGTCGTCGCAAGCATTGGGCACATCCCGAGAAAGAGCATAAACGCTGCATTATTAGCGAAGATGCCATCGGTAAAAATTTTATGTTTTTTCATGATTAAATTCTCCCTTCAAGGTAGTCATCAGCGCATAATTCTAAGGCTGTTTTTAGCCCGTTGACGGTTCTTGTTAAGCCAACATTTTCTGGGTTGCCAACAAGAATCGGATCACTCGCTGGTTGGTCTTTAATCCAACCATTGACCTTGGTCAGATAGTCACCGCCGTAATCTGGTGTTTCTTGACTAGCCAGGAGTTTAAAGCCCGCATAATTTTCGCCAATAAAACCAACGAGGAAATGCATGCCATCTTTGAAACCTTTGGTTTTGACTTCATAAACGACACCGACACTCACCCCTTCAACGAGAACATCATATTTTAAGAGAATGCCTCCAGCTTTAAGTGTCTCGCGAATCGGAAGCATGGTATAACTTGTGGCCGTCGTTAAGTTCAACGCGGCATTGAGATTTTCAAGCGACGTTTCTGGATAAGTTGGATTCATCGTCGCTAAATAGTCACCGGCGGCGAGGCCAAGGGCGGTTTGGAGGGCAGTCACCGTTTTTGTAACTCCAGCATTTACTTCATCGTCAATAAGAACAGGGTCCGCCGCTGGTAAGTCTTTAATCCAACCATTTACATTTGTGAGGTAATCACCACCGTAATCGGGCGTTTCTTGGCTAGCAAGAAGTTTGAAACCAGCATACTTATCGGCATTGAAGCCGACTAAGAAATGTAAGCCATCTTTAAAGCCACGAACTTTCATCTCATATACGACACCGACACGGTAGCCATTTTCAAGCACGATATATTTTAGTAACACGCCACCATCTTTTAAATCTTGGGTTAGGGTTACTAGTGAATAATCATCTGCGGTTAAGATATTTAAGGCTGCATTTAAGTTGGCAAGTGAGGTCGGTTCTGGTTCTACTTCCCCTTGCCCTAAGTAATCCGCCGCCATTAAACCTAAGACTTCTTTAATAGGCGCCGCTGTCACTGGAGCCGTTGGGCCCGTGTAAGTTTCGTCATCAATTAAAATCGGTTGATCAAGCGGCACACCGGCGATGCGGTCATTAATTTCATTTAAGTAAGATGCGCCAATACCCGCCGTTTCATCAGAACTTAGCAAGTAGAAACCGCCATAGGTATTACCTTTAAAGCCAGCAAGGAAATGAATACCTGGGTTCCATCCTTCAACTGTGGCTTCATAAACGATACCTTGGAGCACACCGTCAAGATTAACTTCATAGCGTTTGCTAACGCCTTTGGTGATTAGACTTTCACTGACAGTAACTTCAACGATTTGATCGGCGTTTTCAATATTGAGAGCCCCGATATATTCTTCATATTCATGGGGTGGAATAATCGGTGAATCACCAAGTGCATAATCGGCCGCACAAAGTTCTAACACTTCTTTTAAAGCCCCACCTGTAATCGGAGCGGTTGGTCCGGTATAGGAACCGTCATTTAAGAGCACTGGTTGATCAATTTTAACGCCTTTAATACGGTCATTGACAAATTGGAGGTAATCTTTACCAATACCAGGGGTTTCATTTGAACTGATCAGATTGAAGCCGGCATAAACATCATCTTTAAAGCCGACTTGAAAGGTCAATCCTGATTCCCAACCTTTAATGGTGGCATCATAGACAACCCCAATCAAATCTTCTCCAACATTGACTTTGGTTTTCTTGCTAACACCTTTATCAGTCAATTTCTTGGCGATTTCCGCACTCGTAAGGCCAATATTGACCGATGGGTCAATACTAAGGATCAGTTTATAGCCTTCAAGTTTCTTTTGATCTTTATTATTTTCAATAATCGGTGCCGTCAGTAAGTGTGCACCGGTTAAGACGCCAGCAGCGCCTAAAGTAATGCCCGCTAAAAAGAGGGGGAGTAAAATCATTTTACTTAATTGTTTCTTTGCCATATTAAGCACCATACCCTTCTAAGGCATCTTGGACCGCAGCAAATAAACGCCGTGGGCTGTAAGAGACGCCTGCCACGAGGGTTTCACCACCTTCACCATAAAGGTCAAGGTCGCTCGTATAAGATAAAAAGGTGGCCACATCGAGTTCTTGGTATTTTTCTAAAATTGCAGGATAGGCCGCTTCCCAAGTTTCTTGATAATTGGTCGTACTCGCACCTTCGAGAATTTCAAGGGTTTTAATTTTTTCAGTTGTGTCATCAACGTAAACATTCACTTTTAGTGTCATGTCTTCGGTGGCACCAGCGTGTGGTAAGGAGACATCTTCACCATAGTGGACACTAATATCTATAAGGGCATCTTTAATGCCTTCATATAATGCACGGGAACTATAAATAGCGCCTGGTAGGATATGTTCACCAACTTGGGCAGGAACGGTTGTACCGGTATCACCATCACTTAAAGCTGGGACCGGTAATGCTTTAAATTCTGCCACGCTAATCGACGTGTAATAATTCATTAAAGTTTCATGTTGGGCATCCGTTAAACGATCTGGTGATTCAATCACGTCATATTCAAGATGTACAATATGAAATTTATCGTTAAGACCTACGGTTACATGAGAGGTAAAAGCCTCTTGGCTCGCATGAGGTTTTGGACTGCTATAACTTCCTTCATAAGCTGCAAAATAGAGGTCGTTACCACTTCTTGCAGGTAAGATCGCTGCACTAACACCAGTTAATAAGCCAACACTTAAGGCAACCATCACGGCACTAACCGTATAAGGTTTCCATAATTTTGTATCAGTCCGACCTTCGATAAGCCGATCAATCATCGGTGAAAGAACGTTAACAAGCGCAATACTAAATGCGGTTCCTTCAGGGTAAGAACCAGCAATCCGAATTAATACATTAAATAAGCCGCCTAAAATCCCAATTAAGGCCTTGCCGTAATTACTTGTTGGCGAGGACACGGGATCCGTAAACATAAAGATGGCGCCAAAGACTAAACCACCTAACCCAAATTGTAAAAGAAGATAATCAAGAATATTGACTTGGGCCACTAAAGCAATAAAGACACTACTTAAGGCCACGGTGCCAAAAAGAAACACCGGGGTACGCCAGTTAATCACTTCGCGGGCCGCTAAAACGACTCCCACTAATAAGATGACGATGGTGAAGGTTTCTCCAAGGCCGCCGCTATAGTTTCCTAGCCATAGATCAAACATTGAAATATTTGTATTCGCAATACCGCCAAGGATAAACTTGCCACTGACACCTGAACCAAAGTTTGCAAATTGACTCGTAACAGTGACGCCAGCCTCAAGACCGCCAAGTGTTTCTCCACCTGGTAAATAGGCTTTCAATTGGCCACCAAAAGCAAGTGCTAAGAATAATCGACCAAGCGCCGCTGGGTTGAAAATATTGCTTCCAAATCCACCAAACGCATGTTTAACCACAAGCGTTGAGAAGATACTACCAATCGCAACCACATAAACAGGGGTGCCGACAGGAATTGTTAATGCAAAAATCACAGCGGTTACAACGCTGAAATTTGTTTTGATAAAAATAACAATAAAATCTTCGAATTTACCGTCTTTCTCTTTTGAATAACGGAGACTTCCGGCAATCAAATCACTGATGAGGGTAAATAGAATGCTAACCGCCATGATGCCGATGGTTTTAAGACCATAATTAACACCAAGGGTAAAATTGTAGACAACGGCCGCAACAAAGACAACAGCCAGACCAATGAGCAAATCACGCATAATGTGACCTGTCTTACGTGGTCGCCGTAAGAAAGGTGCATTTCCACTAACTATTTTCATTATTCAATCCTACTTCTTTCCTGCTTGTTGATTGACACGAAGGATCGTTTTCGCTTTCTTCATGAAATCGGTAACTTCAATGTTACTTGGGCAGACATAACTACATAGTCCGCAGTCAACACAGCGCATGGTTTCTAGTTTTTCAAGTCTAACGTAATCACGGGCTTCAAAAGCACGCATAATCTCGACGGGTTGAATACCAGCCGGGCAATTTGCCGTACACGCACCGCAACGTAAGCACGGAATGGTGCGGAACTTCACTTTTTCGAGCAGTGTTAAGCCACCATGATTACTTTGAAGGGCAAAGTTCGCGTCTTTGGCCGCATTTGAGGTCATTGGTCCACCCGGTAAAAGATTGAATTCTTTTGAATCATCAATTTCAAATTCTTTTAAGACCACTTCAGCGAGAGTTCCAACGGGCACAAAAATATTTCCCGGATTTTTTACAACATTGCCGCTAACGGTCACAAGTCTTTCAGTCACGACATGACCTTCTGTTAACGCATCACAAACGGCAATAGCGGTCGTGCTATTATTAACAATAACCCCGATCTCACTTGGGAGCCGGTTATAGCGTTTTTTAAATAATTCAAAAATAAGCGTCGCTTCCCAGCCCATTGGGTAACGGTCTGGCACTTCGACAATGGCGATTTCGGGAAGATCCTTGGACGCTTCAATAAGCGCATCGCGGGCCGCTTCTTTGTGTTCTTTAATCGCAATTACTATATTCGGGGCCTCAACCGCTTTTTGAAGATAGCGAGCACCTGTCACTATTTTTTGAGCATATTTTTTAGTCAATGTATAGTCAGTTGTTAAATAGGGTTCACATTCAACCGCGTTAATGACAACCGTGTGAATCCCTTTGACGTTATTGTATTTAATCCAGGTCGGGAATCCGGCCCCGCCTAATCCGACAATACCGGCTTCCTTAATCGCTTCTACGATATGTTCTTTCGGGGCGTCGAGTGCCACCACGCTAAGTGGGGCCTCCCGTTCCATTTTAAAATCGTTAGCAATGACTAAGTGATCACATGGCCGACCCGTAATGATATTAAATCTTTTTTCAATCGCCATTACAACACCGGAGACACTACTAAAAAGCGGGACACTAAATTGTTGTCTAAAGGCAATTCTCGTCCCTACTTTCACTTTGTCACCGACTTTAACTAACGGCTCACAAACAGCATTGTTTCCAGCAACAAGTGGAAAATATACAAACTTAACTTTTTGTATATCAATCACAAGGGGTTCACGGGCAATACTTTCTTTTTTATGCGCAGGAATTTTACGCCTGCCTATTGTTGAAAATAATCTCATAACTATTTCCCTCCATTGCGCACATTATACACGCACAAAAGCGGTTATGTAAAGTAAATCGGTAAAAGATTATCTAAGAAATTTACCGGTTTATATTGGGTTCTAATAATTACTTATTACGTGTCAATTTTTTAAAGATATTGACTGTGCGAGGACCAGGTTCATACCGAAAGCTAAAATCAAACAAGCGGGACTTATGTAAGACCCCTTTTTGGTGGGTAAACGTCTTAAAACTATGGTATCCGTGATAATTGCCCATCCCACTAAAACCAACCCCGCCAAATGGGAAATGGACATTCGCAAGTTGAACAACAGCGTCATTAATAGCCATTGATCCACTACTCGTTCGTGTGGAAATCGCTTTAATGGTTTGGCGCGATTTAGTGAAAAGATAAAGCGCTAACGGTTTGGGGCGTTCATTAATAAATTGAATGGCTTCTTCTAAATTATCATAGATAATAATTGGTAATATTGGTCCAAAGATTTCCTCTTGCATAACTTTTGAATCAAGGGGCGGATTAAGAATGATCGTTGGCGAAATCGTCTGCGTATTATCTACATAATTTGATAATCCTAAATCAGTTAGATATTCTTTGAGGCGGAGGTAATGTTTTTCATTCACAATTCGAGGTAACCGTTCTTGTTCCTCAGGAAGTAAATCAAAAGCGCGTTGAATGTCATCGAGGCGCGGCAATAATTTTTTTGAGAGTAAGACATAATCAGGGGCCACACAGGTCTGGCCATTGTTAATCAGTTTAGCAAATTTTAAACGGCGAATCGTTAACCCTAAATCGGCATCCTCAGCAATAATAAGCGGTGATTTCCCGCCTAACTCAAGAACCACTGGGGTGAGATGATCACTTGCTTGACGCATTACCACTTTTCCGACGCTGGTACTTCCAGTAAAGAAGATAAAGTCGTACGGGTAGCGAAGAATTTCTTCGTTAACACTTCGACCACCCAAGAAAAGAATCACTTCATTTTCCGGGAAAGCATCAATCACAATTTGTTGCATGACTTCCGCGATATGTGGGGCATACGCACTTGGTTTTACCACTGCATAATTACCAGCCGCAATCGCACCAATAAGGGGCACAAGCGTCAATTGCAATGGATAGTTCCAAGGACTCATGATGAGAACTTGTCCATAGGCATCACTTACCAAATAATTGCGAGCCGGGAACTGGACAAGGGCAGTCTTAATCCGCTTTGGTTTTTGCCAGCGGTGGACATTTTTTAAGGCATGATGAAGTTCTTCATAGACAATGCTTAACTCTGTTACATAAACTTCCCATTCATCTTTTTTTAAATCAAGATAAAGTGCTTCATAGATTTCTTTTTCATGCTTTTTGATGCTTTTTTGTAGGGATAAAAGCATCAGTTTACGTTTTTTAACCGAAAGCGGAAACGAAGACTTAAATTGATCTTTTTGCTTCTTTATGGTCTCAATCATAACACGTCTCCTTTGATTTTCTTGTAAATTTCTTCAAGCTTTTTATTGGAGTATAAAACAGGCGTTGGATAGAGCGGTCTTGCTTCTTTATTCGCATACGCGGCCAGGGTAGGAATATCTTCAGTTTGGATTTCTTTGATCGTTGTACCAATGCCAAACCGAACATTCATTTCTTTAATTTTACTAATAAATAGTTGAGCCACTACATGGTCGCTGGCTTCAAGCGTGATTGCCCCGCTTTCATGTGCAAGACGCGCTAACTTTTTATATATTTTGGATCCATATTCTTCAAGCATAATGGGTAAAATTAAAGCATTGACATAGCCATGAGGTAAGCCGTAAAAGGCACTTAATGGATGACTTAGGGCATGAACATATCCGACATAATTTCGGGTGAATGCCACCCCCGCATCGTAGGCCGCTTGTTGCATATTGGCGCGGGCTTTAAGGTTCGATGGTTCATTAAAGACAACGACTAAATTTTCAAATATTAAGCGCACCGCATTGATTGCTTTATCATTTGTGAACTTTGTTCCGCCATGATTTAAATACGCTTCCACGGCATGGGTTAAAGCATCCATCCCCGTGGTTGCGGTAATAAAGGGCGGTAATCCAAACGTTAACTCGGGCACCAAGAGGGCATAATGAGGAATAAGCGCATGATCATTAATCGCATATTTGCGTTTCGTATTTTCGTCGACAATGACCGCTGCTAACGTTGTTTCGCTGCCCGTTCCGGCCGTAGTTGGAATCGCGAACATTAATGGTGTTTTGCGACCAACTTTCATAATGCCACCCATCTTAAGCAGACTTTGGTTTGGTTTAGCAACCCGAGCTCCAAGGGCCTTCGCAACGTCAAGGGGGCTGCCGCCGCCAAAACCGATAATGGCTTGCGCTTGAAAAGTATGATAGGCAACCAAGGCCTTTTCTACTTGACTAATGGTCGGATTAGGAGTGACCTCGCTAAAAGTCGTAAATTGAAATTTATGATTCGTTAATTTTTCAAGTAAAGCATGATGAAGTTTCATTTTCTCCAAATTTTTGTCAAGGACAATAAAAACCTTACTAATCTTTTTTTTAGTTAAAATTTGAGTTAATTCTTCATATGTTCTTAGTAATGTCGGCTCCCGCCACGGTAAAAGCGGACGAACAACATAGAAAATCCCCTGTGTGATTCGGTCTAATGGTTTAAGCATATTGCATCCTCGCTATTTTTTTAATGATTCGAGTAATGATAAGGTACTAGTTTTAGGATCGACATCCGGGAAGACATGGGTAATAATGCCTTTTTCATCAATCACAAAGGTTGTTCGTTTGGTATCAACCGCAATGTCCCCATAGTAAACCACATCCTGGAGGACGCCATAGGCTTTGATCGCACTCCGTTGCGGATCACTTAAGAGTAAGAATGGTATTTGAAAGGTATCGCAAAAATCGCGATGCGAGGCGACACTATCTTTTGAAATACCAATGACGGTATATCCAAGGTGAGAAAATTCATCATAAAATTTAGCAAAGTTTTTTGCCTGCAATGTACAGCCATTAGTAAAATCTTGTGGATAAAAATATAAAACGACCTTTTGACCACGAAAATCCTTTAAATTCAAGAGACGACCATCTTGTGCTTCTAGCGTAAATAAGGGTGCAACGTCATGTACTTTTAACATAGATATACTCTCCTTTATGATTCAATTATAACAAAAAAGGGGGTGAGCCCCCTTTCTTGTACATTATGATAGTTTGTTATATCGTCGGCACAGTCATTCCAAATAGGCCAAACGTCATTTCTAACATTCGCCACACAAAAATGACAAACTGATTTTGGGTGGTCGTCCAAACGCCCATATTAACGAGAAGCCACACTACACCCATGGCAATAATGGATAAAACGGCCAGAATAATCGCAATAATCAAGGCAATAACAATGAACTTCCAAAGAATACGCAAGAAAATTCTAAATCCGCGATGTTTTCTTTTTTTCTTAAGTCTTTCACCGCCACGTTCACGGGAAGAACGGCCTTCATTCGCGGTGACGAGACTATTGACAAAGTTACTATCAAAATAAACATTGACTGCTGTTTTAGCGGCCCGTTTTTTAGAGGTTTCTTTGGTTTCCTCTTGGGTAGCTAATTTGGTTTCTAAATCTTCAACTTGTTTTTGAAGATTCTTGATTTTTTTCTTTTTGCTCATGTTCTATATATCCTTTCCCCTAATTACCAAAGATGCTTGCCCAGATTGAACGGACAAAGATAAATAGACCTTCTGTAATGTTATAAAGGAAAGCAACCGCGGCATTTAATGCGCTAATAAAGAAATTTGTTCCTCCAAGCGGGAAGACCGCATAGTATTGTAAGAGCCAGCCACCAAAGAAGATGACGATAGCAATGAGAATTAACCAAAGGATAATCCGAATGAAGAGTGGTAATTTACGCCGTTTCCCTCTTCTTTTTTTCTTTTTAGCATCCGCTTTATTGTGTTCATTTTGCGCCGCTAATTTCCGGGCGAGATTACTATCAAAATAAATATTAACTTCGGTATCGCGTTCTGGTTCTTCTGTTTTTATGGCGGGCGCTACTTGTTGCTCTTTGCGCACCATCTCTAATTGAAGTTCATGGACTTTATCCACAAGACGATCGATTTTTGCATATAAAGCACCATAAGTGGCACCCATTTCAAGTGGTTCATTAGTAAACGTTGAAGGGGCCGTTACGACTGGGGTCACAGCCGGCGTTTCTTCTTTAACGTCTTCTTCGGCTTCTTTTTCTGCTAATAGTGTTTTAATTTTTGCATATTCTGACATCAGTTGATCATGTTCATCAATGCGACTAATGAGTAAGGCACGTTCTTTTTCTTGATCAGCGATAATGGCTTCGTATTTTTCTTTTTGTTTTAAAAGGGCTTGTTTACTAACAACTGTCCTGACAATGGTTGGCCCTGGCACTTCAACCATCACTTCTTTTGGTTTAACCGCTAGTTCAGCTTTTAAGGTCGTGACTTCTTGATCAAGGGCTAACCGCTTCGATTCCGCTTCTTGGTAACGCTCTTGATCAACGACTGTTTTTCGATCAGGACGTTCCTTGAGTGCCTCTTCTAACGATTTAACTTTTTCGGTTAGACGTTTAATTTTTGGATTCTCATCACTAAAATCATCGCGGGTATCGACACGTTCAGGAAGAACGAAAATCGGTTCACTAACAACGGCTATATTATTTGGTGTATAGTTTTTGACGAGTAATTCACTTAAATCCCGTTTATGAAGTTCAGTCGGTACATCAAGTTTATATTTTTCAATAAAAGCCTTCAGTTCGGCAATCGTCATCTCCTTAACATCTTCAACAATATGCGGCAAATCTTTCGCTTTCGTCACACTCGGGAGAAGAGCCACAATATTGTCAATCATGTCTTGACGGGTCAAACTGGTCGGCAAATTGACATTTTTTTTGAGGGCAATTTCTCGCAACTCTTTAATGGTTGCGCTATTGGCAGCTTTTTCCACAAATGTTTTCACATGCACACCATCAAGGTCTCCGACTTCATCATCGAAAACAGAGTTAATAAGTGGGAAAAGTTCTTTGAGTACAATTTTACTTGTTTTAGCTTTTAGTGACTTATAATAAAGTTCATGAAGAACCCCATCCTTGCCCGAAATAACTTGGAGGGCAAAGAGCCACATATCCTCAAGGTAGTCATCAATCATCTCAGGTTGAATTTTGACCATCTTTTCAAATAGGTTTTCAAGCACCGTCACAGGACTATCTTCAAAGTAATCAAGACGAGCAAAGAAATCATTGGAAAGGCCTTTTTCGGCGACTTTTGAGACAAGTTTGAACTTCCACACTTCATCACGCATGACATTTTTAAGGATTGTTGCGTGATCCCGGTTGGCGAATTTTTGGTCGATCGTTAGATAAGCCACCAAATCCGAAACAGGAAGTTTTGCTAAACTTTTAAGCATCTCATTGAGTAAAACTTCGATGTTATCAAACTTAATGATATCAAGTCTGTTTTTTATTTTCATAAGCATCCCCTTAAACTAATTATAACATTGCCATTATCTTAAGTGCCAAATTTCTTGCTTATAGGCCACATTTGTCGGAGCATTTGTTTAATTTAGTGCCATTTTGAATGGGTTTGTTGATGTAAAAAAGATGAGCATCGTCGGAAAAAAAGCTGAGAAAACCTAATTTTCAATCAGAATTGTGGCAAGAATAACATCCGTTTCAAGATTGTAAATGGTAATGTAATGTTGAGAGAAAATATAAACATGACTCTCAATTAGTACACTACGGTTGACGATTTCATAATCTTCTTGATATTGGGGGTGAGTAACTTCAACGAGTTTAAGAATTGGAAATTCATTTGCAAAATCGATCCGGTAAAGCAAATAAGAGGAAACAACTTCATTACGATAAATCGCCATCTCATTTTCGTAGGAAGTACTCCAATAATATTTGTAAAGCGGCAAGCCAAAAACACCATCTTCAACCGACACGAGCAGGGCTTTATGGTTCCATATCCCTTCGGAATAGCCATACCCATACATCCCTAATTCCGAAGTAATGTAGGTAAAGACATCGACGGTATCAAGCGTTTCCGCACTGCCGGCTGTCGTGTCATAAGCACTAATCTTGATGCCCGTAACTTGCCCGCTACTGGTGGCTGATTGGCCAAGACCAATGAGGTAATCTTCACCCCATGGATGTTGATAGGTGTCAAAACCAGGTTGTTCCATCGCGTCAGTAACGATCGGTTTTTCTGGAGCACTTAAGTCAATAATATATAAAGGGTCAGTATTTAAAAACGTTACAATAAACGCTCTTTCTTTTTCAAACCGAACCGAACGAATCGTTTCGTTAGGTTTCCCAAGGCCTTTATCAATCATACTGACAAGATTATAATTTTGATCATTTAGATTGACCTTTAAAATATAGAGTCGATTCGTAACTGTACTCGTCATGCGCGTAATATAACCGCTAATATCATAAGTGAAGGTTTGTCGCATTTCGGTGGTCGCAACGCGAAGGTATCCGTCATAATAATCCATTGCAAATTGATTAAGCATTCCTCCACGAACAATGCCAGCGGCGACAAAGGAGGTGGAAGCTTCAACAAGGTTAAGGGCATGTTGGCTAATCGTCATCGTTTGATAATATTCGTTATCCGTATAAATATAATTCGTATCACTAATATATAAGTCTGTTGGCGTCACATAGATTTGCTTATATGAATAATTCGCGCCAAGATAAGCTGTTCCGGTGAAAAAGATATCCGCAGGATTAGCGGCGAGTTTAAGTCCCACTATCTTCGTTAATCCAAGCGCCGGGGTATCATCAAAATAATAAATGTCGTCATATTCGATATAAGTTTCTTCATCATCTGATGTCGTAAATCTAGGCCGATTATCTTCTTCTGCATAAAAGTATTGATGACCGACAAGATAAAGCGTATCACCTATCATCCGATGATCGAGAAGAATGTTATCCTCCACTCGTAAATCATAGACCACCTCATAAGTCGCTCGATCAATGACCGAAATGAGGGTTGAGTAATTATAGTAATACGGAAACCACATTGCGAGGCCGGGGGTTCTGACGCGATCATAGGATGAATCATAAAATGAACTGATAACCACGAGATAGTCATCCAAGAGATAGAGGTCATGAGGATAAGCATTCTCTAAGGTAATCGTGTTATTGAGGGTAATACTATGGTCCTCATTCACATCAAAGACCCGTACTTCACCAGGGTATTCAACAAGATAATAGATTTGATAACCGTCCGTCTTGATGATATCAGATTCGCTGACTCCTTCAACTTGTTCATTAGTGCCTGTAAAGTCGCGTGGCGCATCTTCACCACCAACGCTACCGGTATCAACAACGACTTCAGGGACACCATAGTACATATCAGAATTACGTGAAAGTTGACCTTTAGCGATCAATCTGTCGAGATTTGATTTAGTAAGAACAGGTTTAAGTTTTGCCGGCGTTAAAGTTTGAACTTTATTACACCCTGTCAATGTTAACGTAAGGGCAAAAAGAATAAACATACCAAATTTTCCCTTGATAAGATGACGATTGTTTTTCATAGCATGGGCCTCCTTATTAAGTTGACACGTTTGCTTAATATAATTCTCTATTTACACATTTAGAATATCACTATTTATAGTGAATGTGAAAAAGGAGCTGAAAATATCATTCAATAGTTGGAAAATTATAATGGTATAGCATCCCTTAATAATTGTTGTTAATAAAAGTGATTAAATCTTTTTCCTTAAGGGGTTTTGAATAAAAGTACCCTTGGACATAATCGGTGCCATACTCTGTGACTAGGTCATAGACTTCTTTTGTCTCAACCCCTTCAACCACCACTTCATAACCAAGTGATTTAGAAAGTTTAATGGTCGAGTCAACAATTGTGGACATAGTTTTATCTTCATTTAATTTTTGGATGAACAAACGATCGATTTTTATGTAATTGAGTGGATACTGCCCAAGATAAGCTAACGAAGAATAACCTGATCCGAAATCGTCGAGATATATTTTTATCCCAAAATCCACAAACTTTTGAAGCATTTCTTTGCTCTTTTCGGGATTCACCATTAAGGTTGACTCTGTAATCTCAAACTCGATTAAATCAACTGGAATCCGGGACTTATTTATAATTTTTACTACATTATCAAAAAAGGTTGGATCAAATAGATTTTTTGCCGAAACATTAATGGAAATCGGCACTTTTTTACCTTTTTTCATGAGATCACGCGCCATATTAATGGCATTTTCTAACACCCAAAAAGTCAAGACATGAATCAATTTAGTTTCTTCAACTAAAGGAATGAAAACATCGGGATAGATTTCACCTTTTTCAGGATGCCGCCACCGAGTTAAAGCTTCGAGGCCACATAGTTTGTTAGTTCGGACATCAATTTTAGGTTGAAAAACAAGGTAAGTCTCATGATTATTAAGGGCTTTGGTAAAGGAAGCCAGTAGTTCGTATTCTGAACGCTTTTGAAATTTATCTTTATAGCCTAGTGCATAAAGTAAGTTGTTCATTTGGGCATGTCTAGCGGCCAAGTCGGATTCTTCAAAAATCCGTAAATCGTCACTATTAGAAATATTATAGACCGTCGACCCACCGACACTAAAGTCAACATAAAGTGGGACATTTTTAATGTCTTTTGGGATCAATAGAACGTCAAGCAACCGTTTAAGTTCATCTTCGAGCTTATTTGACGGAATCAAAACCCATAGTTTATCACTATCGGCATGAAACACGTGGATCTCGGGTATTTTTGTATTTAAATCATTATACAATTCATGGATCAATTGATGGTATATTTCAATTCCTAAGATATCGACAATACTATTATGATTACCAATCAAGATCGTGAAAACAGTGTAGGAAGGGTTAGTAAGCGTGCTTTTAATTGTTTTTAAACGATTCGTATTCGGAACTTTAGTCTCTTGATTTGTAGACATAACATCACTGACGACCCGAATTTGGTGTCGAAGACGGGTGGAAGCATATCCAATGATGATGCCTACCATCACAAAGATAAATAACCTGAAAATCCAGTTTAAAGGTTGTTGCATCTCAAGCGTAACGGTATCAAGCGGCATTAAAGGACCAAGAAGTAATCCGGAGACAAGTCCTGTTAAACCACCGACACTTAGCCCGAAGAAAATGCCGGATAAAACAATTGGAATATACATAAAGTGGGAATAAACGAATTTAATTCCACCTGTTTGATAAACAACAAAATAGATGATCGGCAGCAATAAGATAATTGCAAGTAAAATTATAAAATGTGATTTTACTTGTTCAATTTCCTTTTTAAGCCAATTAAACTCGGGATTATTTCTTATAATCATGACTTATCTCCCACAAATAGACTTGTTAATTTATTATACCAAACCAAGAAGTATAAAAATGAAAATTACTCTTAAATCCGTATACCGAGAGATGTTATAAATACTAGATCAAACAATATATTATAAGAAAAAGACTAAAAGGGATACTAACCCAACGATAAAACAATAAATCCCAAAATACAGCATATGATCTACTTTAAGCTTTTTCATTACCAAGTATCCTGTTAAAAATGTAGTTAGAAAAGTCATTACAAAAGCTAGCGAATAGCCTAACCAATTGATGATGACGGTCACTTTTGAAAGATCATAAAATCCCAGAATAGATGTTGGGACACTAATAATGATGTAGGCTAGAAACGAAAATTTCAGAATGCTTTTTAACGAAACGCGAGAACTTCTTCCACCAATAATAGTGGAACCACTTCTAGAAATACCCGGGAAGATGGCGAAAGCTTGCGTAAAGCCAATTAACAACGCATCTTTAAAGGTAATCTCATCATGATCGACAATAGCATGGCGGGTAAAAAAGATTGTTAGCAAAAGAGTCCCCGTTACCATCAGCGAAATCCCGACCGTTAAGAGATTTTTGATTGATCCCATTGTATCTTTAAAAGCAAAACCAACAATCCCAATCGGAACAATCGCGATAAGAAGTTTCATTACGTAAACAAAGTCATCCTGATACTTTTGCTTTTCTTTAGAAAATAGATATCCGAAAAAACCCTGAATAAGGCGAAAGATATCTTTATAAAATAACACAAAAAGCGCCAAAAATGAGGCGGTATTGGTGAACATTTCAAATACGAGGCCGGGTTCATTTAAACCAAATAATCGTTGGAAAAGGACGAGATGGCCACTGGAACTAATTGGAAAGATTTCCGTAATTCCTTGAATTAAACCGAGAAGAATATATTTAATAATTTCCATAATACACACCTTAATAACTTCATAAGTATAACATAACCCATACTTAAATAAGTTCTTATAAGAGCGTCTATCTAACGAACCAAAGATGATTAAATAAAAAATATTTAATGACACGGATAGGTCAAATGAATAACGAATTTTGCTTAATTAATGATTAAGAAATTTTACGGACGCTCTTACGGACCGATAAACGCGGATTTAAAATAACATTGCGAGGATAATTTTCACCCGCTAATTTTTTCAGTAAAATATCACATACATGGTGCGCCAACTCATCAGTCGATTGTTTTAACGTTGTTAACGGGACATCGAGTGTCGAAGAAAATAATAAGTCATCAAACCCAACCACCGATATATCTTCCGGAATTCTTTTCCCAAGTTCCCGGGCCGCTTTATAAAAACCATATGCCATCATATCATTAGCGACAAATACAGCGCTTACATCCGTATCTTTTAAAAGCGATAAGCCCGATTGATAACCACTCTCAAACTGATAGTTACCATGTTTAATGTAACTTGGATTAAACGGTATCCCCGCCTTCTCAAGACTCTTGATATAACCTTCAAGTCGTTTGGTAGCGGATAAGACATTAGAAGGTCCGCCAATGAAACCAATTTTTTTGTGGCCGTGTTCAAGTAAGTAATTCGTCGCTAATTGCGACCCATAAAGGTTGTCAATTGAGACATATGGGAACGCCATATCCTCGGTGAAACGGTCAAAGGCGACACAAGCGATGTCAAGTTTTTCTAATTTTGATATTAATTTTTCATCAAAAAGCGATTCATGAGAAATACATATTAATAAGCCATCAACGCCATAGCTAAGTAAAAGATCAATATATTTTTTTTCTTCGATAGCATGATCGGCTGTATTACATAAAATTAAACTATAGCCATGTTCACGAAGTGTGGTTTCAATGTAGAGTGCCGTCTCGGCGAAAAAATAGTTGGTAATATCGGGAATAAGTAATCCGATAATATTCGTCTTTTTAGTTGCTAAAGCTCTTGCCAACGAATTTGGCTGATAGTTGTAATCCTTAGCTAGTTTTAAAACGAGCTCGCGCTTTTCATCTGAAACCCGCACCTTTTTCCCGTTCAGGATTAAGGAAACGGCAGCGGGTGAAAGATTCGCTTTTTCAGCAATATATTTTAAATTAACGCGCATGAATTTCCTTTTCGTCTTTGAACATCTTATCAACCTCTTCTTTATAGGGAATGGCTTGTTGAGCGCCTGGTCTTGACACCGTTAAGGCCGCAACATAACTCGCTCGTTTAATTGCTTCAGGTAACGCCATGTTTTTCGTTAAATAGGCCGCAATTGTGCCAACGAAGGCATCCCCGGCACCAGTTGTATCAACAACCTTAGTTACAAAGGGATTATATTCAGAGATGCGTCCTTTATAGAGGAACACGCCACCACGTTCACCTAACGTAATAATGACATCATTTGCCCCTAAAGTCACGAGTTTTTCAAAAATAGCCTGTAATTTTGTCGGTTCTTGATCCAAATTAGTGAGTGTTTTTGCTTCCCATTCATTCATAATGAGTAAATCAACGCTTTTAAAAAGTAAAGGATCAATATTCGCAATCATCGGGGCTGGATTAAATATGACAAATAGTCCGAGACTTTTTGCAAAAGGAATCAGTATTTCAACAATCACTTTCTCTATTTCAAGTTGGAAGACGACAATATCACCTGGTTTAGCATGCTCAAGGAGGTCTTGCTTAGCTTCTTCAAGGGAGTAAGCATAATTAGCGCCCGGACTAACAATGATCCTATTATCATGGTTATGCAAGATAATCATGGCAATACCGGTCGGACATTCTTTCGTTTTTATTAACTCACAATGAACCCCATAAGTTATTAAAGAGTCAATCAATTGTTGGCCAAAAAGGTCTCCGCCAACAGCGCCCATATGAAAGGTTTGCGCTCCTTGTTTAGCACTCGCAACCGCCTGATTGGCCCCTTTCCCACCAGAATTTGAAAAGAAGCTATCCCCAAGCACCGTTTCTCCAGAACGAGGAAACGTGTCCGTATGAACCACAAGATCCATATTTAGACTACCAATTACAAATACTTTTTTCATAGGTCTGCCCTCTATATTTTTCTAGCGAGTTTTGTTGTTAAGTTCGCTAATGCTTTAATACTCATTTTTTCATGTGCCCTCACATAGGTAATGAGCGTATCCCCAATCGGTTCAATCCAGTGACTTTCAATTCCTTTTAACCCGAGTTGAATGCCAAGGGCTGTTCCAATTTGGGCGGCGTTACAATCGACATCATATCCACAATGACAGCAAATAGAGATCGTTTCTGTGAAATCATTATTTCCAAACCAAAGCGAAACAACTTCTGCGGCGGCATTTGGATAGGCGTGAATCCAGTTATATTGATCAAATTCACGTCGGCATAATTGCCAAGCATCTTGCCATCGATCGTGATTAATACACGCGTCAAGCGCAAAACGAACCACCCGATAATATTCACTCCGTTTTGGAATAAGGTTAATTACCGTTTTAAGTAATTTCTTATTATCTTTTTCGACATAGGCCCCTGCCACGAGCATGGCGTTAAACACTTCACCAATAACACCATTATTATGATGTGAAACGACGCCATCCATAAAAGCATAATAGGCCGCCTTTTTATAATCCCCCGGTGCTATCATTCCGCACACAGCACCACGCATTTGCGCTCCAATCCATTCGCGATATGGATTGTGAGCATATCCTGATTCAGGCGGATAAATTCCTAATTTTAAATTTTTTAAAGCCCACTCTTCTGCCGACCATCCAAAAGGAATTAACCCTGTCCATTCTTCGCCGATATCAGCGGACGTTAAATCTTTCCCCTTTCGTTCTAAAGCCTTAAGAAAGGCAATTTCATATGTAATATCATCATTATATGTATTCGGTTTTCGGACATAATGACGAATTTTTCCAAAATGTTTTAAGATTGCTTCGGGTGTATACCCTTCAACCGCAGTACCAACGGCGCCACCAACAATTTGCGCTAACCAACCTGCATAATTTGCGGCCGCAAAATTTGGACTTTGTTTATCGTAATAAACAGGATTTGGAAACGCAACATCATCAAGATAATCCTCAAAAGAATGATATTGCTTGTATGTCCAATAAGGATGGGATGGGATTTTTTTTGCATGATTCATTAAATACCAAATCCGGGTCGTAATCCGATTTAATTCCACTAAATCATCCCGGTTATAGGCGGCAACACCAAACTCTAGTAAGGCTTCTGCCTCACTGACATCATAGCCCATATTTTCCATGTCTTGCACTGCGCCAAAAATGACTCGTTCAGGGGCTCCCGATCCAGGAACATTTGAACTCCATTTCATCTTCAAGGCAATATCATCAAGTTTTTCAAATTCTTTTGTCCCTAGCCACCCTTGCTCCTCATCGGCAAGCACGACTGGAACGGCATTCTCCATCATTTCTTTTTCGGCTAACCATGCTTTAAATTTTTTCATAATCATCATCCTTTCGATTTTTACTACGTGAACTATATTTATGAATAATGGCAAAGATAATAAGCGCCAATATTGTCATGAGGTAAGGAAGCGTATTAAGCAATTCATAAGGGAAACTCAAGACGGTTTGGGCCCCAATTGCAAAGTAATCAACCGCTCCAAATAATAGGGCGAAAAGGAAGGTTAAAAGCGGTTTACCTTGTCCCATTGCCTCAGCGGCGATTCCAATAAAGCCGCGTCCCGCAACCATGCCTACAGAGAAATATGATAAGTAAACCATCGACAAGTAAGCCCCACCAAGACCAGCGAATATACCTGTAATCATTAAGGCAATCAACTTAATTCTTTTGGTCGGAATACCCACTGATTTAGCAGCCGATTCATTAAAACCCACCGCCTTTATGTAAAGGCCCAATTTGGTCCGATTTAAGATAAAAATAAGGGTAATAAGTGATAAAAATCCAAGGTATACAAGGAGATTTTGAGAAAAAAGGGCGCTTCCCAAAAATGGTATTTTAGAAAGAAGCGGAATATTGAGGTTGGGGATGATCATGCTCGGTTGAAGCGAAGAATCTCCTTTCACTCCAATCACCGCATAAAGAATATAAACCGTAAGGCCACTAGCCATTGTATTCAAAGCAATCCCAGAAAGGACATTATCAGTTTTCAACTTCATGGTAAAGAAAGCAAAGACAAATCCCATGATAACACCGACTATTACCGCAGCTAAGAGACCCAAAAGCCAACTTCTAGTGGCGAAGCTAATTAATCCGCCCGCTAATGCGCTGAGTGACATCGTGCCTTCGATATTAATATTTAAGATACCCGCCTTTTTAGAAACAAGCGCACCTAAAGCGGCAAATAAAATCGGGGTGGCAAATAAAATCATCGACACGATAAATTGTTCAGAAAAGATAAATTTAATCATGGCGTACCTCCACCTTGAGGAGCTGTTCTTTTTCAATTGCTTTCTTCAAGCGGTTTCTCTTAAAGCGCACTAAAAAGGCCTGGCCACCAACAAAGAGAATAATAAGGGCTTGAATAATGTAGACAATCTCATTGGGAACATCGCTTAATCGGGCCATTTCACTGGCTCCAACCCTAAGAAAGCCCATCAAGAAGGCAGCGAAAGGCACAAGCAATGGATGAACAAAAGCCATGATGGCGACGATAAAACCATCGAATCCATAATTTGGTAAAGCTTTCCACGTAAATCGATAAGAGTTGCCAAGTAAGAATGTCGCACCACCAAATGCTGCCACCATTGCCCCAACGATCTGTACAATAAGAATCACGCGCTTCACATTGATGCCTAAATATTTAGCATAATGAACATTAGAACCTGTTGTTCGAATCGCAAAGCCCCACTTAGTCCGATAGAGGAAAAGGTACGCGGCAAGCGCCGTAATAAGGGCGATGATGATACTTATACTGACTTCATTATCAGCGTTTAAGAATGGTAATCGTTGACCATCCTCAAGATAAGGCGTGGCAAGACTTGAATATTCGGGATCGAAAAATGCATTATTAAATAGATACATAATGACCCAAAAGATCACAAAATTTAACATTAATGAGGAAACAAATTCATCAACTTTAAGGCTTGCTTTTAGTTTAGCCGGTACATAGCCAATAATCCCCATCACAATTGCCGCGACAAGCATAGCAATAAACGGTGATAAAAACCAAGGTAGTGAAAATTTGGCGGCGACCACGGCACCAATAAAGGCACCCGCAAAGAAGGCCCCTTCACCAATCATATTAAATTGACCGCCTTTAACCATCAAACAGACCGCAATACCTGTGAAAATTAACGGAACAGACTGAGTAATAACCATCCCAAAGGTATAAGGGTCACTCAGTGGTGATAGAAGAAAGATGCGAATCGTATCAAAAGGTTGATCGCTAGTAAGTAAAATGACAATAAAGCCGAGGATTAAAGCAATCAAGAGCGATAAAAGTGTCCGTAAGACATCTACAACAAATTGCTGGGTTTGTGGTCGATAGTAAATGGATTTCAATTGTATAAGCATTTTCTTCATACAAGTGTCACCATTCTTTTTACACCAAGCATATAATAGCCAAGATCATATTCATTTAATAATCGTGGTTCGTCAATAATGGCGGTCATTTCATTGTTAAAAAAGATGATAATACGATCCGCTAAGGCCATCATTTCATTCCAATCTGTGGAAACAAGGAAAATCGACTTTCCTGCTTTTTTTAAGTTTCGCATCTTGTTAAAAATGAGTTCCATGGTGCCAACGTCAACCCCACGTGTAGGGTGCTCGGCAATTAGGAGTAATGGGTCATTTTCCATTTCTCGCGCGGTGACAACTTTTTGAATATTGCCTCCCGATAATAGATGAATTGATTGATTCATGCTAGAAGTTTTAATACTATATTCATCTTTATGCTTAAGTGCAGCTTTCTTTAAATAACGTTTATCGAAAAAACCTAATCGACGCGGTGAAGTTTTTAAAATGTCGTGGGCGGCTATGTTTTCAAAGACGGTACTATTTAAATTTGTTCCTAGTACCATCCGATCCGCAGGGATATAACTCATGCCAAGTTCACGTCGTGATTTAAGTGATAAATGCGTAACCTCATGGTTATTAAAGATCATCGTTCCAGCAGGAACCTTGGTGAGTCCCATGAGCATTTCAATCACCTTTTCTTGACCACTGCCTTCAACGCCAGTAACACATACAATCTCACCACGATGGACATTAAATGAGATTGGTCTTGTCTCTTGAGAAGGGTTAATAACTAAGTCCTTCACTTCAAGTAAAGAATCCGTCGCTATTTTCTTGTCAGTGATCTCTTCTTGTAGTTTGACATCAAACCCAACCATCAACCGGGATATTTCTTCAGTCGTAATTTGTGAAACATCGTAGGTCCCTAAATTCCTCCCCTTACGCAACACCGTCACCCGGTCACAAAGCACTTTTATTTCTTGTAATTTGTGCGTAATAATGACAACGGTGTGACCTGCTTTGCGAAGTAATCTTAATTGTTCAAATAATTCATCACTTTCGGGTGCTGTTAACACTGCGGTTGGTTCGTCAAAAATAAAAACATCCGCATCTTTTGATAACACCTTAAGAATTTCTACTTTTTGTTTTTGACTAACCGAAAGTGTCCCACATTTAGCGTTGATATCTAATTTAAAATTAAATTTTTCGGATAGCACTTCCAATTTCTTTTTCATTTTGTCTTTAAGTAAAATATTAAACTTTGCGGTCTCATTACCCAAAAAGATATTTTCAAAAATGGTCAGTTCATCCACTAACATAAAGTGCTGAAAAACCATACCAATACCAAGCTTAATCGATTGCGATGGGTTGTAAATTTTGGTTTCAACGCCCTTAATATAAATTTTTCCTGAAGTTGGTTTTTCAACCCCATATAAAAGTTTCATTAGGGTACTTTTCCCTGCACCGTTTTCGCCTGCTATGGCATGAATTTCGCCACTATTAAGGGAAAAACTAATATCATCATTCGCTAAAAATCCATTATCATAGACCTTGCGAATATGCTCCATTTTAATTACTTCAGTCACAATGATTATCCGTTCTATTGTTTATTTGGATCAAGCGCATCATAATAGGCATTTAAATCATTTGTTGATGTATAACGACGGAGTCCACTATTAACGACGATTTCTTCACTAATAATGCCATCAATTAAATCATTGATGAACGCACGGTTTGCTTCAGAAACGATTGCTTCATAATTTTCATTTTGAACAATGCCAATTTTTCCTTCTTTTAATCCTTCATATTGGAGTAATCCATATGTTAGTTCACCTTCTAAAAACGTTTCGCATGCTTCGTAGAGCATTAAATCAACACGTTTGAGGACAGAAGTCACAATCCGATCTGCTTTTGCTTTATCAACTTTTTCAAAATAATCATATTGATCACTATCAACCCCAATGACATATTTTTGATTATTCTTAGCGGAATCGAAGCAACCAAGGCCTGCTTGTGAAGCCGCTGCAAATAAAACGTCGACATCGCCTTCTTTATACATGGTATCGGCAAGGGTTTTCCCCTTAGGACTATTATAAAAATCACCAATATAACTATTATAAGCAAGTAGATTTTTACTTAAGGTCTCATTAACTTTGTTCACACCTTGCATAAAGCCATACCCGAAGTCATTGATAATATCGATTTTCATTCCACCAATAAAGCCAGTTTTTGTTTTACCGGCATCATTCGTCATCAAAGCAGCGAGTGCTCCAGCAAGATATCCACCTTCATTTTGTTTAAATAAGATTGAACGAACGGTTGGATAATTGTTCGATTTATTGTCTTCAATTTCTGCATCAAAAAGAATAAAACGTTTATCATTATATTTACTGTTTCGCACTAATCTTTGAAGTGGTTCCCGCATTTCATTGGTACCGACAATAATAAGGTCATAATCCTCATTTGCAGTTTGCCGTAAGGTTGGTTCCCACTTGGTATTATCCGTGCCCATTTCAACAATGTTCACAACCGCCTCTGGAAAGTCTTTTTTAAATTTTTCCATCCCGGCCGCTGCTGAATCAAAAAATGACATGTCGCCAAGATTACCATTGATGAGTAGTGCAATTCTCGAGATTCCGTCGTCCACAACACTCACACTCTCGCCGCCCCCACTTGAAAGATTGTCACTACTGCTTGGTGTACATCCTGAAATCATAAGGGCTGACATGATGATTCCCATGGTGATTTTTAATTTATTCTTTTTCATGCGTTTTTCTCCTATATTATATTGAGGCACTCGCCCGCTATGGGCAAGTGCCCCATCAAAAGATAATTACCAAACTAAAACTTCATACGACCAAAGCATATAGTCGCCATCGCGCATTTGCATCGCATTGACAGCCCAATCTGGACTTTGACCATTTACTTTATACATCCAATAGAGACTTTCTTCGGCGTTATTAACATAATCACCAATCGTCGTCACAAAGCCAAGATCAATACCTTCTTGCGCTAAGGCTTTGTCGGTAACGGCAGCTTTTAAGAATTCACTACCAAACATCGTGTCTGATTTTAAGGTCACTTCGCCATTAAATAAGACGGTATCATCGCCACCGACGACTTTCAGATTAACGGTATAGGTTGGTGAATATTGACCGGCCCCAGGGGTTTCTTCATTCACACGGTCTTCGCCAACAGTAAACGCCCATTCACCTAAGATTTGTTCTGGTTCTTCAGGGGTTACATTCCAATCCACAACATCATAAGTCCAAAGCATATAATCGCCATCGCGCATTTGATAGCCATTGACAGCCCAGTCAGGTGAACGACCATTGACGGTATACATCCAATAAATGTTCTCTTCAGCATTATTAACATAATCGCCAATCGTCGTCACGAATCCTAAATCGATTCCTTCTTGCGCTAACGCTTTGTCAGTTACAGCTGCTTTTAAGAACTCACTGCCCCACATCGTATCGGACTTTAATGAGACGGTTCCATTATAAAGAACTGTTTCATTACCACCAACGATCTTGAGGTTAACGGTATAGGTCGGTGAATATTGACCCGCACCGGGTGCCTCTTCATCAACATGATCATCGCCAACATCGAATTGCCAGGCGATTTTTTCGGAAGTTTCTTCACTTGTTGTACTTGGCTTACATCCAGCTATGGACATAGCGGCCAACCCAACGAACAACCAACTAATACGTCTTTTCATAATTCCTCCTGTTACCCTTTCTTTATATTTATTAGGTTTCCCTAAGAATAACCCTTTATTTAAGCGGCGATAAAGATTGGGTTCGTAATGGCATATTGAACCCCTCTACCGAGTACTTCAAAGATAATCCAATCTTGGTCGTCGAGATTATTAATCGTGATCAAACGATTATCACGTATTGCTTGATCAAATGAAATAGTGTCAACAACCTCGCCATTAACAATCACCTTTAAGGCATCAATGCCGTCCCGAGCAAACACATCAATATTCGCTGTTAATGAACCATCCGTTATCGTCACAGTATCACCATAGGTTTTTCCCGCAATATCGGTGTAAATCATCGGGCCATTCGTTAAGAAACTATTCCCTTTTTTAATGGCCGACAAAACCTTCGCCTCAGTTAATGCCCCATCAACTTTTACGACGGTAGAGGGCGAACCGCTATATTTACCATATTTTAAGAAAAGCTTATTATAGTCTTCGATTGTTTCAATATTATTTTCATCAAAAGTGGCGTCGTTTGTATACGGGCCAGATATATCATGATTATCTGTGCCAGCAGTGGCCGCCAAATAATGGCCGCCATTTTTAATTTCATTGAGTGATTCAAACCATCTCATCTTACTGCGATAATTTTGGCCTTGGTAACCTTCTCGTTCTGGTTCAAAGCGACCGTCACCAGGGAAAAAGTAGCCATTCCAAATTTCGACGGTATCGTAAGCATCAATGACATCCCAATATTTAAAACCCATCGTGGAGGTAGAATATGGGTGGTTAATTTGCGCAACCCCTCCTGCCCATTTAATAGTTTCACCGATGTAACGAATTCGTTCCTTAATAATTTCATCTTTTTCTGCTTGCGGCTTTGTGCGTTCGATATCGCGTAATGTTACTTCATATAAGTCAAATAGCAACCCTAACCCTAATGCTTGATAATGGCCAAACTCAGTGGTCACCTCGACCCCTTCATAGGCACCAAACATACGGGGATTACCTTGGGAATCAATATTCGCAACCATGCGGTTACCTTGAACCCATTCCGGTAAGCCAAAGGCGGTATTGTGATCCGTCAGATAGCCGAAATACAAATCATTACTTAAGTTGCTAACGAAAACATCTTGAACGGCGTTAAGGCCATCACTATAAAAACTATGTTGATGGAGATCACCCCGCACCCACCCCTTCGCATAAGAGTCTTCGAGTTGGATCAAGCGCAAATCTTGAACAATATATGTTTTATATGCTTCTACTGTTAATTCTTTTGTGACGGTGGAATATTCAAACCCACGCATAAAATGAAGTTTATACTTTCCCGGTGTTAGGCGAAGATTGTAACCCGAATGAATATTAGTCGAAACACGGTACGTATCCCCGTTTTCATTCTCGACTATGATCCCAGCCGTTACCATCTCCCCATTGTCGGTTAATACTTTCCCTCTAACAGTTGCCAGTTCCCGATTTGTTATTACTTCTTGACTGCTACTTTCTTCATTGCTTGTTAATGAACTTTGTGATTCACTGCTCAAGTTATTACAACCTGAAAGAGTCAAGAGTAAAATGGGAACGAAGATACCCAAAATGGACTTTCGATTACGAGGCATTGTTTTTCCCCCTATATTAAACGCTATCTTACATATTTTGTTGGTAAAGCGTTTTACCATTTTTAGTATAACATTGTCATTTCAATTGTCAACAAATATTATTGATTGTTATATAAGAAAATATTTTCATAAAAAAAGCATTCGGTTTTTGATGGTAAAGTATCAAAAATAGTGAGTAAATAAATGTATATGATGCTCTACTCTTTAAAAAAACTATCCGAGATTGGATAGTCAATTTACAGCTGGTGACCCGTACGGGATTCGAACCCATGAATGCATGCGTGAGAGGCATGAGAGTTAAGCCGCTTCTCCAACGGGCCATGTAGAAATTATATCACTATCAAAAAATGTCAATGGTTAAATAAATAATAAAATAATAAATGATCGACTTATTTAAATAATTTGCGGCAATACAAAATCCCGACAATTCCTAATGCCAAAACTGCAATATCAAACAGGATAAGTAAAATCATCGTGAAAATGAAGTCTCCGCCAAAAATGATGATGATTAAAAATAAGATAAGCGCAATCGCACCCATGAGGACAAAAAGAACTGTATCACTACGGGAGGTCCAGGATGAGAAGATAAAAAAGATAAATCCAATGAAAATGACCACACTTAATTCAGCAGGTAACATATAGTCCATCAAAAAGTAACCTTCAGCAATAGAACCAATAAGAGATGTCATAAGCATGAATAATATCGGGAAAAGGACGAGAATGGTTCCAGCAATAGCCATTATGCTCTTTAGTTTATGATTACCCATATCATTGCCTCCAATACACAAGGACTTCTTAATTTCATTTTATGCGCACTGTAGAATAAATGTTAAATACCGATAAAAAGTAATTCAAATATTTTAATAATTAAAAAAACACCACTCAAGGTGGTGTTAATCGTTATCTGGTGACCCGTACGGGATTCGAACCCATGAATGCATGCGTGAAAGGCATGTGAGTTAAGCCACTTCTCCAACGGGCCAGATGGCGCCTAGTGTAGGATTTGAACCTACGACCGATCGGTTAACAGCCGATTGCTCTGCCGCTGAGCTAACTAGGCCTGCAACGATTAGGCAAGAGTAAGGATAACATACTTTCACCTAGTTGGCAATAACTTTAATAGTTATTTAGCAAGTTTTCTTTCAATGTCAGCGACAACATCGGCCACGGTTGAAAAAGCAAGCATTTCGTCGTTACTAAATTCAATATTGAATTCTTCTTCGATCTTCATCATTACTTCTACAAGATCAAGACTGTCAAGCCCGAGTGACTTAAGTTCCATTTCTGGTTTAATATCTTTGACTTTCAGTAAGTCGGCAAATATTCTTTCGATACGTGCTAAATTTGTCATGTTAGTTACCTCTAAAATGAGATTTTAGCAAATCATGTTACGAATATCAATCAATAACGATTATTCGCGAAGTGATATTTGTTGTTTGTAAGTACATATTGATTTCAGATAGTGCGGCACTTTCTTGCTGAGTGAGATCCGTCGCGCTTTTTTCAAAGTTTGTAACTAACACACTGCCAATTGCTACAAATGATAAAATCACAAGAATAATGCCCAATAATTGTCCTTTTAATTCTGCCATAGTTCCTCCTTCCTACTTATAAATAACCGACAATTGTCATTCTTGTTACACTAATTTCCATCGATTCTTTTTTAATGATAATCGGTTCATAAAAAGTCGATAACTGAAAGGTAATCGTCTCCCCGACACTAATGTATTCGCATGACTCTTGACAACTAATGGTGATACCTTCTATTGCTAGCGTCTCGATAAGTGACGCACGGAGACCCCCTTGGTCACTAATTTGATAACTTACAATCGTTGCCCGTTTTTCAAGGCTCATCGATAACTTGGCGATGTTAATCAGATCAACACCGAATAAGAGTGTCGGTAAAATCAAGATAAACGAAAACAAAGTACCATAAAGGTTTGCCATTAAAAGCCTCCTAACATCGTCATGACACTCCCCATCAGAGTAAACATCATGACGGCTGTTCCTAAGAATAAACTCATATTGAATCGTTCATAACTACTTTCATGAAGAGCGATTTGTTCTTCATGATGTTCCTTGACCAATGTTTCGAATAGGTAGTTGAATTGCCACAGATGTTTTGAATCTGTCCCGTGATTGACTAACATATAAATGTTAATCATTATATGCGTGATGAAGCGATGGTTAAAACCTTTGGCAAAACTAATATACGGCGTCACCGTGTGATTTTGCCCAATTGCATTGACCATTTTTTCCAATTCTTCATAAAGGTGACCATCACTACCATGAAGAGCAGCGACGAGTGATTGATAGATATTCGCTTGACTTTCAAGGGCCACTCTAAAATGTGTGAAGACGTTAATGAAATCATGGACGGTTAAATTGGATCGTTGTCGTTTGCGATTTGGAATCAAGAATATGAGGAGAAATCCCGTGATTGACATAAAAATAGCAATGAGATAATCCGTTGTGAAATAACCCAAGATGCCACTCCCTATCACACAAAGATAACCACTTAGTTTTAGTGTTTTACTGAGTCTAAGTGACATTTTTAATTCGCTTTATTCGATTTTCCGTTACAAAAATTAGGCTCACAAGAAAGACACCAATAAAGATTTCGATTCCCAAGATATAAGTTAAAGGTGGGTTACTAAAAGCAAGAAAACCGTCCAAAGCAAACCGAAAAAGAATACCTACTGCAAAAATAAACAACCAATTAAAAATAAACTTAACCAAATAGGTATTATCAATTCGTTTAATCTTAACGAGTTGTGCTTGGCTATTTGCAAGACTGAAGAGTAAGATTTCACTAACCTGCATAATGTCGCCGCCCCTCTCACTCACAAGCTTGATGGCACTAAGAAATGATTCATAATAGTGATGTGCAAAGAATGTCGTAAGACCTTCCAAATAAACCATCCCCTCGTTCTGGCGTTTAGCGGTTAACATCCGCTGATCAGCTACATTAAGCAAAGGTATCACCACCCCTAACGTTGCGGGAATCGTTTTCTGGACATCAAAATTCAGTGTGAATAATTCAATAAAAGTAAACATCAAGATACGTTTTTTTAAATAATCAAAATAAAAAGAAAACCGAAGTAGAAAATAAATGGCGATACAAACTGAAACCGTCAAATTGATCACAACGTAATTGAAAAGGGATAACATTAGATAAGAAAAAATGGCGATTAACAAGCTCATAATAGTGGTCGCAAAAACAATGCCAATCATGCCTTATCCTCATAGATCACTAATGATTTGTCGGATGCCACGTTGTAGTAAAGAATTTTGCTGACATAACGCCGAATACTACCATCACCTTGCTCTTTTTTTGAAAGGTGAACAATATATGGATAGGCTTTAAAGAGCGGTATTGTTTGTTCCATATTGGCGAGATAGGCAACCCGTTCATACACTAGTTCTGGTTGGTCGGCATGAATGGTAACAATGTTTGGATGTCCACTAATCGCGCCTTGAACGATTTCTTTCATTTCACCGCCTCTACTTTCCGCGATAATCAAATAATCTGGGTGAAAACGTAAGGCTCTTTGGACAAATGTTCGAATTTCACTTTCATTATTTGCCGTCGTCTGCCAAAGCGTTAAATCAAGCTGGGGATTAAGATCATGCACCTCACCAAGTTCCAAAACATTATCAATCACTAAAACACGGGTGGATTCTTTTAAGAGCATGAGTAAATATTTCTGAAGAGTTGTCTTCCCAACGCCCGTTGAGCCACTTATGATAATTGAACGTTTATCTAGCATCATGTTTTTTAGGATTACTTGCAGTTCACCTTCAATATAGTTCGGATGGCGCTTTAAGAAGTCTTGGTTTATTCGCAATGCAAAGCTAAGACTTTCACGATATCGAAATCGACTCTGGGCAAAATGGAGGGCACTAAGCCGATATTTACCAACTGAGATGTCAAGGAAGGTATCGCTATAAGAAAAACGGTTATTGGCGTAATCTGCGACATTTCGTAAAAATGTATAAACCAGATCTTTGTCAATTTCTTTATAGAACTGCCGCCCTTTCGTGGAGGAAAAATAAAACAGGCTGTGTCCATTATATGAAATATCTGTAATCGATAAATCCTTTAACAACTCCGCCATAAAACTTAATTCAATGATTGTAATTACTTTATCCATGCTTTAATTAAGGTAATAGGAGAACGTTTTATTATACTTAGCATTAAAACCAAGGTCTGCCTGCAAATTAATCTTAAAGTGGTTACTCTGTACGTTCTCACTACAAGGTTCACTCCCTTTATAAAAATCTAGCTCATAAATATAACGAACCCTTTTCAAATTATTATTAAAGTGAACACGAATCATATCATGGGTCCTTGGTTGATCAAAATAAACCGTTTCATCTTTCATATCAACCATTGTCACATGATAAAGGTAATCATGATTGATGGCATTAAAAACTTCATTAACATGATGATAACGCGTATTAATCGCATAAAAACCAGTCAGAATAAATAAAAATAAAAAAGCAAATTTTTCCCACATATTAATACCGATCGATGATGGGTTCAAAAAGACCACCCTCTCCTAAAAAAGGGGTACCAACTTCTAGTTTAAAACGATAGGAAACATGATACTCATGAAATCCGAAGCCGCTTAATTCTAAACTAAATGGGGTCAAGTGAACACTACCCATGCGACTCATCGGAAAGTAGATTTTATCCGTGGGGATAAAACCGTTTCTTGGTTCATCCACGGTTAGAAGTGTCACCTTATCAACATATAAGGGTCTTAACATAAACAAAGTAGAAACATTACCCTCCTTTCTAATGCCGACCTTAAATCCAACCTTATTCGGATATATTTTTGTCATCAAAGGGAAAAGTGTAGCATCTTCGCAGTATAGAATCGCTTCTCTTACAAAAGGGGCCACATATAAATTCTTGATTCTAATTTGAACTAAATTAAGATCAAAACACAAATCAGTCGGGATATATACATAACCCGTTAGTGTTGTCGGATAAAGGGTTGTTTGATGATAAATGACCGTTCGTTTTAGGTACCCAGTGTACTCAAATGTGATTTCTTTACTAAAACGATCAACCGCTGATTGATGGTCATTTAAATCAACCGCAACATTTGGTTGATATCCATAAAAACTAAGATAATGGGTCAATACCGTCTCATGATGACTTGCCTGATAATAAAAGAAAAGACGGTTATGACCCACGCCAGTAACACCTTTAGGCGCCGTGTAAGTTAGTAGCAATCGACTATCAGCAAGCATAGTAGTCACTTTTTGTTTTTGAGAAAAGACCTTAACCCCTTGTGGATTAAAGACATCGTATCGGTAAGTTAGAGAAATCTTTTCACTCGAATAATATGGAAAGGTGATCACCACCTCTTTTAAAACATCTTTCGGATAGACCGTGTAGGCATCAACTCCTGATAATGGGGCATTTGATTGAGCCATTTTCGCCCCGACAGTTGGTAAAATCATCATAGTAACAAGTAGCAAAAAGTATTTCATATTAATAAATGAAAGAGAAATATAAAAACAAGCACAACAATGTGTTTGCTCGTGCATTTAAAGTCTAATTAGTTTATTATTTATACATGATTGTTTTAATGGGTGCATCGGCAAGTGGAAAAACAGAAGTCGCCAAAATGCTTGGTCAGATTTTTGGTATTGTCAAAGTTGTGACCCATACGACACGTGAAATGCGAAGTGGAGAGATTAATGGTGTAGATTACCATTTCGTAACCCGCGATTTATTTATTAAATTAGCAGGGGAAGATTACTTCGTGGAAACGGTTGAATATAACGGAAACTTTTATGGCACCTCGAAAAATGAATTGGGAACCAATAAAGTTTTAATCATCGAACCGACGGGTTTAAAACCAATCAAGGCCCTCAATGATGCACGTATCGTCGTCTTTTTCATGCAAGCAAGTCGGAGTGTTCGTCGCAAGCGAATGATTGCCCGTGGCGATAATCCAACGATTGCCCTTGAACGGATCATTATTGATGATGCAAAATTCGATCCAAAAGCGATTGAAGGAATTGATTTTACAATTGACAGCGAACACCAAACCGTTCGTGATATCGCGATTGAAGTCTACGAAAAGTATGCGCGTAAAATTATTGCTTCAAGTTAATTTTTGCTATTTCATTTAGTAGCAGGAAGAGATGGTCACTTACGTTGCCATCCATTTTTTTATATCGGGGCAAGCCGTTTACTTCAAGCAACCCACGGGGTACAATCATCATCCCTTTTAAATCATCGATAGTGGTTAAAGCAACAAGCGCCCCAAGCACCGCTCGCTGTGGGCTATGGAACATCACCTTCATAAATAGATGAGCAAAAGTATTAAGCGGTTTAAACTTAAAACGCGCAATATTACTATTACTGACGCCTGGATGATATAAGAAAACCCGCCCCTTAACCGGGAAAGGAATTTGCTCACTTTTTTCCATTAAGCCCCAGGCGAAACAATTAAGCGCCCATTTCGCGCCTTTATATTGCTGGTGTCGTGAAATCCTCTCTCCCGTTATTACTTTGCTGAAGCGATCTCGTGACATCTTTCTATAGGCTGCAGGCGAGGTGGTATAGACAAAACGCGTGTTTGACGAAACAAGCGATGAAGCCATGATCTTTTTGGTCAATAAATAATTACCATAAAAATTGATACCAAAAGTCAAAGGCAACCCTTGGCGAGTTCGACCTTTAGCATCAGGAAAGTAGACCCCAGCATTGAAAACAATGCCGTCAATTTGCCGATAACCTTCCTCTAAACGTTGCACAAAATGGTCAATCGCACTTGAATCTGACTGATCAAAATAAAAAAAAGAAATAGCCGCATTCGGATATTTCTTAAGTAATTTTGATAGCGCTTGTTTGGTTTTATCTTCATTACGATTGGCCATGATAACATGGGCCTCTTTGGCAATTAAGTGTTCACTAAGCGCAAAACCAAGACCGCTATTGGCGCCTGTTACGATAAAGGTTTGACCCTTTAAGTTTGGAATCTTTTTTAAATATTCATGGGTTCTCATTAATCTTCCGTTTCAACCAAAACTTCAACCTTTTCAACGACAAAGCCATCAATTTTAATAATCTTCACCAAAATATTTTCATATTTAAAGGTATCGCCCACTTTTGCAAAACGGTCTAGCATTTCTAAACACCAACCTGCAACGGTATCGTAATCATTATCTTCATCTTCTTCAAGATCAAAAAGTTCAAAGAAGTCTTCAATATTAACGCCACCATCAATAATATAGTGGGTGTCGCTTTTCTTTACGATTGGTTCATCAATAACATCGCTTTCATCCCAAATTTCACCAATAATTTCTTCAAGGATATCTTCCATGGTGATGATACCTTCAGTGCCACCATACTCATCAATCACAATGGCAATATGGTTTTTGGTTTGTTTAAATTCGGTCAAGATCTCACTAATGTTTTTAGTGTGATGAACAAATAACGGAGGTTTTATCAGTGACTTAATGTTTATTTTCTTCTTACTAAGCGTTAATTTAATTAAATCTTTCGTTGATAGGATACCAATTATGTTATCAATCGTATCTTTATATACCGGTATACGACTAAACTTAAAAATTTCTTGCTTTTTCATGACTCTTAAAATATCGTCATCGATATCATAGCTCAATACATCAACCCGTGGGGTCATAATTTCGTATGCCTCAGTCTCCGTGAATTCAATCGCATTGCGGACGAGATCACTCGTTTCTTCATCAATAAACCCTTGCTCTTCAATCTCATCAACAATTAGTTGGAGTTCATCTTCAGTATAATGTTCCTCGGTGTGAGAAATATCTTTTTTGGCATGATTTTTCTTATTTAAGATGCGGAATATAAAAAGAACTGGTGTAAATAGATAATAGACAAGCATGTAAGGATAATAATATAAGTATGCTAAACGATAACTAAATTTAACCCCGATCGTTTTAGGGATAATTTCCCCAAAAATGACAAGGACAACGAATAAGGCGGCACTAAAGAACGCAATATATTGACCAGTCGCCCCATGCGCATTATCATAAGTAATCGCAAAACCGGTGACAATGGCCGTTAAAGAAATATTGACAAAATTATTGCCTAACAAAATCGTTAAAACAGTATCGTCAAAGTCTTTGACAACATTCATAACTTGACGACTATTTTTGACCCCTTCCTCAACATCTTTTTCCAGCCGAAGTTTATTAGTGGTGGAAAAAACACTTTCAGCACTCGAGAAAAAGAAGGATAAAACCAATAAAAGAATAATCAAAATAAGTCGGACCGTATTAGACATCAAACGTTTCCTCCCCTTTTAAAGATGAGGTTACTTCAGCGATTTGACCCACTAGTTCTTCAAGCACATCTTCCATCGTCAACATCCCAATGAGCTTTTTATTTTCATCAAGTACAAACGCAATATGGGTATTCTTTTTCTTAAAGCCTTCAATCATTTTCGTTAATGTAATCTTGTTATTTACAAAATATGGTTTTGACATAATATCACGTGGGTTAACATTCGGATTTTTTTGAAAATATTTAATGTATTCACGGACGACAATAACCCCAATAATCTTGTCAAGATTACCTTCATAAAGGGGAATACGTGAAAAAGGAGAGCTCAGAATATATTGTTGAAATCCCCTACTTGTGAATTTAGCCATATCATAAGCTTTTATATTTTGCTTAGGTGTCAAAACATCTTTAACAACTGTTTCACTAAATTCGAGGGTTGAAAGAATAAGTTCACTGGCATCTTCATTAATGATTCCCTGCTCTTCAATCGACTCAATGACATTTTCAAAGTCATCAGCCGTAAAAATGTTATCCTCTTTAAACTGAAACACTTTTTTGAATAAGAAAATAATACCGCGGAAAATCAGGGCAAAAGGATATGAAATCAAGATAAGTGGTACCAATAAGTAGGCGCTTATGATAACAAATTGTTCGCTAAATCTTTTAGCGAGTATTTTAGGGACGGTTTCACCAAAAAGGAAAATAATCGGAACCCCAATTAAGGTTGCCAATAATTCACTTTGTGATCCACCATTCATGCTTACAATCGTGACCGTCAAAAGGGTCGTGAAAAGCATATTTACTAAATTATTAAAAAGGACGAGTGACACAATAGAGTTTTCAAGGCGAACAAGAACCCAGGAAGCAAGGCGGGCACTAAAGCTACCTTCCTCCGCTTTTGCCTTTATTCGAAAACGATTCGCGGTCATAAATGCCGTCTCAGAAGCACTACAATAAGCACTTCCTAGTAAATAAAGAATTAACAGAACCCACGTCAGAGGCTCATCAGGCATTTAACGACCACACTCCTCTTTATGCCAGTTGCATGTGAATATATTAACATAGGGGCGACACACGCGCAAATATTACATGAATAATATTCTAGAATAATCTTAGTCGTTTAGTTTAAAAACAGTGACAATATCAAAAGCCTATGCGTAAACATAGGCTTTAAGTATGAGATGAAACTTACTTTAAGAGGTCAGCAATATGATCAATGTCTTGAGCATCATATTTACGGGTAATACCATTTTTGAGCATCACATCGTCAATCAATTGCTTTGCTCTTTTCATCGATAGGTCACTGCGCACATATATGAAGGTTGGGACTTCTTCGTATTGCTTGATTCCATCAGCGGATTTAAGCGGAATCTTGCTATCTTTATAATCTTCGATTTTAATTGGTAAGTAGAGTTTGAGTCCAGTATTACCTGAATTTGTCAATTTAGCGTACAGGACTCGCCCTAATCTAAATGAATCCGCGACATTACTAATACGCGAATTAAGTCCAAAGCTTAATAGATAGTTTTTAAGATGGTTGTAATTCGCTTTTACTTCTTTTTCAACCACTTGCATCCGTTCTGGGAAAGAAAGTCTTTCGACAGTTTCCGTTTCTTTTTCTTTTGGAGGTGGTGGCAAATTGACCTTTTTAACAACTGGTTCAATTTTTACTTCAGGTTTAGGTTCAACCTTTGTTTCTTTAATCACTTCTTTTTTAGGTTCTGGAGCAACTATTTTTTCGACTTCACGAACCACTACTTTTTCCGGAACTGGACGTTTATCAATCTCTTCATTCGCAATTTTTCGAATCAATTTATCCAGAGCTGGATCTTGAAGATTAATTGTGGTTTGTTTTTCTTCCTCGAGGACCGGTTTAGATTCAATCGGCGCTACTTTAACCTCTTCTTTAACAACCACTTGTTCAGGTTCAATAACTTTAGGTTGAACTGGTACAGGGGCAGGTTCACTAACCTCTTCGCCGATTTCTTCATATACATCAATATCAATGTCTTCAGAAATGAGCGATTCTTTTTTGTAGGCACCAGAATTCTTAAGTCCGACGACAAGTAAATGAAGGCCGAGAGCGACAATAATCACGCCCATTACAAACCAATAAGCCGTGGCAACCATAACCGCAGGTTGTGTAAAAGCAAGTTCGACCACGCCATGCGAACTGACGAGTACAACGCCAACTATGGTTGAAATGAAAAATAGGAACGGTGAAAATAAATTCGCTTTATGACGACGGAAGACAAGTAATCGAATAATCCAAACGATCATAAAGACAAACGCAATCGTAACAACGGTCACTGCGACGATAAACCCAATTAATTGATTAAGAACCGAGAAATTAGGTGAAAACAGTGTTTGGAGATCATTCCCAAAGGTTTGCATGAGTCCAACAAAACCAGGGTCAGCCCCCGGGATAACGACGGTCGCCCCAACAATGTGGGTAAATGCAAAGAAGGTAAGTAGAAGCAAACCTAGTATTAAGGTTAAAAGGCCGCTTGAGCTTTTTTTATGCATATCAATATTCCTTTCTTAACTAACTACCCTTATGTTAATACAAAATAAGTGCAAATTGCAAGAAAGTAGTGCAAAATCAATTTATTTAATTGTCCGTTTAAGCAATCATTGCAAGGATGGCATCAATTCGACGATTCACCTCTGCTTGACCAAGAATAGTAAGGATTTCATATAAATTTGGACTTTTACGACTTCCAACAACACTGATGCGAAGAATTTCTGCGATATCAGCAACCATTCCCTTATATAAGGTAGGATTTGATTTAAATTCCTTGCCATTCAAAGCAAAGTTGTGACTGGCGGCAATTTGTTTGACGCTATCAAACCAAAGCTCATTACCTTGCTTATATACTAATCTCATTTTGAAGTCATTAAGGATAAGAACAAGGTCTTCCTTAGAAATTTGTGGATTAAATTCTTCAATTAACCCATTTTCAATCATCGCATTAAATTCATCAACAAAGAAAAATTTAATAGATTCATAAATCATGTCATATTGATAGTAATCTTTACGTGGTTTTGGTGTTTCTCTTTCTATATTCAAAATCATTTCAAATAACGATTTATTGGATTCAATTCGATTCACTAGAGAGGTATTTCCTTGTGCTTTTGCAAACGACAAATATTCCTCAACCACTTCTTTTGCATTGAGGGTAGCGATATATTCACGGGCAAAGAAGTTAACCTTCTCTAAATCAAATAAAGCACCATCAACGCTCATTTTTCCTAAATTAAAAGGAAAAGCTGATAACGGCGCCGTCTTATTATTTGTCCACCATTCTTCAAAGTTAGAATTGGCAATCGACATTAAATAAGTTAAAATGGCTTTGACAGGATAGCCAAGATTTAAAAAGTAAGTGACTGCTGCTTCAGGATCCTTCCTTTTGCTAAGTTTTCGCTTATTGCCATTATCGAGTTTATTAATGACTGGTAAATGGGCGTAACGAGGGGTATTAAATTTAAGCGCTTCAAAAAGTTGAATATGCAGGGGGACACTACTAATCCACTCTTCACCACGAGTGACCAGGGTGGTCCGCATGAAGTGATCATCGCAAACATGAGCGAAATGATACGTAGGCAAACCATCGCTTTTTAAAATAACAATATGTTGATCATTTTCGGCAATCTCAATATCCCCTTTAATCAAATCATTGAACTTAATTTTAGTTTCATGGTTCCCGTGGCTACGAAAACGCATCACAAAAGGTTCACCATTTTCAATTTTAGTAATGGCTTCTTCACTTGATAAAAAACTACATGTCGCATAAGGGCCATAGTAGCCAGGAACGACTTTATTTCCTTCTTGAGTCGCGCGGAGGAGCGATAGATCATGGTTTGTACAAAAGCAAGGATAGGCTAAATTATCTTTAATCATCTGTTTAATAACGGTTTTATAAATAGGCGCGCGTTCGCTTTGCTTGTAAGGACCATATGCGCCCGCTTCATGCGTGCCTAAATAACCTTCGTCAGGGAACACATCAAAAAGTTTCATTTCCTTAAGGAGCGTTTCACCTGCCCCTTCAATTTCACGTTTCGTATCCGTGTCCTCAAGGCGTAAGAAGAAAACGCCTTCCGTTTGAGCGGCACACGTCTTTGCGATCATCGCTGTAAATAAACTCCCGGTATGAAGAAAACCAGTTGGGGAGGGGGCAAAACGCGTTACGTCCGCCCCCTCTTTTAATAACCGAGCAGGATATTTTCGTTCTAAATCCAAAAGCGAATCTGTCGCTTCAGGGAAAATTAAGTTTGCTAGTTTTTCTGTACTCATAAACACCTCTTATAATCACCTATAAATATACCACAAACGCCCTTCCAATCAATTATTTACTCTAATTTAAGAACATTATTTGCATTTGTTTTTTAGGAGTGTTATTATTATTTTCAGCATGCAGGTGTAGTTCAATGGTAGAACACTACCTTGCCAAGGTAGATACGCGGGTTCGATTCCCGTCACCTGCTCCATTTGATAGAAAAAGCACATATAATGTGCTTTTTTTG
>CAYPGR010000009.1:0-41906 GCA_964410505.1 uncultured Staphylococcaceae bacterium
ACTTCGTTTTTCTAACTTTACATTCAATATGTAACTCTTTCATCAATTTAACGGTCGTCTTATATGAAATTCTTACATTATAGAAGTTTTGTAGCATCAACTTAATACGGCGATATCCATAAGTTCCATTACTAGCTGTAAATATATCAACAATCATCACTTTCACTTCGTGATACTTACTGGCTTCTTTTCGTTTTTCATAATAGTAGTACACTGATTTTGCTAATCCTGATATAACAAGCGGTTCTTTTAATAAATACTTTTGCCTTAATTCTTTCACTACTTGGTATTTTTGTTTGTTTGTTTGTTCCGCTTTTTGAATTAAGGCGTTGAGTTTTTTTATGTATTCTAACTCCATTTCTAAATGTTTTACTTTTAACTCAAGATTTTCTTCAACCTCTTTTGAGGGCTTATGAAACTGCCGTGTAGGATTTTTACGATAGTCTTTCGGTGTTTGAAAAAACCGCTCCTTACCATAAAGGCGATATTGGTATACCCACCTTGCCGGTAATGTATCATTTAGAGTTCCCGAGGATAAATACATATTATACTTAAGTGCGGCTTGGCTATAGGAGAGTTCATTATCAATAATGTCTAACACAACTTTTAGCTTAAACTCTCCGCTCCATTATCTAGTATTCTTTTTCTTCTTTTTCATCCGATACCTCCTGCATATATTTTATTGTTACAAAGTACAACTTTATGGTATCAGTTCAAAAAAAATTAAACTTTTGTATTCTTTTTGTTAACGCTAGTTAAATATATCTGGTATACTACTTTATGGACGCAGGGCAAATTAGTCCTTAACGCAGGGGAAGGTATTGATTTCATGAAAATTAAGGTAGGAACAGTATTTAGTGGAATTGGTGCTATTGAGCAAGCCTTAAAACGAATGGGAATTGACCACGATATTATGTTTGCTTGTGATAACGGAAATATCGAAATTGATATTGACGCCGATGAAGAATTAAATAAAATTAGACAATTACCAACTACTAAAGAAAAACGAGATTACGCTAATAATTTATATAAAGAAAAATCAAGAAAGAATAACTTTGTAGAAAAATCATATTTGGCTAATTATAGTATTGACGAGAATAGTTATTTTTATGATATTAAATTATTAGACGGTAAGTCCTTTGAGAATAAAATCGATTTATACGTTGGCGGAAGTCCTTGTCAATCCTTTTCCGCAATAGGAAACAAGGCGGGCTTAGATGACGCCCGAGGAACATTATTTTATGACTATGTTCGAGTACTTAGTGAAATAAAACCAAAAGTCTTTATATATGAAAATGTGTTTGGTTTATATAGGCATGATAAAGGGAGAACATGGAAGATTATTCAAGAAATATTTGACTCACTGGGATATCACTATAAATTTGAAGTCTTAGATTCAAGAGACTACGGTATACCCCAAGGCCGGAGGAGAATATTTGTTGTTGGTTTTAAGGATAAAGATAAGGCTGATCAGTTTCAATTCCCTCCGAAAATAGAATTGCGTAGTACGATGCAAGACATGTTACTAGACAACATTAGTTATGGCTCACTTTTAAGCAAAAATGGCGTCTTGAACTTGTCTTCAAATGGTGGCCAAAGTATTGAGGAAAAATATTACTTATCCGAAAAACTTTTAAAATATTGCCTTTCTGCCGGCACAAAAAACTTTTATCATACAGATGCAAAAATTGATTTGCCAATTGCAAGGGCGCTACTAGCCACCATGGGTAATCACCATCGTTCTAGCGTAAACAATTATGTTACAACAAACGGCAGAGTAAGATCATTGACCATAGAAGAAGCACATCGGCTGATGGGATTCCCTGATGACTACAAAATTGTTGTTTCAAAGGCACAAGCGTATAGGCAGGCCGGCAATTCTATAGTTGTTGATGTACTAATTGCAATAATGAAAGAAATCAATAAAACAATGGGGTGGACATAATGGAAAGAATAGTACCAAAAAATAAAAAGTATCGTGTTGTTAGTCTCTTTGCGGGGATTGGCGGCCTTGACTTAGGTTTTGAATACGCTGGATTCAACGTAGTATGGGCAAATGATTTTGATAAATATGCCGTTGAAACATACAAAGCGAATGTTGGCAATAACATTGTATGTGGAGATATTGTTAATGAATTAGATAACATCCCTCCACATGACATTTTAATGGGTGGATTCCCTTGTCAACCATTTTCAACATTAGGTTCATTAAGGGGGTTCGATGACGAAAGGGGAACATTGTTCTTTGTTATAAAAGAAATTATTAAAGCCCACTATCCAAAAGCAGTTGTTCTTGAAAATGTTAAAAATTTAAAAAATCACGATAAAGGGAAGACATTTGAAAGAATTTGTCACGAGTTAGATTCGCTTGGATATGAAGTAAAACACGATGTTATGAATACTCTTGACTTTGGCATACCGCAAAGAAGGAATCGCATTTACATTGTTGCTCTAAAAAAAGACAGCTTTACTAGTTTTGATTTTGAATACCCAAAAGGGAGAGGGTGTTTAATTACTGCCAATGACCTTTTAGACAAAGATGTTGAATTAAAATATTTTATTAGCAAAAAGATGATTGGAACAATTCTTGGTGAAGGAACAAAAGGTTATATCGTTAAACCGACGATAGATACTCCGGTTGCCAAGACCCTAACGGCTACGATGCATAAGTGCCATAGGGCTTCACAAGACAATTATCATACTGATGAATATAATTGGAATAAATACAAAGATGACAATTATTCAAAAATTAGAAGAATAACTCCGAATGAGGCGAGGGTGTTGCAAGGATTCCCCAGTGATTGGAAACAAGTAGTTTCTGACACACAAGCATATAAGCAATTTGGTAACGCAGTAACAGTTGATGTCGCTTACGAAATCGCTAGGGCATTGTTTAAACACGTAGAAAAGTATAAACTTAACTGGTAGGAGAAAAACGTCATGGCAAAAGCAAAAGATTTTGTTGTTGTTAAGGACTATGAAACGATATTAAAAATTATCGAGGATAAATCTGACTCTTTAACCAACTATATTAAGGAATCACCAAATTCAAAATTTGTTCTTTATTATAAATATCTAACACACTCTGATTTGCCAACATTAGGAAAAGCCACAAAAGTTAACAGTTTAGAAGATAATTTATTATATTATTTGAACATTCAAGAAATGAGAGATGTTGAAACCCGAGAATCTCGGCCTTTTGAAACCGCACACCAATCAAATATTGGAATGCAAAAGGATTTTTGGGATGATTTAGGAATGAAAAATCCAAGAGAGACTGTTGGAGGAGACATTTCAGAAAAAATTGTTAATAACTATGCGAAAGTTTTACTTGTAAACGATTCTTTAAAGTACTTTAAAAATAACTATACAAAAAAAGTCTTTTCTAAACTTGGAAAATCAATCAAATCAAGATCCCGTATTGAATGGACCGAAGAAAAATTAAATATGATACTGAAAGACGGCGATTTTACTCCAATCGAATTAACACAAGCAGTTCATGGGCTTGGTGTTGCAACAGACATTGAATTCGCAAAATTACGGAAAAATATGTTTAAAAACGATCAACTGTTCTTATTAATTGAACAACAAAAACTACAAAAAACTTTATTTATTATGCCAGTTAAGAATCCAAGATTTTTCACAATTATTGGTGAAACTAATGAGGCGTGGGAACAATATCAAATTAAGCAAAATCAAATTATAGATAGAATGGCCACCCAAGTTATTGATGTTCAACAAGAAATTGCTTCTAGGCAATATCAAGATAAATGGCGTAATCTACTTGCTGAAGAAATGATGAACTTTACAACCAAGGACAGAGAAGTATTCTGTCCATTCACTTATATTTCATCGAACTTTGATAATATTGGCACACTATATAGGGCATCGCATATTAAAGGTTATTCCGACTGCCAAGAATCTGAAAAATATGACTTAAATAATGGTTTACTACTTGTCGCCAATGCCGATGCTTTATTTGATAAACATTTAATAAGTGTTGATGAAAATAAGAGTCTCATGTTTTCATTTTTGATTATGGGTGACGCCCTTTTAAAACAAAAATTATTGTTGAACCAAGAAATATTCAAGGATGTGTTAAATGAAGAAAGAATGCGCTATTTGGCTATTCATAGAGCTATCTTTCTGCGTAAAGAGCAAGAACGTAAACGGAATTAGCAAACATATATGAATGCCAAAAGTAATTATGTAGTTATTGACAAGTATACTGATATTTTAATGTACTTAGATTACAATTCACAGACACTATTTAATCTAGTTAGAGAAAACAAATCAGAAAACAGATTTCACTTGTTAAGAAAGTATTTAACACATTCTGATATCGCTAATAAAGGGAAACCCACAAAGACACAAAAAGCCGCATTAAGTGAAGTGGAGTATAGAAAGAATTTTATTTTATATTACGATTCTCTTGCAGAGTTATTACAACTCGAGAAATTACCTACTGCCGCGCAATCAAATATTGGAATGCCAGAAATATTTTATGAACTTTTAGGTATTAGAACCTACCAACAAAATAATAGACGACAATACGTTATCAATAATAAATGGGGTAAATATATCCCTAAGGACGCCCTTGTTGATTTCAATTATTCGGACTTTGCAAAAATACAAGTTTTCAACGAGAAAAATAGTTTTACTAATCGCACTATTGATATTTTGAGTAATTTCCCATTTGAGCACTTTGAGGAAGAAAAATTACCGAATTTTTATAAAATAGATCAATTGACTATAGCAGCCCATGGGTTAGGTACAGACGACGATAAATTGTTAAAGTATTTTCGTTCACTCGCGTTTAAGGGTGATGTTATAAACATTTTATTAGATAAAAATAAAAATAATTTATATATATTCTTTGAAAGAAACGAGAAATATTTTGAACTAAAATCAAAAATTGAAAAACTCGATATATCTCCTCCAATTTGGAAAGAGTACACGGAAGAAGATAAAAAGGCTATTACTTTATTACTATTTTCTTTAGATAAAACAGAAGGAGAGGTTAATAGCGAAATTATAAATGTTATCGATGAATCTCACACTGATGACGCGGAAATAAATACGATTTTGGTAAATTATTTTTCCGAGTACAACAAGACAATTGATAAAATATTATCATCTGGAGAAAAGCCGAAATATCGCTGGTATCAGAGGAAGTGGAGAGAAGTTTTAATTAAACTAGATGAAGTTGCTTTTCATTCAAAGGGATATGCCTTTTGCGCAATTTCGGGTCTCAAAGGAAAGTATGAAAAACTTGGCAGATTCTTTATTGCTTCACATATAAAACCATATAGTGATTGTATTGCTGACTCCGATTACCACGCGGCATTTGATCCGCATAATGGGTTAATTCTTTCAGCAAATGTTGACGCACTGTTCGACCAACATTTAATAACTATAGATGTTGATAAAGACGGAGAGATACTAAAAAAGCCGGTGGTTGGCAGTATTAGTAGAATTGGGAATATTATCTATAAAGATAAACTTAATGTTCAATACTTAACTAATGAAAGAAAAGAATATCTTAGATTACATAAAATGAAGTTCGAATCTAAATAGTGTTGGTTTTTTGTGTTGTATTAAATATTTTTAGGACTAGGTACATTATTATAAAAAATGGTTAGCAAAACTTATTGCTGCAGCCAGTGAAACACATCAATTGTAAAAATTTACAGTAAGGGGAATAACATGGGTAATTTTGATTGGGATTATTTTCACACACATTGTAATTTGAACGAAATAGCAAGCGAAATAATGGAAAAACATTCAAGATTTTACACACATAGGTTTTCTAATATTATTTTTATGATAGAGAAAGAGTTCTATTATGAAGATCTATTAAATATGATGATTTTATGGGAACAAATTGTTGCAACTAAAACAAGTATGGTTAATTATAAATTTGAAAAGTTAATAAATATTTCTTATAAAGGTGAAAAAAACACAATGGCTCATTTGTTTAGACAACTACGCAATGTCATGGCACATAAATTTTTGTTTAAATATTATCTTGTTTTTGACGGTTATAGTACGGAATTCCCGTTAGATGAAGAGAGCAATTATCGACATATAATCTTTAAATTATTACTTCCTTTAATTGGTTTGATTAGCAATAAAATCGAAGATACTGTTTCTTTTTCAATCGGAGAATATTGTATTACCGATTTGGCAAAACAATATGGAATTAATAAGCAAGACCTTGATTCTATGTTAAACGAAGGAATTGTAAAGAACATGAAAACAGAAGAGAAGTTAATAATTTTAAAGAGAAACGAACTTAAGATAATGGAGAGATTAAATAAAGAATCTCCTGTATTTATGTGGGAAAGTATATTGAGACCATTTTTTGAACCCAAATAAGAACCTTTATGCTAATGTCAATCGAAATGTAGGCCACCCCGCCAATTGAGAACTAGGCCACTGCCTTAGACCCCTAGGGGTCGATTTTTTATATTTCGAGCTCAACCAGGCTTGAGTTTGTTTCATCAGATATGAATCGCCAATTATTTGGTTGACGCTCGCTTTGTTGGTAAGACGGTCGACCATCGCTGCAGTGAGGATTGTGTCACCAAATAATTCCGGCCATTTATCAAATGTTATGTTTGTTGTCATGATAATAGATTTTCTTTCAGCTCGATTGGAGAGAAGGTTGAAAAGTAGTTCACTGCCGTCCCGGTCAAAAGAGACATAACCAAGTTCATCTAAGATAACAAGATCATAACTCATAAATTTTTTCTTATAAGCAATAACCTCTCTTTCTTTGAGAGCTTCCTTTAGTTCAAGAATAAGGTTTGGAACAGTGATAAATAATACCTTCATATTCGCGATACAAGCGAGGTGGCCAAGCGCCAAGGCGGTATGCGTTTTACCGAGGCCGGATTACCAATAAGAATAAGGTTACTTCCTTCCCGGATGAACGCTAATGATTGGAGTTCACGGATGCTATTTGCTACCGGTAAGCTAAACGCAATATAGTCCATTTCGGCAAACGTTCGAATATAGGGAAACTTTGCTTCTTTGACTTTTTTGTTCACACTATTTTCTCCACGTTTCGCTACTTCACGTGTCAGTAAAAGTTCAATAAATGCTTCGTAACTTAGCTGTCTACTTAATGCTTCTTCAATAAGTTCTTGATGGTTAATTCTAATATTTGGTAAACGTAATATCTATATGCCATTTTTTCGATGCTTGTTTTCATGAATTTGCTCCTATTAAATTAAATGCTTTATTAATATTTCCTAGTTGATGATTTGCAACATTTTTAATCGTTATTTCCCGCTCTTTTTCACTATCGCTTTCACGATAAAGATAGTCGATAAAACCGCGTGGATTATCCTGATATTTTTCTTCATATAAATCAATGATTTCTGCCTCGGCACTCCGAAGTGCAAGGGATCGACTAACCGCACCCGGCTTTTTCATTAATGTCTTTAATAATGTTTAATATTCGCCCGGTAGCCATCTTTACCTTTTAGGCGATAATGTCGCGCTATTTCGTGATTTCCCCGGTAAAACATGATTAAATCGCTAATTATCGAGTATCTTACCTCTTTAAATACGTATTCTTCGGGAATTGAGTAATAATTTGTTGCAACCATCACAAAACAATATGAATTAGCTTTGCCTATCCCAAATTCACCTAGATTATAATCATGAACTGGTAACAGTTTTAAATGTTTCGTTTCCTCATTAAATTCCGCAATCATTGCTTTGATTGCAACTTCCATTTCCCGATCAACATAGGCTAATAATTCGGCTTCGTTTACAAAATTATAATTGAACGAGAAAAGCTCTTTTCGGATTAGTTTTCCGCTGTTTTCGACGTGCCCTTTTTCGTTCCCTTTTCGTGCATTTGTCGTATTAATATTAAACCCGTAATAAGCAGCAAATTTAATGATTTCTTCGGTATACTTTTTACGCCTTTTATTCCCGTAAGTGGCCACGACTGGTTTCATATTATCAAACGTTATTTCCGCAAAGACTCCGCCACAATATCGAAAGAATTCGACAAGTGAATTGAGCACTGATTTTTGACTTTGATCATGGTTGAGTTTAATAAAAACAAAGTTTGATTTTGGACATGAAATTGTCGCCTGATGATACACACGCACCTGCCCGTTTATTACTACCTTTATTTGGTGAAAATCAAAGTCCGCACGCTCGCCATATTCATAAGTTTGTTTAATAAAAACTTCCTGTTGACTATGCCGGTATTCACTCCATTTTGCACGAACAGTTGATTCGCCAATAAGAAAACCTTCGCGCCGCAGTTGCCGATGAATTATCGCACCGTTTATTTCCTGTTTATTTGGTCCCAATACTTTGTTTCGTTCTTCATTAAGCGCAATGATTTCATAAAACCGCTCTTCAATCGCACCAGTAAATTTTAAGGATTTACGACGCGAAACATCCATCTTATTTCGCGTTAACATACTTTGTTGCAACTGTGCAACCGCAACCAGATCCTCGGTATCCGCTAATTCTATTTTTTCTTTCTTGTATTGCTTTACATAGTTATCAACCGTTTGTCGCGCTAAAGAAAGTTCTCGGGCAATACTTCGATTTGAAAAACCCGCTTCATGCAACCGTATTATTGTTGCTTTATCCATTCCACTAACCATCCTTCCGATACCTCCCTATAGAGAGTATCAATTTAGTGGCCTAGTTTTCAATTGGCGTTAATTGAAAAGTGGCCTACTTTTAGATTAGCGTTTGCAGGAATGTCGCAAAAATATATAGTAAACCTTATTTTAATGATTTAGTGAGTTTTAATTTATATGAAAATCAAAAAAGTACTTGGTCTTTTAATTCTACTTATATTAGAATACTTATTAACGAGGTATATTTTGGCAAAGAATAAATTTTCAAGAATATTTAGTAATAGCGCTCTTTTAATGGTTTTTTCATATGGATTGTTAACTAATTTTAATTTAGAAAAAAATTATAAAGTTGATCAATATGTTAAGTCGGAAGACGCATATTTTGTTGAAAAAATAGAAGATCAAATAGGTTTAATCAAAGCACAAAAGTTTGTAGTTCCTACTGACAATAAATACAATACCCAAAAAACAAGGTCTTTAGGCACCTCCTTAATAGGTAATATCGAGACAGTTTGGGATTCATATACGGGGGAAGGTACCACCATTGCCATTATCGATGATGGGTTTGATTATAATCATCCTGAATACTTAAGAAGTGATGGAACAAGTGCGATCCTATCGACAAGTCGGTATTATTACGCGAGTGGAAATCTTGCGTTATATAAAGAATATTCATCTGAACCCACATCGATTGGCCAGGATTGGGAATATACCGGATCCGGCTACGAGTGGTCAACCCATGGTACGGCGACCTCTACTACCGCGGCGGCACCAATGAATAATGGTGGAGGCGTTGGGGTGGCCCCCGAGGCGGACATTCTAGCGTTAAAAATCGATTTTACATTTGTTTCGATTAAAGCCGCTATTGAATATGCGATTAATCAACAAGTTGATGTAATAAATATGTCGCTAGGAGCATATGGTGAAAATTTTGTGGACGGGTTCGGAGATAGTCAGACCGGTTCCTCATCCGTTGCTACCTATTTAGAATCTGTATGTCAACAGGCATATAATGCAGGTATTATTGTAGTTGCCGCAGCTGGAAATGAAGCGACATATCGAAAGTCCTATCCAGCAAGTAATTATAAAGTAATCGGGGTTGGTGCGATAGGAGATTATGATACTAAAGGCAATGTGTCAGCATTAGCGGAATTTACAAACTATGTAAGTACCAGCCAAACCGGAGAAAAAAACGTTGATATTTTGGCAATGGGATATGTTTATACAGCGCATCAAGCAGGAACCGAAAGTAATCCGACACATACTTATAGCGATACTCAAGGTACATCCTTTTCAAGTCCAATCATTGCTGGAGCAGCGGCATTATGGAAAGAAAAGTATCCCAACGGTACACCAAGTGACTTTTTAACGCAACTTCAAACAAGTGCAGATGGAATCGGTTATTATTCAGACAAAATGATTCCAGTAAGTGGCTGGGATCCAAATCGAAGTGATGTCGGACCATCTAATATCACTAACGGTCGTGTCAATGTTGCCAATCTTTTAGATATAAACAATCCCTATGTTACGACAGTTCAGTCGAACATCAATATTTCAGTTGGAGAAAAGCGTCAAATCACATTAGGAAGTTATAATGGAACGATATCGTATACTTCCACGAATACTAGTATAGCTACAGTCACGAGTACTGGCCAAGTTGAAGGCATAGGTGCAGGTAATGCCAATATTACGGTTACCGCAAGTAAAAACGGAAAGACGGCATCTACAACAATTTCCGTTTCTGTTACAGGTGTTATTGCAACGACCTCTATGTCCTTTACACCTAATTCCATCACATTAAACGTAGGCGATACATATGATGCAGAAGAGACATTAGTCGTTACGCCTAGTGACGCATCACGTATTTTTCTTTTTGAAAGTAGTGATGAAAGTATTGTTACCATCAATGAAGACACTGGACTTATTACCGCAGTTGGTGTTGGTTCAACGACGATTAATGCCATTTCCGTTTATGGCGATGGGGTTGCTACCCTAAACATTGAAGTAATAAATGCCATATCGCACTCAGGGTCAGTTAGTTTTGGAAATACGTCAGGAAAAATTAATGTTAGTTCCACTAATGTTTCGGGAACAGATAATTTGTCGAATCCCTGGACGGTCACGACAACTGGGTCCTCCCCATACTTTGGCGCAGCGGCAGATTATTCGCAAATTGGATCTAGTAATAACCCCGCATCAACGATTCAATTTACGATGACACTCTCTAACTCAGCTAATTTTACAAGTGTCAGTGCGTCTTTTGGTGGCTTTAGTGGCACAAGTGCAGTAGTTACCATAAAAGTTGGCAGCACCACGATTGGAACTGGATCGGTTCAGACAACCGATACGACAACAGCGAATACTTCAACCGCCTCAGGTACCACACTTTCGATTACTTTATCTTCGATTTCTAAAGGAATTAAAGCCTATTCGATTTCGTATACATATACTGGTGGCGGGGGACCATCAACGCCACCCACATTAACTAGCGTCAATGTCAATAATAACAAGACATATCGTCCAGGTGAAACGATTGTAAAAAGTGATATTGGGGTCGTTTTAAACTACTCAGATGGGACATCGACACGTACAACTGATTTTTCTTTTCCAAGTGATGGTTATCGGTTTACATATGAAGACACTAATAGTGGTGGCACTTCTAAAGCTAAATCATTTTCGATTTCCTATAGCGGAGAATCTTATCCTTTCATAGTTAATGTGAATCGCACGGCGTATACGGTTCCAGGTGGACCTACAACAACCCTTGCTTCAAGTCAATTTAATGCCTCTAATTTACCGAAAAACAGTGGAACACCGAGTAATTCAGCGGTTACTATCGGTGGTGTTAATTTTACAGTAACGACTAATGCTTATGTTTATGCTATAAGTAGTGTCTACCATCTTTCTTTTGGTAAAAATGCGGGATCTATTCAAAATACGAATATGTTGAGTGATGATCTTGCCTCTATTTCAGTGACACAGGCAATTGGTGCCCGACAAGATGGTGTGCTTACGATAAGTAAAGATGCGAGTACATGGGTGACGTATTCTCTAAATGAAATAGCTAAAGGTGGTTATCGATATTTCAAATATGCGTATCTGACAACGAGTTCTACAAGTGGGGCAGCTGGTTATAGTAATATCCAATCCATTAGTTATACTCTTTCAGGGCAAGATAATGCGCTTAATGTTTCGAATTACATCATGTATGAAGATAGTAACAATCAATGTTTGACAAAATTAGATATCGCAGTTTCAAAATTGAATACAATATCAATGGCAGAAAAGAATATCTTTTTAACATCTGAAGATTACGTCATTGCTACGGCAAGAGAACGTTTAGAAGCGTGGGCGCGGCATGAAGGTCAAGTGTTGACATTAAGTGGCGAAATGTTCCAACGCATTGCCGTGAATCAAGGTTTGTCTCAACCTCGTAATTTGCCAAACAATCAAACCATCATGACATTAACTTTCATATTATTGACTGGTTTGATTACAACGCTTGCCTACTTTACTCTAAAAAAGAAGAACCAATATTAATTAACCCCTCTTAATTAAGTAATATAGCTGGTAAAAAAAGTATTGTGGTTCCTCTTTGTTATGCTTTTACTATGCAATGAGTAGCTAAGGATTTTAGGAAATCAATCGTCTTCAAGGGCGCTGATGAATACTTTAAGATATTTCTCTTTTTTCCAACTTTGCGCAACTTTTTTTAGCGTATAATAGGTAGCGAAGGTAACCGCTATGCTTGGAAATATGATTGTCTTATTGACCCTTGTTATCATGATTTGTAGTCTGCTCTTTTTCCCTAAAATTAAACTTGGAAAAAAAGTCTTTGATGCTTATTGGATTATCGTTTTGTTAGGGGCTACGTTCATCATATTAACCTTTACCTTAGATTTAAAATCTTTATGGTCGGGGCTTATCAATAATAATGCGATGAATCCCGTTAAGCTTGTTATTTTATTTATTATGATGACTTTCTTTAGCCTGTTACTCGATGAATTAGGATTCTTCAAATGGGCCGCCTTCTTACTTCTTAAGAAGATCAAAAATAGTCAAATGACTTTATTCATTAGCCTTTATTTCTTAGTGGCCCTTTTAACGATAGTGACGAGTAATGATGTGATCATCCTCACTTTTACACCGCTTGTCATCTATTTTGCCCGTGAAGCAAAGATTAAGCCTCTCCCCTATTTATTTGCCATTCTAACGGCAGCCAATACGTGGAGTATCATGCTCATTGTTGGCAATCCAACGAATATGTATTTAGCGCTTAATGCGGGTGTATCATTTTTTGAATACTTTAAGGTCCTGTATTTACCAGCGATTGGAGCAGGTCTTAGCGGACTTTTCGTCTTACTCTTACTCTTTCGTCAGGACCTTAAATTAAAATTTGAGGGCACCGAAGAAACGTTTAAAATGCAAGATAAACCGTTAACATTCTTAACCCTTTTTATGATGGTGAGTACGCTTATTTTATTAGCAATCGCAAACTTCATTAAGATTGAACTCTATTTGATCGTTTTAATGATGGCCCTTTTCCTGACGGTATTAGCGTTTATTTATCTTTTTTCGAAGAAGAAGGACTTTGCGCCTTTAACGAATGCTTATCTTAAGGCACCGTGGAGTTTTATTCCGTTAGTGCTTTCCATGTTTGTCCTTGTTGAAACTTTAAAACAAAATGGGGCGATAACATATTTCGCGACGCTCTTAACGAACGGGAATGTGATATTAAATTACGGATTAAGTAGTTTTTTAACCTCAAACCTCATGAATAACCAACCGATGAGCATGCTTTTTAGTGAGATTCTTTTAAGTGCGAATGCGCTTGATCGTCTGCCCGCGATGTATGCCAGTGTGATTGGCAGTAACCTTGGTGTCTTACTTACCCCACTTGGTGCGTTAGCAGGTCTTATGTGGATGAACATCTTAAAAAACAGTCATGTCGAATTAAACTTCTTTTCCTATATAAAACATATCTTTTTAGTTGGGATTTTGACGATGGTTGTTTCTCTTTCGTTACTGCAATTGGTCCTTTAATATCATTTGTCAGCCGTTATTTAGATTATTGGCTTTCGTCATCAATAAACTAAAGAGCCACTCATTGTTCATTAATGGTTTGATAATTGTGCTTAATCCCCTTTATGTATCTTTTTTAAAATGCATATCGATTTAGGGAAAGGAGTGTAGATGCAATAATTAAAATAAAGCGCAAGCTTTTAAAAAAAACATAATGAGGTTCATTCATGGAAAAACTTAATTATAGTATGAAAGCTTATCTCCATCTTGCCGATGAGGTAGGGATTCACTACTTTAATCAAATAAAAAATCATCTTCTTGCTTACCCTGGCGTAAAGGTTGCATACTCATGGAAGTTTGAGCGCTTTAGCCACGGCGGAGAAACGGCCGTTAAGTTAACGATTCAAGGCCGAACCTTGAATATCTTTTATAACCTATCACTCGATGACATTGACACGGATCACTACCATGTCAGTGATAAACGCGGGGCAAAGATGCATCAGGCCACGCCGGTGGCATTTAAAGTGCGCGGTCCCCGCCAACTTAAATATGCCCTTGAGCTCATTGACCTTTATTTTAGGAAGAAAGGTGTTGTTCAAGGAAATGTAGCGACCATTAACTATAAGTTACCAACCCTTTCGAAAGAAGAACTAATTAAAAAAAGACTCATTAAAATTGTCCGTGGAAACCAAGATTACCGGAAACGTTAGGACCCATAAAAAAGACCCAAGCCATCCGCTTGGGTCTTTTAAGAAAAGCATTAGTTATTGGAGAATGTAGTCAACTGTCGTTACCCCTGTTTCACTGTTGGTGGTAATGACTTTTTCGTAAATGTAGGTTTGATCACCGGCGACTGTGACATGGATGAATAATTTGTCTTCTACGGTCACATATTCAACTTCGTATTTGACGCCATCGATTTTTACTTCAAGCGCTAGTTGATCGTCTTCATTTTCAAGTTCAAGTTTGAATTGCTTGACGACTTCGTCATTTTCAACGACAAGGTAGCGGAATTCTTCTTCGTATTCATAACCGACTTCACCAACGACGCCTTCGATTTCGATTTCTTGTTTAATCATGATGAAGTTACCTTCGGATTTAAAGAGCATAAACTTTAGTTCCGTTTCGATTTCATCATCATCAGTTTCCGTTTCGGTCTTGGACATAAAGCGATATTCTTCGTCGCCAACAACCGCTAGACCAGTTAAGCGATAATGATTGCCGCGTCCTTCGCCACGTCCGCCATTACCATTTCCGTGTCCACCGTGATGGCCTTTATCTTCATCTTCGGTATCATCCGCGTCATCATCGATCTCATCTTCATCACCACGATCGCGGTCGCGGTCGCCACCTTTATCATCGTCATGATTGCCGCCGTGGCCATGGCCTTCCCCATGACGGAGGGCAATTTCTTGAGAAGTGGTTGTTTGCCCTTCGGTCGTTTGACCAATTTCACTGCCGGTTGTATCATCGGTCACATCGGTCGGTATATCTTCTGATGGGATTGATTCTTCATCCTCATCGGGAACTTCAGTATCTGATGTTTCTAAATTGTAATAAAGTGAATAAGTGATATCTTCTTCGGCCCCGATATTAAAGGAAATGATATCTAAATAGGCGTATCCTTCGCGGTCACTCGTTGTCTTTTCAATGTTAAATGAGGAACCGTTATTAAACAAAATATCAAGGGTCGCAATGGGAATGTCCACGACCGGGGTCCCCTCATCTAATAATTGTTTTTGAATCTTTTGCATTGTCGCGGAATGTGTAAAACTATCCGCTAATGTTAAGGCTGTGGTCGCTTGTAAAGCGATGGTGTCTTTTTTGACAATGCCAATGTTTGCGAGGTTACTGGTGGCCGGTAATTCACAGCCTGATAACGCCACGCCAGCACTGACAAGAAGTGCAAGTCCTAAGTTCTTTTTCATAAATGTTTCTCCTTTTATTTTCCTTACATGATAAATACGATCAAGCATGCTCTTTTATTGGCAATTAACGATTTTTGTATGAATAAATGTATTGATTCTCTTCATTTTTAAATGCAGTGATGAGAACGGATTCGTATTCAATAAAATATTTCATCTTTCGACGTTCAATTTCAAAGTGGTATTCTCTTCCGACATGGAAAACATCTACTGATACGAAACGTTCAGTTTTATGACTATAGGTGTAACCTTCAATTTCAACAGAAAGGATTACTTCACCGTCAAGCACGAGATCATAAGTAAAGGTTTGTTCATCGTGTTCATTTTCACTAGAGATTTCAAGATAAGAGTCGTCACTATATTCAATTTTAAGTGAAAGATCGGTTTCTCCCTTTTGGTGATCAACTTCTTTTTCACCTTCAATGCGGTAACTAATATCGCCATGAATGAGTTCGCCAGTGATTTCTGATTCAGTTTCATCGTCATCATCTTCGAGTTCAATATTGGCGATTAAACGAATCGTGTCACTGATAATATATTCGCTCGTATACGTCCCATATTGTCCGTGATATGCACCGCCTTGGTGTTTTTGATATTGGTAGCCATTACCAGCCATATAAAAATCATCAACTAGCGGTAGCGTTTGGTCTAAGGTTTCTTCTAAAAGAATTTGATCAGGAATGACAACAGCTGAATCATGTTTTGCATTGATTTTTAAGTCAGGACTCATATTAGCGTTTGGTGCATAAAGAAGTGAAGAGGTCGACATAAAGATAAACTCGCCTTCTTTTCCTCCGGCGACTTTGTTCCCGTGCCGGGTTTCACTCGTCGGCACTGAAATCGAGGTTTCGGATGAGGAGGTAATCGGTGGTAAAGGCATTTCGCGATTAAAATATAAGACGGATCCAATGACTAATGCCGCACTTAAAAAACCGAGGCCAATTTTAACTTGGGGAAATGAAAGCATGCGCCGTTTAGAAACTGGGACTTGGTTGCGTTCATGAAAACGAGCCATGATTTGTCCCGCACTTAGTTTTAGTTCGGGCTTAGAAACATTTTCTTTTATGATTTTCTTAATGTTTTCATCATCGATGTGGGTCATAATCACTAAGTCCTTTCTGTAGTTTTTTGATGGCGTTTCGGTACGTCCACGTAATGGTTCCTAATGGTTTTTTGAGTTGGGCAGCGATTTCCTTATGGGTGAGTTCGCTGAGGATGTAGAGGACAACAACTTCATATTCAGTGGGGGTGAGAAGCGTTGCCATTCGGGAGAGGAGCGCATCACTTTGATCGTAGGTCTCACTTGTTGAGGCACCAATGTCATTTTCGTTTGCATAATCTTCAAGGTAGGTGATGCGGTTTTCTTTTTTGAAGTAATCGAGAGCAAGATTTCGTCCCGTGATAAGGAGATAGCCAAGGGGGTTTTTGCCAGCTTTAACCTTTTTTAGATTTTCCAAAAATTTTAAGTAGGTTTCAGCAAGGATTTCTTCGGCTATTTCTTCTTTTTTTAGAATGGCGAGGAGCGAGTAATACACTTGATATTTGGTGAGGGTATAAAACTCATCAAAGGCATCAAGGTCACCTCCTTTAAGGAGATTAAGAAGCACAATGATGCGCTGATTATTCGTGTTGATCATTGCGGGTTCCTAATATTAATACGATTTTGTGATTCATTTTATTGGGATTTCTTTCATTACTTCATAAGTATATCAAACTTCATATTTTCTTAAGGCCAAGCCTTGCCATTTTCATTAGTAAAAAAATAAAAAAATATTTAGTAAACATATTGCAATATAATCTTGTTGGGGTAAGATGTAGTTGACAAGAAAATGTCACATTTAGAGGTAGCGATGCAAATGAGTAACGCTTCGAGCCGGTAGGCAAAGAAGAGCGTGAAAGGTAACCATCGCCGAATAAGATTAATGACAATTAGTCTTATGGGGATACTCGGGAACACCAGTATCACTCCTACGAAAGTAGAGGCGCTAAAAAGATACTCATTTATGTTTATCACTAGCGTCCTCCGGATGCTTTTTTTGTTAAAAAGGTTGAAAAGAGGAGGAAATATGAGAAAGAAGATGCTTTTCACGAGTTTGGGCCTCGTTAGTGCCCTATTAGTTGGTTGCCAGGCAAACGTAGCGTATAACATGGAGACGGAAACCAAGGTTATTGTTGGCCTTGAGGCGGCTTACGCCCCTTTTAACTGGACGGCGGTGACGGCGAGTGATTTTACGTTACCAATTGCCAATCAACCCGGATCTTATGTGGATGGGTATGACGTCGCGATTGCCCGTATGATTGGTGAAACTTTAAACAAAGAAATCGTCATTAAAGCGGTCGATTGGCTTGGTTTAATTCCGGCTTTAGGAAGTCGTGATATTAATATCATCATTGCTGGGATGTCACCAACGGATGTTCGGAAAAAACAAATTGCCTTTAGTGACGAATATTATCGTTCAGAAATCGTTTTAATTGTGAAAGCCGATGGCGATTTTGCGGATGCGAATTCAATTGATGATTTTACGGGGGCAAAAGTTGTTGCCCAACTAGAAACAGTTTATGACCGGGTCATTGATCAAATCCCGCAAGTGAATCACTTAAATCCGTTAGATGATTACGCAGCCCTCACCTTAGCGGTTGTGAGTGGCAGTGCGGATGCCTTTGTGGCTGAACTTCCGGTCGCTAAGAGTATTGTCGCAGCGAACCCAAGTTTAATGATGGTGCGACTCACTGAAGGTGGTTTTGATACGCTTGAAGAAGATATTACGGTTGCGATTGGAGTACGGAAAATTGATACCGCTTTATTAAGCGAACTCAATCGTGCATTAGCAGAAATTGATGAACAAACACGGGAACAATTAATGGATGATGCCTTAGCCCGTAGTGCCGCTGCCTAATGGGAACGATTATTAACCAGTATTATCCCCTCTTTTTAAAGGGGATTGGGATTACCCTTCTTTTGGCAATTGTAGGAACCTTCGGCGGTTTTATATTATCGTTAGGACTGGTAAGTGCACGGACGAACAAAATTGATCAACGCCGTGATTCGCTCTTTTCTAAAATAATGAAACAAACGGGTAACTGGGGGGCAAATATTTATATCACCCTCTTCCGCGGTACACCGATGATTGTCCAAGCGATGATTTTCTATTACGGCATTAAGATGATTGTGGTAAGTGACTGGTGGAACCCGTTAAGTGCAGGGTTAGTCATTGTAACTTTGAATACGACGGCATATATTGCCGAAATCATACGCGGGAGTGTTAACGCGATTGATAAGGGGCAAATGGAAGCCGCAAGAGCCCTCGGTTTTTCCCGTACGAAAACGATGCGTTTAATTGTGTATCCCCAAGCGATTCGCAATGCCTTACCCGCCATCGGGAATGAATTTATCGTCAACCTCAAAGATAGTGCGGTCTTAAGTGTTATCGGTGTGCTTGATCTATTTAACGCCACCAAACAAGTGGTCGGCGCTACTTATGAAGTCGTGATTCCGTTTCTTATTACGGCGATTTTGTATTTATTCTTGACGGGAATCACGTCCCTTCTCGTCCATAAACTTGAACATAAACAAAAGGAGGACAAACGAGATGTCTCTTATCCTCGAAGCCTTAAACATCGCGAAAGAATTTAGCGATAAAGTGGTATTAAAAGATGTTTCCTTATCGGTTGAAGAAGGGGAAGTCATTTCCTTAATCGGTGCGTCAGGTTCAGGAAAAACAACCTTTCTTCGGTGCTTAAATCTTTTAACTGAACCAACGAGTGGCCATGTTATTTTTAACGGAAGTGACCTAACTGATAAGAAGACAAACCTCGATGCCTTACGTCTTGATATCGGCATGGTCTTTCAAAACTTTAATTTGTTTAACAATAAAGATGTTCTGGGAAACTGTGTGCTTGGACCGACCGAGTTACTTAAAATGAGTAAAGCGGAAGCCAAAGAGCTTGCGCTTTATAATCTTAATAAAGTTGGTCTCCTTGAATTTGCCAATCGGAGTGTCGCTACCCTTTCCGGCGGTCAAAAACAACGAGTGGCGATTGCGAGAGCCTTGTGTATGAAGCCGAGAATCATGCTTTTTGATGAACCAACGAGTGCCCTTGATCCTGAGATGACGGGTGAAGTACTTAACGTCATGAAGACACTCGCAAAAGAGGGAATGACGATGATTATTGCTACTCACGAAATGGACTTTGCCCGTGAAGTAAGTGACCGTGTCATCTTTATGGATGGCGGTGTTATTGTGGAAGAAGGACGTCCGGAAATTCTTTTTACTAACCCCACTAAAGAACGGACAAAAGCTTTCCTCAAGCGCCTTGCTGTCTTATAAGATTATTTAATAATATGATAAGCATTTTACCTCTTTTGGTGCCTTAATCGCTATGTTATAATCTTGGAAGAAAAAGAGGATACTATGGAAAAAATAGAAAAAAAATACAATCCTTCACCCTTAGGATTAATAGGGTTTGGTCTTACAACGATTTTATTAAACTTACATAATGCAAACATTATTCCGCTTAGCATTGTGATTGTTGCAATGGGAATTGCCCTTGGTGGCCTCGCCCAAATCATTGCGGGCATTTTAGCTTTTAAAAATAATAACACGTTTGGTGGCACCGCCTTTGTCGCTTATGGCACCTTTTGGTGGTCACTCGTTCTTATTTGGATGTTAGGCGGACTCAAAGTCCCGGCCGCCGATTTAACCTCGATGGGTTTCTATTTATTACTGTGGGGTCTTTTCACGACCGTGATGTTTATTGGAACGCTTAAACATAATATGATTTCACGTCTTGTATTTGGCTCTTTAGCGCTTTTGTTCTTTCTTTTAGCGCTTGGCGATTTTACGGGGTTAGCCGTGATTACAAGGATTGCTGGTATCGTCGGCATCCTCACGGGTCTATTCGCCTTTTATGATGCAAGTGGCCAAATTATCCATGAAGAATACGGCAAGAAATTCTTACCACTCTTTTAAATCAAAGATTCACGTATTGAACAAAGGGCACGACATCGTGTCCTTTTTTAATCTTGATATAATATAGGAAACAAAGGGGGAATCAGGATGTTTAAATCTAAATTTCGTATTGAACCAAAGGCGTTAAATAGCGCGAGTGTATATACATTAAATAATGGGGTCAAAATGCCAGTCATTGGCTTTGGCACTTGGCAAGTAAAAGATGGCGAAGAAGCGTATCTTAGTGTACGGGAAGCTTTAAAGGTCGGGTACCGCCATATCGACACCGCAGAAGTGTATCGTAATGAAGAAAGCGTTGGTCGTGCCATTAAAGATAGCGGGCTTCCGCGTCATGAACTATTTATTACGACAAAAATATGGAATAAACATGTGACCTATGAAGATGCCAAAAAGGCAATTGATCAATCCCTTGCACGCTTAGGCTTAACGTATGTTGATCAACTTCTCATCCATTGGCCAAATGGTACTGCCTCCCGTCCGCATTATGAAAAACGGAATCGTGAGGTATATAAAGCGATGGAAGAAGCCTATTTTGCGGGCAAAATTCGTTCTTTAGGGGTTAGTAACTTTATGCCTCATCACTTAGAAGCATTATTAAAAACCGCGAAAGTTAAACCAGTCACTAACCAAATTCTTATTAATCCAAGTGACATGCAAGCTGAGGCCGTCGCTTTTAATGAGAAGCATGATATTTTAACGACCGCGTATTCACCACTTGGGACTGGGAAACTTTTTAGTTTACCGCTTCTTGATGACTTGGCAAAAAAATATCAAAAAACACCTGCTCAAATTGCGATTCGTTGGAGTCTCGAACATGGGTTTTTACCGCTCCCTAAATCGATCACGCCAAGTCGCATTAAAGAAAACTATGATGTCTTCAATCTTTCACTTGAAGAAAGTGATATTCTTTTAATTGATAATCTCCACGGTCAAGCCGGTCATGCCCCAAACCCTGACCTGGTTGATTGGTAAAAGAAATCCTTAATCAGGAATGGAAACGAAAACCCCTGTGCGCAATAAAGAAACGATCATTCAAGCGGTTAGATTCACCTTATTTTCACTTTCGGCTGGTCTTATTCAAATTCTCGGTTTCACCTTACTTTATGAACTGCTAAAGTGGGATTACTTGCTTTCATATTTAATCTCCCTCACGTTATCGGTTTTATGGAACTTTACTTTTAACCGTAAGTTTACTTTTAAAAGCGCTGCAAATGTTCCGATTGCAATGCTGAAAGTCTTTGCCTATTACCTTGTCTTTACACCGCTTTCGACTTGGGGTGGAGATGCGCTTGAGAAAATAGGGTGTCCTGCTTATCTTGTCTTTGTCTTAAGTATGCTCTTAAATTTCGTAACGGAATTTCTATATACCAAATATTATGTTTTCCGTGGTCAAATTAATACGGCCCTTCCTTTTGAAAAATAATTCTTACACCTTACTTAATACGAATTTTTACCATATTAACCCTTACTCTTTTTCACCTTTGTTATAATTACAATACTTTTGAGGTACCGATTATGAAATATACGAAAATATCTTTAATTTTGCTTCTTACATTACTTGTGGGATGTGCCAAAAATAATTCATCAACAAGCGAAAACTTAAGTGAACCTTCAACGAGCACGGGTGGTCGTCTTGATAGCAGCAGTAGTGAGGATATCACTGAAGTGGTTACGTCTTCAGAAGCATCCATTGAATCATCTTCTCCCGAAGTCACAAGTGCGCCAAGCTCTGAAAGTGGAAGCAACTTACCTTCTACCCCCGAAGGGATTGAAGTCCCTAGTTCAGTATTGAGCTATTACACGAATGTGAACTTTAATTTAAGTGGACAATCACTAAAAGTCGAACTCTTTAATAAAATTAAAGGTCATACAACCCACATCTATGACAATTTAAATAATACGATGCGCCAAACCGATCGAGATTGGAATCTTTCTCCTGACCCAAATGACCAAGATCCTTATATGGTGCTTATTTATGCAACCTATAATTTTTCGAAATCAAGTGATTCTCATAAATATTCTAAACGGAACACAACATGGGATAAAGAACACATCTGGGCCAAATACCATGGCGGCTTTAGTAATAATCCTCCTGCGGGCAGTGATATGCATCACCTCCGGGCTAGTGATAAACAAAATAATAATTCGCGCGGTAATCTGGATTTTGGGACCGTTACCACAGGATCGTCTTATGTCAAAGATTATGATGGCGGTAACTCAGGTAAACGAGGCAGCTATCTAAGCCAAGGAACCGTTTATGAACCGCTAGACATTTATAAAGGGGATGTTGCCCGTGCGATGTTTTATATGGCGACGCGTTATTACGCAGGCAACAACAATGGTAACGCTCAATTAAATCTTGTTGATTATGTAACGGGAAATACGAGTAACGGTATTTTTGGGGTCCTCAGTGTCCTCTTAGAGTGGCATCTTCAAGACCCGGTAGATGAATTTGAATTCCGCCGTAATGGACTTGTGCAAGGTTACCAAAACAATCGTAATCCTTATATTGACTTTCCTTCCCTTGCCAATAAGGTATTTGCTTAAAATCGCCATTTTATATTTATAAAATCGGACATTTGATTAAGAAAGAGACATTAGCGTATAATGAAGGCATGAAAAACATTCGTCGCAACTTAAATGTTGCTACTTTCTTTTTATTAACGCTTCTGATTGTGGGACTTACTTTCTTTTTTCTAGAACAATCGATTATTACCGAATCAACGCCAGGTTATTATTTTAATCCGATATCGATTCCCAATCAGATTATGCTGGCTGGGGTCATTATTAGTCTTATTAGTATCTTTGGAAACTATATCATCAGCAAAATCAGGTTAAGTGTCAATGGTGTATTGACCCTTACTTTTTTTATCGCCATTTTATTAACCACCATTGTTAATATTGTGACGATTCCAGAAACCCGTGTTTTGATGGTGAAATTCTTGGATGGGACGCTTCATGAAATCGTCGTTACTTTACCGATGGAAGTTAGGATGACCGGCGTGCTTACATTAGTCGTCAATCTTTCTTTTATCTTCTTTGTCGCTCTTGTGCTTCCAAATCATCCCCATTTTTTGAAAATCATTATGTTTTTTATCGTTACCATTATTCTGATTGCAACCGTGGCTATGGGGTATAGTCTCATTGTTGAATGGGCTAAATATGGTGCGATTCTTAAAAATGGGTACACTAATTCGATAAACGTACCCGCTAGCTTTTTTAATAACCGTAATCCATATGCCTCATTTTTGCTTAGTTCACAGGTCATGATAGTCTTTTTATATTACTTACGCATTACCAAAAAGCGACGTTATATATTCTTCTTTGCGCAAATCTTTTTTATGACGGCGATTATATTCACCTTTTCAAAAACGAATATTATTCTTTCATTCTTGCTCTTTATTTTTACCTATCTCTCTCATCTTGTGCTCGTTTTAAGAAAGAAAAAATGGTGGCGGTTTGCGTTTGAATTACTCTTAGCACTGCAACTATTTGGGGCACTCATTGCCTTCCGTTTTGTGCCCGCTCTTGGAGCCACAGAAATCGCTAAGTTTTTAACGAGACTGATTCCAGATGACATTATCAAAATGGGATCACACTCACTCGATTCGCGTATGGATTTGTGGCGTTATGCATGGACCCTAATTGTCGCCTCACCGGTTACCCTACTAATGGGCGATGGTCCCCATATTTCACGCTATTTTTATCATATACGTATGGATTATGAAATGACCGGCATTCCGACGAATGGGTTTGGCGATTATCATAATGGTTTTGTTGAGGTGCTCCATACTTTTGGACTAATCGGTCTCGGTTTATATCTCCTCATCTTTGGATTTATCATTTATCTAACCATTCGCCGCTCGAAGACCAACCGAGCGCTTGCCTTTTTTGTCCTCGTCAGTCTTTTATTATTCGTTTTGCGAAGTCAAACTGAGTCGCTTAGTATGCTGCTTTTTAAGAGTGAAGGGATTATGGCATCGTTTACCTTTGTATTACCATTTATTTATTTAATGCGTCTTTCCCATAAAAAAGGGTTTGGCAAGCGGATTGACTTTAAAAAAAGCTAAGGACAAACCCTTAGCTATTTTTTATCACGTATGAAGTAATTATTCGGCGCGGAAGCCGTATTTTTTACTCATCTCTTCTGTATGTTTAATATGTTCAATATTAGAGAGTAGGCTGGCGGCTTCATTATCAAGGATAATGGTCGCTTCACCGGCATAGAGTTGAATGGCGCTTGATGTAATTTGGGCGGTCACGGGGCCTTCTAAGGCTTGTTGGATGACGCTTGCTTTTTTAACACCACTCGCAATTAAGATTAACTTGCGGGCATCAAGAATTGTGCCAACGCCCATGGTGAGGGCGAAGTGCGGCATTTCATCTTTCGTTAAACCGACTTTACGATAGAAGTCTTCATAGTTATCATCGATTGTTTGTTTGGTTAAGGCGACGACGTGGGAACGACTGCCTAAACTTGACCCTGGTTCATTATATCCCCAGTGGCCATCACGACCAATGCCAAGAAGTTGTAGGTCAATGCCACCGGCATCGGTTATTTTCTTTTCATATTCCGCACATGTTTTGCTTGGGTTACTTGTAAAACCATTAAAGTAATGGATATTCTTCTTTTGAATATCAATGTGTTTAAAGAATTCTTCATGCATATAGCGGGCACTTGATTTATCGAGGCCATAAGGTTTAATTACATCAAATCCTTCGCCTAAGAATTCATATAACGTGAAGGCTGTCACGTCTTTAAAACTTAATCCTTCTTCTTTGTGTAATCTGATTAATTCTCGGTAGGTGCCAATCGGGGTAAATCCAGTGGCGAGACCAATCACTGAATTTGGTTTTTCTTTGATTTGTTTTGCGATTTGCTTTGCAGCAGCTTTTGACATTTCGTCATAGCTATCACGAATAAAAATAGCCATATTCTCTCCTATTCTTGGGGTATTTCCATGCTAAATATTATATTACTACATCCACTTATGATTTTCCACACCTTTCCGCCTTAAGTTATAATAAGGGTATAGAAAGAGGTGCGTATGAATATATTGATGTTATTAACACCCAAAAAGGATGTTCGATTTTTAACCACCAACTTAACAATTGAAGAAGCTTTAACCCTTCTTAAACGGGTCCGTTTTAATAGTGTTCCACTCTTAGATAAGGATGGCTATTATGTTGGCACCATCACTGAGGGTGACTTATTATGGTACTTGGCGGAACATGGTGACAAAGCGGTGGCGACAACAAAAATTAAAGAAGTGGAACGTCATCGTGATTATGGTCCGGTTACGATCAATGCCTCGATGGATGATCTCATTCAAGTGTCTTTAAGTCAAAACTTTATCCCCATTCTTGATGATCGGCGTTATTTTATCGGCATTGTCACCCGGAAAGATTTATTAAATGATTTTATTTTTAAATCACAAAAACGGGCCGAAGTGGTGAGTACGAATCCAGTCTTAAATGCCATCTATAAAAGACGGAGTATTCGTAAATTTAAGGATGATGTGATTGCCCAAGAAGTGTTACGGGAAATTATGAATGCTGCCCTTGTGACCCCAACGGCCCGTAATAAACGACCCCAACATGTGATACTCCTAAATGATCGAGAACTGATTAAAGAATTAAGCGTTGTCCATCGAAAGGGCGGACATTTTGAAAAAGCGCCTTATCTCATTCTCATGCTTAATGATTCAAGTAAAGAAGACGACCAATACAATGCGATCAGTAATACCGCTGGGGCAATCATGAGTCTTTTGCTCGCCATTGAAAGTTATGATAATTTAGGCGGTTTTTGGATTGGATGCGGTACAAAAGAGATGAGTGATGCTTTTTTAAACCATCTTCATGTGCCATCAGAATATCGTCTTTTTGGAATGATTGGTTTTGGCGTAAAGGATGAATATAAGCCCGCAAATGAGCCGAATGATGACCATAAAATACATCTAAATTGCTGGTAAGCATAAGAAAAAGTGCGATTTTAAGCACAAAAGATAAAATTATTGTGCTATAATAATCGTGGAGGATTTATGGCAAAAAATATTTTAGTGATCACAGGCAGTGTCCGTAAAATCGGAAATTCAGCAGTTTTGGCAAACGCTTTTATTAAAGGTGCACGTCAAAATGGCAACGCAATTCAAAAGGTAGAAGCGTCTAACCGTAATTTTTCTCCATTCCGCGATAAAGAAAATGCTTGGCGAAAAGGAAAACCAAGTTTAATTGAAGATGATTTTAACGTCCTCGCCCCATACCTCCATGTCTCTGATGTGCTCGTCCTTGCCTCGCCTGTTTACTTTGGTGGATTTTCCGCATCAATTAAACTATTTATGGATAATTTATATGCTTATACCCTCCCCCAACGGAAACGTAATTTAAAATTTACGACCGCCATTCTTCTAGCAGTGGCTCGCGATAATGATCCGGATACGTTTATTGGCATCACTCATGAATTTAAAGAACTCGTAAAGCAACTTGAAATTCCAAGTTTTAAAATTATTACGGCTCCTGGCGTTTTTGAACGGGGCGATATTGATCATCATCCAGCTTTGCATGAAGCCATGGAACTCGGGAAACAGATCGTCTAGGTTTTTGCGATGAAAATATTAGTAACAGGCGGGACCGGTTTTATCGGCTCCCATACCGTTGTTGAATTAATGAATGCTGGTCATGAGGTTGTCATTGTTGATAATTTAGTTAATTCGCAAAAGAATGTCCTCAATAAAATTAAGCGCCTGACGAAAGTACGACCACTTTTTTATAAAGCTAATGTTGAAGATGTCAAGGCCATGCACAAGATTTTTAGTGCCCATCAATTTGAAGCGATTATCCATTTTGCCGGATTAAAAGCCGTGGGCGAAAGTGTCCAAAAACCGCTTCTTTATTACCGTAATAATTTAGATTCAACCCTTACTCTTCTTGAAATGATGATTACCTATAATGTTAGAAACATCCTCTTTTCAAGCAGCGCAACGGTGTATGGAACGCCGGATGTCATGCCGATCAGCGAAAAAGATCCGCTTGGTAATACCACCAATCCTTACGCAACGACAAAATTGTTTATTGAACAAATCCTTAAAGATTTTGTCTTTGCTAATCCGGGTTATAAAGCAGTCAGTTTACGTTACTTTAATCCGATTGGTGCGCATCCCTCAAAATTATTAGGGGAATCACCAAATGATATTCCCAATAATCTGATGCCTTATATTAGTAAAGTGGCAAGTGGTAAACTTGCCTCACTTGGTATTTTTGGCAATGATTACGACACGGTTGATGGCACCGGGGTGCGTGATTATGTTCACGTCGTAGATCTCGCTAGAGGACACCTTTTAGCGCTTCAAGCATTTGGTTTTAATGAAGCATATAATTTCTATAATCTTGGTACGGGGCGTGGCACGAGTGTGCTTGAACTCATTCATGCCTATGAAAAGGCAAACCATGTCAAAATCCCGTATGAAATAAAACCGCGGCGAAGCGGGGATATTGCCACCAGTTTTGCGGATATTACCAAAGCCAAAACGGAACTTGGTTTTGTGCCGCACTATACGATTAAAGATGCCTGCCGTCATGCTTACCTTTTTGAAAAAAAGATTAAATAATTCAACATTGAATGATAAAAAGATGAAGGGTTCCTTCATCTTTTTCATATAGTGTAACGCCGACGGACCATTAATGATAAAATTAAGGCAAGGAGAGTTGTATGGAAAACTATCGTAAAAGTTATAAAGTTAATGATGATTTGACACTTTATGGGGCTTTTTGGCCAACCCTTAATGGTCGTGCTAATGTTTTGATTATCACAGGTATGGAAGAACATGCCCTCCGCTACACGGAGTTCGCCCTCTTCTTAAATGCGAATGGCTTTAATGTATATTCGCTTGATTTTTATGGTCAAGGCGAAAACATTGTGCGTGGTATATCCAAAAAAGGTGAAGTACCTGACGGGGCGTTTATGCGCTTTATTGATCACCTTGGTGTAGTCGCTATGCAAATTAAGAAAGACAAGTTGCCCCTTTATATCCTAGGTCACTCGATGGGGTCATTTATGGCGCAACATTTTATGCAACGCTATCCTGAACTTGCCAGTAAAGTTGTTATTGTCGGTTCAAACGGACCATCGATCTTATTTGGACTCGGTCACTTGGTTGCCAGTTTAACGGTTAACAAGCAAAATCGACATAAAGAAAGTGTCCTCTTATCATCGCTTTCAATTGGTAGTTACGCTAAAAGTATTAAACCCGCTCGGACCCAAGCCGATTGGCTTAGTTACAACACGGATAATGTTGATATGTTTCTTAAAGATCCGCTTGACGGTGGACCATCAACCAAAGGATTTTATCGTGAATTGCTGCACGGAACAAGTTCACTTTATAAGAAAGCAAACTATGCGCGTGTGGGCCGTGACTTACCCTTATTCATTATTGCCGGCCAAGATGATCCGGTCGGTCTTAAAGGTAAAGGAGTCTTAAAACTGCATAACTTTTATAAGCGTTTAGGATTTAGTCATGTCTTTACTAAAATCTATCCAAAAATGCGTCATGAAATATTAAATGAAACGAATCGCAAACAAGTATATAATGATGTACTAGCGTTTTTAAATGAATAAAGAATAGAGAATTGATACATGGCTAAAAAGAAGGAACTTAATCCCGTTATTACTGAAAATCGAAAGGCAAGTTTTGATTACTTTTTAAGTGACTTCTTAGAAGTCGGCATTGTTTTAACTGGTACCGAAATTAAATCAATTCGTCAGTCTGGATCTTCACTAACAGATACGTATGTCTCCTTTCGAAATGGGGAAGCTTATTTAGAAGGACTGCATATTGCACCTTATGAATTCGGTAATATTTTTAACCATGAACCACGGCGTTCCCGCAAGCTTTTAATGCATAAACGACAAATTGTTAAATATGCGTCAGATGCACAGATTGAACAAATGACGGTTGTCGCAACCAAGATGTATTTTGTCCGCGGCCGAGTTAAGGTCGCTATCGCCCTTGGTAAGGGTAAAAAGCATTATGATAAACGGGAAACAATCAAAAAACGCGAAGACCAATTAACGATGGACAAAGCCAAAAAACGAGGAAGCCAAGCGGATGATTAAAAAAGAAATTAAAGCTTATTTAGACCGCGCTCCCAAACGATATGACAATGCTTCTTACTTAATGTTTATTCAAGAAGTAGGCTTACCCGCTTTACCGCCTGCCATTCATATTACCGGCACTAATGGGAAAGGGAGCACTGCCCGCTATCTCGCACTTACCTTAGAAAAAAGTGGTTACCGGGTTGGACTTTTTACTTCTCCCCATTATTTAAATATCAATGAATTAACAACCATTAACGGTGTCCAAATTAGTGACGCTTTTATTGGCGCACAACTTAAAAAATACGATAAGCAGTTTAGTAAATATGGGCTTTCTTCCTTTGAAATTATGACCTATATTTCGTTTGTTTATTTTGCGGAAAATCATCTTGACTTTGTGATTATTGAAGTCGGTATGGGGGGCCTTCTTGATGCGACTAATATTTTTACCCCAATCTTAAGTATTATCACTAATATTGCCCTTGATCATACCCATGAACTAGGGTCATCCCTCATTGAAATAGCCCGCCATAAGGCTGGTATCATCAAACCGAATCGACCCGTCTTGCTCGGAAATATACCCCCGTTAGCCCTTGAAGCAATCACGCAAATTGCCGCCGATAAAAAGGCGCCTATCATCATGAACAGGCCCAATTATTCAATTATTGAACGAAGTTTAACCAGCATCAAATTCTTATATGAGGGTCATAACTATCTGATTGGAAGTGGGGCCAGTTATGAAGTGTCTAATGCTATTTTAGTCATTAATGCCCTAGAAATTTTACATTCACAAGGGATCAAGATCCTTGAAGGTGCTTTTGATCAAGCGCTTTTAGAAGATACTTTCCCGGGACGTTTTAGTGTGGTCTCACTAAATCCACCAGTTGTCGTTGATGGGGCTCATAATCCGCATGCCATGCGTGCATTGCTTAATGATTTAAAGGCATTTAATAGACATTTAGTGGTTGTCTTTGCAGCTTTTAAAGACAAGGATTATGCCCAAGAATTAGATTTACTTGCCTTATGTGGGGCGGATATTTTCGTGACCTCTTTTGATCATCCGCGGGCAAAAAAAGATTATGATCAAGCTCTATCCTTTTTTGCTAATCATCAAACAGCGATTAAGCATGCGCTTTCCACAATTGGCGAAAAAGACCTATTATTAATCGTGGGGTCACTCTACTTTGCAAATCTTGTGACCAAAGAGTTTCAAGGAGGCATGTATGTATAAATCAAATCGAAAAGTGGTCGCGGCAATCACTTTAAGCGGACTTTTAATGGCCTTATCAATTGCCGTGCAACGGTTTTTAGTTATTCCCTTTGGAATGCCAAGCCTCTATCGTCTTTCACTCGGGAATGTTCCGATTATTTTAGCTTCTTTATTTTTAGGACCGATATATGGTGGGATTGTTGGGGCAGGTGCCGATGTCGTTGGTGCCACACTTTTTCCGGTTGCAAACTTTTTACCGTGGCCGCTTATCAGTTCGACTCTTTACGGTATCTTGCCGTGGTTATTCATGCGCGGGATGTTCGTTATTCGCAAGAAGATGAAGTTCTCCCTTATCTATCCACTCTTAGCCCTTATTTTCATTTTGCTGGAAGTTTATATCTTTACTAATCCATCAATCCGCCATCCTTTTGATCGCAATTTACCACCGATTGTCTTTGATACGAATTTCCGTATTTTCTTTTCAATCATTTTAGTGGCCCTGATGGCGATCTTAATCTTCGTCTTTATCTATCTTGAGAAGAAGTATGGTGAGAAGGTCAATCTAACCTATACTGGCAAGCCATCGGAACTCGGACTCATTTTACTTGTGATGGCGACACTGATTGAAGTCATCTGGGGATCATGGTGGAAAATGTCGGCGTTTGGCACCTCATTCTTCGTGAGTGTGTTCTTCCATACTGCCATCATGTTTGTCTTACTACCATTTCAAGTGAGTTTAATTGCTATTCTTGGCAACGTCTTTGCGCGAAGCAGTATTCATCAGCTATTAACGGATCAAAATCATCGCGATTAACACGCATTATGTAAGGGGGCTACCCCCCCTTTTTACTCATAAATAACGCTCGAGTTTTAAACTACTAAAAAACCCCTAAACTGCATTGACACACTTTGTCTAAATTAATACATAGTATTAATTAAAACACTTCCTACTTTCTTTGATTAATTCCTGAATGTCCTTTACAATATGGACAACATAAACAGAGGAGGAATAAAAGATGGATTATCGTTTACTATTGACTGATCCAGGAGAGAAAAAAAGTGGTGAGGATGAACTCAGTGAGTTAATGCTTGCCTATGCCCTCTGTGAACAAGCGATTGAGGAAGCTCAAGAATAAAGTTCACGCTCCGGCCTCAAAAAATAACGCCTAAAGGCGTTTTTTTATTGTTTATTTGCTAAAATTAAAAAGAGGTACTTAATATGCGTAATAAATGGTGGCATGAGCGGATTTTTTATCAAATCTATCCGCATTCATTTAAAGATTCAAATGGTGATGGCATTGGTGATATTCAAGGCATTATCGAAAAACTCCCTTATTTAAAAGAACTAGGTATTGGGGCGATTTGGTTTTCCCCGCTTTATGCGAGTCCAAATCATGATATGGGTTATGACATTAGTGATTACCGCGCGATTCATCCGGATTACGGGACGATGGATGACATGAAAGCCCTTCTGGCACGGGCTAATGAACTTGATATTAAAGTGGTTATGGATTTAGTCATCAATCATACTTCATTTGAACATCAATGGTTTTTAGAAAGTAAAGATATCAATAGCCCCTATCATCCTTATTACTTTTGGCGGAAGGGTCGTGTCTCAAGACGCGGCAAGAAACTCCCCCCTAACAATTGGCAAAGTATGTTTACGGGACCGGCGTGGTCGTATGAACCAACCAATGATATGTGGTATCTTCACCTCTTTACGAAGGAACAACCGGATTTAAACTATAATCACCCAAAAGTACTCGAAGAAGTAAAAGACATTTTACGGTTTTGGCTTGATTTAGGGGTCGCGGGGTTCCGCTGTGACGTGATTAACTGCATTAGTAAAGTAAGTCTTGAAGATGGCAAAAAACGCGTTTATAAGACGGGTAAAGAACATTATCTTAATACGCCCGGATGTCACCTCATTCTTAAAGATTTAAATAAAGAAGTCCTTGCCCCCTATGATGCCTATACCGTTGGCGAAACGATGGATATTACAATTTATGATGCGAAAGCTTATTTAGAAGATGAACTTACCCAAGTATTTGCGTTTGACCAAGTCCAAGTTGATACACGTGGCCTCCCGCTTTTCAAGAAAAAATATCGGCCGGCAAATATGATCAAGGCCCTTAAGAAGTGGCAAGATACGATTGACTGGAATACCCTCTTTTTTGAAAATCACGATATTCCGCGTAGTATTAGTCGTTTTGGAAGTGATACGTATCGATTTTTAAGTGCGACCGCCCTTGGGGCTTCGATTTTATTCCTCAAAGGGACCCCCTATATTTATCAAGGCCAAGAAATCGGGATGACAAATATGCCCTTTAAAGATGTGAGTGAATTACGGGACGTGAGTTCCATTAATGTGTACAAGTTACTACGTAAACTATGGGTTCCGCATAAATTGGCGTGGCGTTTTGTGCTTAATTTCACCCGTGACCATGCGCGAACTCCGATGCAATGGAACACCGCAAAGGAAGCTGGCTTTACCACCGGCAAGCCTTGGTTAATGGTCAATCCCAATTACACCTATATCAATGTTGAAAGTGAACTTGAAAAAGAAAACTCCATTCTTCGTGAATATCGGAAGATGATTACCGTTCGGCAAGCACGTGACGCCTTTAAAAAAGGCGATTTAACCTTTTTAAAGACAAATCCCAATATTCTTGGTTTTTCACGGCAAATGGATGACGAAGTTTATCAAGTGGTCATTAATCTTAGTCATAAAGCATGGCCACATCACTTAAGTCTAGACGGCGAACTGATCTACGGTAATTACGGCGAATATTTTGATAATCAACAAAAACTTCGCCCCTATGAAGTTCAAGTGCTCAAAATCAAGTAATAACCACAAGTTCACTTGTAGCAATTATGTTATAATTGGCAAGAGTTGGAGGGACACATATGAAACGATTAGATTGCATTAATTGGGACGAGTACTTTATGGGCGTTGCTATCTTGTCGGCAAAGAGAAGTAAAGATCCCTCAACCCAAGTCGGCGCCTGTATTGCTGACCAAGATAATAAAGTCGTTAGTCTTGGCTATAACGGTATGCCCCGGGGCATTAGCGATGATGTTTTGCCGTGGGATAAAGGTGAAGATATTGCCAATAAATATCTTTATGTTTGTCACGCCGAATTTAACGCGATTTTAAATACAAGAGCCGGTGCGAGTTTAAAAGGATGCCGCATCTATGTCACGCTTTTTCCGTGTAACGAATGTGCGAAAGCCGTCATTCAAACCGGTATTACCGAAATTGTCTACCTTGATGATAAATATCATCATGATCTCAACATGCGGGCAAGTCGCCACATGCTCAATTTAGCGGGTGTTAAATTGACCCCTTTCAAAGGCAAAGTATTGGAACCAAAATTTCATGAATAAATATGCGCTCGAAGTTACTAATCTACGCTATTCATATGACCGTGATGTAGAAGTCTTAAACGGTATCTCTTTTAACGTGAAAGCCGGTACCTATGTGAGTGTCATTGGTCATAATGGGAGTGGTAAATCAACCCTTGCGAAACTCATTGCGGGGATTCTTGATTTACGTAAGACAAGTACGATCAAGGTTTTTGGCATGTCGCTGACGGCGGAAATGTATGAAAGTGAACGACCTGATATCGGTATTGTGTTTCAAAACCCCGATAACCAATTTATTGGGGCAACGGTCCGTGATGATATTGCCTTTGGTCTTGAAAATAAACGTGTACCGCAACATGAGATGGATGCGATTATTGAAACCTACGCAACCAAAGTTGGGATGCGCGACTATTTAGATAAGGAGCCAGTTAATTTAAGCGGTGGTCAAAAACAACGAGTCGCCATTGCAGGCGTGCTTGCCATGAAACCACGTATTTTACTCCTTGATGAAGCAACAGCCATGCTTGATCCCAAGGGCAAACGTGAAATAAAGCAAATCATTCTTGAATTACGAAAAGAAGTCCCAGATCTTACAATTATTAGCATTACGCATGATATTGAAGAAACGCTTAATAGTGACGAAATTATTGTGATGAATGAAGGACGGATTGTGCTTCAAGGCGCACCTGACATCATTTATCAAAATCATGATATTTTAACGAATATTCGACTTGATTTGCCTTTTATTTTCAAAATGAAACTTGAACTTGCAAAACGTGGGATCGAGATTGAGAGTAAGACTATTACGAGTCTTGTGGAGGAATTATGGCCATAAAATTCCATCACCTCCAATTTACCTATGCACCGAAGTCACCTTTTCAATTTGATGCACTGCATAACATTAACTTAAGCATTAAAGAAAAAGCTTTTACGGCCATCATTGGTCATACCGGGAGCGGCAAAAGTACTTTAGTGCAACATGTCAATGCGCTTTTACTTCCGACATCAGGGATTGTTCAAGTAGACGATAAAATCCTTCTACCAACAAAAACTAAAAAATATAAGAAACTTTTACAAAAAAAGTTAAAAGATAAGAAAGTATCTCCTGAAGAGAAAACAAGAAGCGAATATCTTTTATCGATTATTGACGCTCATGAAACCTACAAAATAAAGAACTTACGGAAAAAAGTAGGGGTTGTTTTTCAATTCCCAGAATACCAACTCTTTGAAGAAAATGTTATTAAGGATGTGAGTTTTGGTCCCCAAAACTTTGGTGTCAGTCGTGAAGAAGCACTTGATTTGGCGAAAGTGGCCCTGACTCAAGTCGGGCTTGGTCCAGAATTTTATGAACGTTCGCCCTTTGAATTATCGGGTGGCGAGAAACGGCGGGTCGCGATTGCCGGTATTTTGGCGCTGAAGCCAGAAATCCTTGTTCTGGATGAACCAACAGCCGGCCTTGATCCTTTAAGCGCGCATGAAATGATGGAGACCTTTGCGGCCATCCACCGTGCGGGGACCACCATTATTTTAGTGACCCATGATATGGATCTTGTGTTACGGTACGCGACCGATGTGATAGTGATGAAAAACGGGAATGTCATTGAAGAGACAACGCCGCAAGCGCTCTTTAGTCATGTTAAAGATGATTATAGTTTGGAAGTGCCGGTCCTTTATGAAGTGATGCAAGCTTTAGCCAAAAGAGGGTGTCCTTTAGATTTTAATCAAATCAACTCCATTAGTGATCTTGCGGAAGCACTTGCCCGTCTCAAGGAGCAATTATGAAAAATATCTCCTTAGGGCGTTATATCCCGACCAATTCATTCATGCATAAAGCGGACCCACGTGTTAAGTTTTTCGGCTTAATCGTATTTATGGTGCTCATCTTCTTTAAGTTTACAAATCCGGTAATGGACTTTGTGATGTACGGCCTTTATGGTTTACTCATTTTCATCATCATGAAAGTCGCCAAATTGCGGGTGACACCAATCTTTAAACAACTCAAAAGTTTATGGTTTATGATGGTCTTTCTGCTGGTCATTAATATTTTTACTTTTCAACGGAGTGGCGGCAATATTTGGTTTACAATCGGCACCTTTGCGATTCGCGATATTGCCATTTATCAAACCCTTTATATCTTCCTTCGTCTTGTCTTAATGATTGCCTTAACCACGGTCTTAACCGCCTCAACTAAACCACTTGATTTAACATATGCCATTGAATGGTATATGGCCCCTTTAAAGTATGTTCGTTTTCCTGTTCATGAAATTGCGATGACGATTTCGATTGCCCTCCGTTTTATTCCCACCTTATTGGATGAAACGGGTCGTATTATGCGGGCTCAAGAGAGTCGCGGAGTTGATTTTAAAGGCGGCAAGCTGAAAGAGAAATTACGGGCGATTGTTGCACTGATTGTCCCATTATTTGTGAGTGCTCTGCAACGGAGCGATGAACTCGCCAACGCGATGATTGCGCGTGGTTATGATCCCCGGGCGAAACGAACACGTTACCGGATTTTGCGCTTCACATGGCGTGATACCGTTGTTTTGATTAGTTCGCTTGTGATCTTAACGGGCGTCATTTTGTTGCTTGTCTATCGCATCGATTTGATTGTTGTTGTTAAAAATATGCTCCTATATTGGGGGCTCTAATGCGTTATAAGGTGACGGTTCAATATCATGGTGGTGCCTACTTTGGATGGCAAAAACAAGTGAGTGAACGCACCATCCAAGGGGAAATTGAAACGCGTCTATCACAACTTTTTAATCAGGAAATCACGATCCACGCGAGTGGTAGGACGGACGCCAAAGTTCATGCGCGAGGTCAAGTATTCCATTTTGACGGCCCCCACTTTTCCGTAAGAAAACTTAAGTATGCCTTAAATCGGATGTTGCCAAAGGATATTGAAATCCTCTCGATTATTCACGTTGGAGATGATTTTCATGCGCGTTTTAGTGCGAAGGAAAAAACATATTGTTATGTGATTGTTCCTAAACAAAAAGACCCTTTTTTAAGTGATAAAGTGCTTTTTTATCCATTTCCTCTAGATATTAGAAAAATACGGAAAGCAGCCAAACAATTTATGGGCACGCATGACTTTTCTAACTTTACGAGCAAACCTGAAGATGAAGGTGGATTTTTGCGCGCTATTACAAAAGTATCCGTTCGTAAGGTAGAAGACGACATTCACATAACGTTTACCGGCAACGGCTTTATGCGCGGTCAAATTCGCTTTATGGTGGGGACCCTTCTCGCCTTAAATGAAGGAAAAATTGCAGATGATTATATTACCTTAAAACTTAGTCAAAAACATCGAGAAATTGTCCCTTTTAAAGCACCGGGCGAAGGTTTATACTTACTAAAAGTTTTGTATTAATACAAAAAAAGCATATAATTATGACGAATAAAGGAGATTATTATGGGACGAGCTTTTCAAGTTAGAGCTGCAAGCATGGCTGGTACTGCCGCCAAAAAAAGTGCCTTAAACATGCGGGCTTCAAAAGAAATATATTTAGCGGCAAAAAGTGGTGGCCCTGATCCACGCTCCAATTTATCACTCCGGGCAGCGATGGATAAGTATCGCGCTTTAGGGGCGACCAAAGATGTCATGGATCGAGCAATCAAAAAAGCCGAAGGAACCGAGGCGGTTGCCTATATTCCAGGACGTTATGAAATTATGGGTCCAGGCGGTTATTTTTTAGTGGTCGATACCTTAACGGATAATGTTAATCGTGCGGTCAGCGATATTAAGGCCGCCATTAAAAAGGCGGACGCGTCTTTTCAAAGTGTGGCCTATAACTTTAATGAAACCGGTGTGTTTGTGTTTGGTGGACCGAGTATTTCAGAAGTTGAAGAAGCACTTGTTTTCAATGATGTCGATGTATGGGATATTACCGAAGAAGAAGGCCATATTCAAGTACTCGTTAATCCAACCGCATTTGGCAAAACACGGGAAACACTGTATTCACTAGGGGTTAATGAATTTAACATCAGTGAAATTAGAATGATTCCAACCGATAAAATAACGCTTGAAGGTGAACATCTCATGCTTTTTAATCGTTTACTCGATTTACTTGAAGATGTCCAAGATGTCCAAGAAGTGTATCATAACGTTGAACTCTAAAGGCTAGATGTTATAATACGATTGATTGATTAATTATAAGGAGGTCGTTTATGCGTCAAACTAATAACCCTGTCTTCCGCAACATGCAAAAACAAGGCACAACCTATGTTGAAGTGGGAGCAGAAACTGCATCTTGGTCAGGTATTTCCACCAAAACATTATTTCTTGTTCTATTGACGATTGTTGCTGGCATTAGTTCGTGGTTTATCCCCGTCCAAGCCTTAATCCCCCTCGTTTTTGTGGGAGCTTTTGGGTCATTCATTCTCGTTTTCTTTGCAATGATGAAACCAAAGGCGGCAAAAGTACTCAGTATTATTTATGCCATTTTACAAGGGATCACCTATGGAACATTAACCTTGATCGTTGATCAATTATTACTTCCTGGAATGGGCGTTGGTCTTATTGCCCTTGTTGCCACCTTCTCAATTGTTGGTGTCATGGCCTTCCTTCACGGGATTGGCGCAGTGCGGGCGACCCCATTCTTACGTCGCTTTGTGTTAGGGGCATTAATCTCGATCTTACTCGGTAGTTTAGTCATGTTAATCTTAAACTTTGCGGCACCAACCCTCGTGGCAGGCCTTGCTGCGGACTATCCGTTAATGGTGATTTTATACTCTGGACTTGTGCTTTTAGGCGCGTTTATGCTCATTATTGATTTTGATAATGCGAAACAACTTGTTGAAAACGGCGCACCAAAAATGTATGAATGGCAAGTCGGACTTGGCATTCTCGTGACGGTCGTGTGGATTTATTTACAAATTTTACGACTCCTCATTGTCATCTTTGGAAATCGTCGTTAACTTAATTATTCACGAACTTCATGGACCACCGCAGGCGCGGTGGTTTTTTATTAAAGCGGATAATTTTAGGTCGTTATTTTTAAAACGTTAAACGTTGACAATATATTGTAAATATATTATTATTACTTACGGCATATCTGCCTTTTGTCGTCCCGGTAAGACGAAAATTGGTAAAGGAGAAACACACACATGCTACGTCAAACAACAAATGCGAAAGCAGGCACCGTTAATCGTACTTGGTACGTCGTCGATGCAACTGATCTTCCACTCGGTCGGTTAGCAAGCGAAGTCGCCATGACCTTAATCGGCAAAAACAAACCAGAATTCACCCCTAACGTTGATACAGGCGATTACGTCATTATCATCAATGCGGAAAAAGTTGGTTTAAGCGGCAATAAACGCGAAACTAAAAATTATTACAACACAAGTCAACGTCCAGGTGGATTACGCGTCCGTTCCGCCGGAGAGATGATCACCAAATACCCAGTTGAAATGGTTGAAAGAGCCGTCTGGGGAATGATTCCTAAAGGTCGTTTAGGCCGTCAAATGATTAAGAAATTATTTGTTTATGCAGGACCAGACCACAAACACAGCGCCCAACAACCAGTGGAGTTACCACTCCGTTATATTGGAGGAAATAAATAATGGCAAAGAAAAAAACTGAAATCTATTTAGGAACCGGCCGTCGCAAATCAAGTGTCGCCCGTATCTTCTTAAAACCAGGTAAAGGTAATATCGTCGTTAACGATTTAGACGTTAATGATTACATGCCTTATCAAACCCTCGTAATGGACCTTAAACAACCCCTTACATTACTTGATGTCGCCGATAAATTCGATGTCGTCGCCAATGTCCAAGGTGGTGGTTTTACCGGTCAAGCAGGTGCAATCCGTTTAGGTATTGCCCGTGCTTTACTTGAAGCTGGTTTAGATCGTGGCACCCTTAAAAAAGCCGGCATGCTCACCAGAGATGCCCGTGCCAAAGAACGCAAAAAATACGGTCTTAAAGGTGCAAGACGCGCGCCACAATTCTCAAAACGTTAATCAAAAGACTTTTGGAAGAAATTACGTCCCAGTTTATCTGGGACTTTTTTCTTTGTCTTCATAAACCATAACGCCATCGACAATCGTCATGATGACAGTTTGCTTTGCTAATTCTTCAAGTGGAACGGCTAGGATATCATTCTTAAATACTACAAAATCTGCGAGATAGCCTTTTTTTATTTGTCCTTTATTTTTATAACCGAGATGACGGGCAGCATCAATGGTGTAACCTTTAAGCGCTTGATAACGCGTCAAGCTTTCCTTAATGTGATAGGCTTGATTATCATGACCCCTACGTGTCACAGCGGCGTAAATGCCTAAGAGTGGGTTTGGGATTTCCACTGGGGCATCACTTGTTAAACTGAGTTTTATCTTCGCTTTTATGTAAGATTTAAAAGGATAAATCATCGTCTTTTCGTTAATTAAAGATAAAGTTTGCGGTAAATCACTTTTAATAAATTGGGGTTGAACATCAAGCACGATATTCAATGTTGATAGTTTTTCGATTGTGGGGTGGTCAGTGAGTGAGGCATGGATGATGCGGTCTGGCACGTTGATCATCGTCGGATATTTAATGAGGAGCGTCGTCAGTTCACTAAGGGCTAGGTCACCAATCGTATGGACTGCAAGCGGTAGTTGGTGTTGTCTTACTTTAATAAGGAGGTTTTCTAATTCACCGGGAGTATGCATTCTTTCGCCTAGGGTATTCGTGTCACGATAGGGCGATGAAAGTAGAGCGCTGCGACTTGACAGCGTCCCATCGTAGAAAGTTTTGACGCCATTAACTTTTAAAAATGGTGTTTCATTAAGACGTGCTGAAAGATAGTCTTCAAGGACTTTTTCATGGACTAAAAGGTGGGTCCGCATTTTCATTATATGCGTGAGATGATCAATTATGTTTAGCGTTTCCGCGTAACTATTAAAATAGGCTAGATCATCCGTTAAGATGGCCGTGATGCCGAAATGATGAAGCGAAGAAATGGCGTTTTTAGTGGCCTTATAAAGTGTTTTTTGATCACGAGCAAGAAATAAAGTAGCGACGCTTTCGCCATCTTTTTCTTTTAAAATCCCGTTTTGACTGACGATCTTCAATGTATCCAATACAACCGAGTTGACCGTATAACTATGATAATCTGCGTGGCGTAAGATAATAAAATGGCGATTGCTGATAGCATCGAGATCATCCTTGGTGATATTAATGTCACCGTAACCTTCAACGAAGAGTGGTTGACACCGATATGCTTGTTTTAAATAACTTATAATTGCTGCTTTTGTTTTATGCGTTGAAATATTAGGGATGGTTAGACTAAGACCGTATCCAACGAGATGGAGATGAGCGTCAACAAAACCAGGATATAGATGCATGCCTTTTAAATCAATGATGTCTGTCGGCTGATAAAGGGTGACATCACGACCGGTCGCGATGATGACACCGTCCTTCGTTATCATCTCATGGATGATTTCTTGTTTTGTTCTTAAGGTGTGAATAAAGCCGTTTTTCCATAGCGTCATAGGGAAGTCTCATTTCTTATTTTCTAAACTAAATTTACCTTATTTAGGGATAATTTATCGAAAGACGCTCTGATTTAGATAATGGGTCTTTTATTAAAAAACTTTAACCTGATTATTGTTAAAAAAGTTGCATTTAAAAAGAGGTTGTTATAATATATATAAGCACTAGTAAATGGGCCTTTAGCTCAGTTGGTTAGAGCGCACCCCTGATAAGGGTGAGGTCGATAGT
>CAYPGR010000010.1:0-39485 GCA_964410505.1 uncultured Staphylococcaceae bacterium
GCCAGAGAAAAATGCTGTTCTTAGTTAATAACGGATATTACTATGTCTATTTACTCTTATATCAATTAATAACAATAACGCTTGCTTCTTTTTTCATTCTTTGTTATTATTTTGACGTGCCATCAATAGACCGGCGAGGGACAAGCCTTAAAACCCGGCGGCAAACGTTACCGACGTCTGCACACTTAAATGATGGTTACCTCGACACTTCCCAGTGAATACCGGGATTTTTTTTATCTCTTTTCTTGGCCTGAAAGACGATGGTTATCGTTTTCATGTTGAATCTTCATAAATCATATATAATAAACGACAACACAATAAATTTTAGAAAGACTAAAGGAAATATAGATCATATGAAAAAACGATTATTACCCCTCTTATTGCTCACTTTACTCGTGGGTTGTACCCCAAATTCAAGTAGTAGTGAATCAAGTATGCCAAGCGACTCGCCAAGTGTGAGTGAGGAGGTAAGTCTACCTGAATCTTCTGTCCCAAGTAGCGAAGATGTCATTTCCAGTGAAGACATCACAAGTGAAGATATCACGAGTGAAACTAGTGATAATGTCACTTCCGAAAACCCAAGTTCAAGTGAAGATTCAAGTAGTCAACCCCCAACTTCAACTGAACCGGAAGTCACCTACTCAAATTTATCCGAAATCAAAAACATCGGTGCGACTTTATTTAGTCAGGCCAATGAACGCGGCGTTTATACGTCGACTTATTACGCAGAATTTACGGCGCAACTCTTAAGTGTTCAGGTATACGATACGAATCAAAGTGGCTATACCTCAAGCAATAAAATCTTAGTCGCCAACGCCACAGGACATTTAATCGTCAGTGTAAACGGTGCTGCTTACGAGAATATCAAAAAATATCATCCTGACCAACAAGTTTATGATTTTAAAGGCTATATTGGCGTTTATAATAACGAAGTTGAAGTAGTGATGGATACGTTTGGTCGACCAACCTACCGTGAGGGCATAACTTTATCATACGACTATAAATCCTTTGCCACCCGTGGTACATCGATTCGTAACATGCTGACTAAAGTGAAAACGTTGAAACATAACACGAAAGGTGTGACCTGGAGTCAAGACATTACTGTCTACACCCTTAAATACTTAGCCAAAACCGATGATTCGCAAGCGTTATTTACCGATGGGGTTAATGTGATTCCGGTTCATAGCCATAATTATATTAATAACAATTTTACGGTTGGAAGTGTCTATGATATTTATGCTCGCGAGGGTTTATTTAATTTTAAACCATCATTAGAATATATTGGGCACACAAGTGTGAGTAACCCCATTGAATTTACGTATTCTGATGTTGCGACCAGAATGACTGCGGCTGAGCTAAGTTCGTTTAAATTTGAAGTTGATAAACCAAGCGCCTTAAACGCAAACATGCGATATGCGGATTCAATTATTAATTTCTATTATTTTGAAGGTTATGCCAATTATTACACCAAAGGGAGTGATGATTTTATTGTGTTTGATGACACCGCCAAAGATAACTACTTTGCGATCACTAATGCGAGTAACGGCAAAGCTCTATTTGCCAAAAACGATAGTTGCACAAACTTGTACGGTAATGATTGGAACTATTGCCCATTTAATGAGTTTGCCTATTCGAAGGCGGAAGATAAAGTCAAAGTTGGATTCTACTTCGCGCCTTATCAATATATCCGTGATAACGCCCATTATAAGATTTTCGTTTTCGAAGATACCATCCAAGCAATTGTCTAATTTTCATAATCCTAATCAGACAAGGGCTTCTCTGTCAGTAGGGGCCCTTTTTATGTTAGAATAATAAGAATTTGGAGGTAGAATACATGGTAAATGAACAAAATAACGTCTTTCTGTTAGAAAACTTATATAACGTCCGACATCTTGGCGGGTTAGCAACCGCGGAAGGTAAAGTGACTAAAAAACATAAATATATTCGGGGGTCCGCAAAGGGCAGTTTAAGCGAGGATGAAAAGGCGCATTTTTATGCTTTAGGAACCCGGGTTATCGTTGATCTTCGTTACAGCAACGAAATTACAAAAGTACCGAGTCCATTAAAGGATTTTGGTGATATGAAATACTATCATGTCGATATGATGGGTGAATTCTGGCAAATGCGCGAAAAAGGGTATCAAGATTTAAGTGAACTTTATCTTGATCTTCTTGATGATTCACAAGAAAAGATCGCAACGGTCTTTCGCATTTTTATTAATCATAAGAATGAAGGTATCTATTTTCATTGCACGGCTGGAAAGGATCGGACCGGGGTTATCACGATGCTCATGCTCATGTTAATTGATGTTCCGCGGGACGTCATTACTGCCAATTACACCGAGTCATTCGAACATAATAAAGCCCGCCCTGGTTACAAGTTCATGAAACCAGAATGGCTTAAATTCGTCTATTCAGAACCTGAGTACATTGAAAAAGCCATGGATCATGTCAATTTGAAATACGGCGGTGTTCGTCCATATTTAAGTCTTATTGGTTTAACGGAAGACGAAATTTCAATCTTAAAATCTACCTTACTTGAAGACTAAAGTGGTCTCATCATTAATCTTTTATGAACGGATAAAAAAGGAATCAAAGCGATGCGAAAAATCGGATTATTACTCGGCGGGGGAGGGGCTAAAGGGGCCTACCAAGTTGGGGTCTTAAAAGCCTTTGAAGACGCTAAAATATTGCGCCATGTCCGCGTTATTTCGGGGACTTCGATTGGCGCCATTAATGGTTTTTTACTCATGAATCAATTAAAGGTTTCATCTCTAAAAGATATCTGGGCCACGTTTAATAATGATATTATTTATGGAAAAAATAAGTGGACAGAGACGATGTCTGCTAACGGCATTTATCATGTGGATGGGATTTTAGAAAGAATAAAACCATTTCTTAATGAAACTGGTTTTCGTAATACCAAGATTGATGGCTATGTCACGACCGCCAAAAGTTTAAAAAGAGGTCTTCTAGCTTCTTTGAATCCAAAATATTTAGAAAAAGAAGTGATTCATCTCAATAAGAGTCCAGATCCGCTTGCTGCAACCCTTGCAAGTGCCGCCATTCCGCTTGTTTTTAGTCAACAAGAAATGGATGGCGCTCGTTATGTGGATGGGGGCCTCGTAGATAATTTCCCCCTTAACCCACTTTTAGATGCGGGCGCCGAGATTATTATCTCGGTTGGTTTAAGTCCGAAGTTTGTCCCCACGACACCTTTGTTAAATAAAATGTGGATTGATCTTACACCCTATGAAGAATTAGGACCGATGATTCGGTCGATGTTAGATTTTAGTCAAACTAAATTAGCAATCTATGAAAAAAATGGGTATGTAGCCGGCCGGATGATGATTCGTTATTTAAAGTCAACCAAAAGATTAGGTTTTTTTGGTCGTTTACGTTTCCAAAAATCGCGTTTAATCACCTTCAAGGAAGTTTCTGAGCAAGGCGCTATAAAGAAGACTTAACCATTGAAAATTCAGCCCAAAGATGCGATAATGGGGCCATGAAAAAAAGCGGATTATTTAAGTATTTTAAAGTCGTGTGGAAAGATATCGTTCTTGCGATATTTTTTGTAATTTTAGAAACCATTTTGGAAACGATGATCCCTTTCATGTATTCACAAATTGTTGACGTCGGTCTTGTTAATCGTGATTTACCCTATATTTATTTTTGGGGTAGTTTAATGATTCTATTCGCCGCACTTTCCTTTTTTGTTGGCATTATTGGTGTTAAATACATTGCACGTGCTGGTCAAGGATATGGGGCTGAATTGCGACGGGTTCAATTTGCGAAACTTCAAACCCTTGATGCAGAAATTCGCGATCAATTTCAAGTCTCATCACTCATCACCCGCATGACGAACGACACCTATACGATTCAAAATACGATCATTATGGGATTCCGCGCGTTATTTAGAGCCCCGTTTATGATTGCGATGGTTTTAATGATGAGTTTTATCCTCAATGCCCAATTAGCTACTCTCTTTGCCATCATCCTGCCCATTGTGGCGGCTTTAATGTTGATTGTTGTTTTTAAAGTGAAACCTATTTATGAAAAGATGCAAAAACGATTCGATGATTTAAATCGCAGTTTGCAAGAGAACTTTCAAGCGATACGGGTTGTGAAAGCCTATGTTACCGAAGTGAAAGAAATCGAAAAATTTAATAAGATCAATCAAGATTATCGTCATGTCGCGACCAATGCTTTTATGACCGTGTCGCTGAATAATCCGCTGATGCAGTTAGGGCTATATGCCTCAATGGTTGGCCTTCTTTATGTGGGTGGTAATCTGATTAAAAGTGGGGATGCCAAGGTTGGCGAGATTACGGGGTTACTTACCTATGTTTTACAGCTTTTAAATGCCTTACTCATGCTTGTTCAATTACTCATTATGTTTTCACGCACCATTGCTTCAGTTGACCGCATAAAAGAAGTACTTCACGCTGAAAACGTTATGGTATTTAATCAAAGCGAATACCGTATTCAGGATGCCCATATAACCGTCAAAGATGTTTCTTTTCATTATGACCAAACAGCGAATAGTGCGCCCGTATTAGAAGCCATTAATTTTGAACTTCATAAGGGGGAAACACTTGGCATTATCGGACAAACCGGGTCAGGTAAATCAACACTAGTGGCGTTGTTAGCACGCCTTTATGATGTAACAAGTGGTGCAATTTTAGTTGATGGTCAAGATATTAGAATGTATTCGGAAGAAGAAATCTTAAAAAATATTCATATTGTATTCCAAAGTAATATGCTTTTTAGCGGCTCGATCTTAGATAACTTAAAGTGGGGCAATAAAGAGGCAGATGACGTCGAAATTGATCGCGCCCTAAAGGCAAGTCTTAGTGATGAAATTGTCGCTAAACTAGTGGACGGTTTACAAAGTGAAGTTGGTCAAGCCGGTAGTAATCTTTCCGGTGGTCAAAAGCAACGGATTGGTCTTGCCCGTGCCCTTTTACGTCGCCCTAAAGTGCTGGTTCTTGATGATTCATTATCCGCCATTGATACGATCAATGAAGGCAAGATTCGGGCTAATCTAAAAAAATACTATCCTGATTTAACGATTGTTATGGTTTCACAACGCATCAGCGCCATCAAAAACGCTGAACATATTATTGTCTTACATGAAGGGCGAATTCACGGCGAAGGTAAACATCAATCCTTATTAGCAACAGATGCCATCTATCGTGATATTTATGAGACCCAACTGAAAGGAGCTAAAGCATGAAAAGGTCTAACAAACCCCAAAATATGAAGCTGACCCTCCGTCGGTTAATGACCTATCTTAATTATCGGCCTTGGCAACTTATTCTGATTGTTTTGCTCGTTATTTGGGCGGGTTTTGTCAATGTCTACGGGATTTATCTTTTCCGTTCAATTATCGATAATTATATAGTTCATTTTGATTTAGTAGGTTTAACCCGTGAATTAACGAAGTTAGGATTACTCTTCTTTAGTGGGGGAGTCGCTGCCCTTATTTATAATCCTTTAATGGTTCGTTATTCGCAAATGGTCATCGCTAAAATTAGAAATGATTTATTTGCTCATAGCCAAAAATTACCCCTTAAATACTTTGATTCACACCCACGGGGTGAAACAATGAATTATTTTACAAATGATGTTGATACCTTAAATCAGGCGCTTAATACTGGTTTTAATGCGATTATCTTTTCATTTGTGACCGGCGTTGGCACAATAGTTTTTCTCTTTTTAATCAATATCTACCTTTCACTTATTGTTGTATTTTTCATTATCTTAATGTTTATCTTTGTTTTTTCGAATGGAAAGAAAACACGGAAAGCGTTTGCGGTTAATCAAAAGAGTGTCGCTCAAATCAATAGCTACGTTGAGGAAATGATTTTAGGACTAAAAGTCTCTTCGATGTTCCACCATCAAGATGAAAATATGAAGACTTTCAATAAAAGAAATGAGGATCTACGCTTAACGGGTATTAAGGCGCATACCAATGCTTTAAAAGTAACGCCGACGATTGTAAGTTTATCTTACTTTAATTACGCAGTAAGTGCGGTTGTTGGCGCCATTTTTGTACTACAAAATTGGATTAGCCTCGGGTCCATGGGAAGTTACCTTATCTATGTCCGTCAAAGCTCGAATCCATTTACGAACTTTACCAGTCAATTAAATGCCATTTATAACGGACTTGCCGGTGCGGAACGGATCTTTAAATTCCTTGATTTAGAAAAAGAAGTAGATGAAGGTAAAATTACCCTTGTCAGTGCGGTGGAAGTGGACGGAAAAATCATCGAAACTGAACATCCAACCCCCTCAATGGCTTGGAAAATCCCACAAGGTAATGGCACGTATCATTATCAAATGTTTCGTGGCTTTGTCGAGTTTAAAGATGTCACTTTTGGCTATAAAAAAGATGAACCCGTCCTTAAAAATATTTCTTTATATGCATCAAAAGGTGAAAAAATTGCCCTTGTTGGCTCGACCGGTGCCGGGAAAACTACGATTATTAATCTCATTTCGCGTTTTTATGAAATCGATAGCGGCCAAATTCTTTATGACGGGATCAACACTAAGGACATTCGTAAAGATGACCTTAGACGGTGTGTGAGTGTTGTCATTCAAGATACCCATCTATTTACCGGTTCGATTTTTGATAATATTGCCTACCCGACATCAAGAGCAACGATGGCAGAAGTTGAACATGCCGCCCGCATTGCAAATGCGAATTTCTTTATTGAACATTTACCGCAAGGTTATCAAACTATTTTGCATGATGATGGTTCGAATTTATCAAGTGGACAACGTCAACTTTTAGCGATTGCCCGGGCCGCCATTTTACAACCACCCGTGCTTATTTTAGATGAAGCAACAAGTTCGATTGATACGCGCAGTGAAAAACTGATTCAAAAAGCGATGGATCAACTCATGGAAGATAAAACGGTATTCGTTATTGCCCATCGGCTCAGTACGATTCGCAATGCAAAAGCCATCTTAGTCTTGGAACGTGGATCGATTATTGAACGCGGTAGTCATGATGATTTAATTAATGAACAAAAGGTTTACTATCATCTTTATACGGGTCAATTTGAGTGGACATAGACCTAGATTGTCCGTGCATAGCCTATCTTTAGGCCGTTATTCTGTTGTATAATGAAGCCACGATAAAGGAGATTTTAATATGCGTATTAACTTAATTGGATTAGGAAAAATGGGCCTTAACATTGCCCATAATATGATGGATAAAGGTCATGATGTGCGCGCTTATGCCCCAAGCGAAAAAACACGGGCGAAGGCACGAACGGAAGGTATCGTTGTTTTTGATGATTATGCTTCGCTTTTAAAACGGGATGGTGATAAACGTCTCATTGTTTGGTTACTCGTACCAAACGCGAGTGTTACAAAGCTATTAAAGGACTTACTTCCCCTCCTTAAAAAAAGTGATATCGTGATCGATGGCGGGAATAGTAATTATCGCCGTTCAATCGAGCATTATGCCTTCTTAAAAGAACACGGCATTGATTTTATTGATCTTGGTACGAGCGGCGGCCAATTTGGTGCGCGTCATGGGGCGTGTTTAATGGCAGGCGGCGAAGATCATGTGGTCCAATATATGGCACCAGTCTTTCAAGATATTGCCACTAAGGAAGGCTATCTCCATATTGGGAAACCGGGATCGGGTCATTTTGTCAAAATGGTTCATAACGGTATTGAATATGGCATGATGCAAGCGATTGGGGAAGGATTTGAATTTTTACGGAAGAGTGAATTTGATCTTGACTTTGCCCGTATCGCAAACCTTTGGAATCATGGGTCAATCATTGAATCACTTTTAATTAAAAATATTGCGGATGCGTTAAAGAAAAGTCCAGTTCTCGAAGATATCAGCGGCCGGGTCGATGATAGTGGCGAAGGGATGTGGATGGTCGAAGAAGCCCTTAAAAATAAAGTGTCGATTCCAGTCATTACGCAAGCCCTCTTTGCCCGCTATAAGAGCAAAGATGACGAAAAATTTAGTGAAAAGGTCGTCGCTGCCATTCGAAATGAATTTGGTGGTCACGCTGTTTATAAAAAAGATGAATAAGTTGATTGTAACGATTTTTGGGGCAACCGGTGACTTAACACTCCGAAAGCTTTTACCCGCCCTTGAAAATATCATTAAGTCGCAAAAAGATTTTTCCAGTATGAGTATCGTTGCGGTCGGACGGCGTCCATATACCAGCGAAGAATACCTCACTTTTGTAAGTGAAAGTAAGGCTTTCAGTGGTGACATTGCCGCACTTCGTCCCCATCTTATATACGCCGAAGTTGATGCAGTTAATCCGTCTTCTTATGAACAACTTAAAACCTTATATGTCGGCTTAACTCGAAATTATGATCAAGTTCGCCATATCTTTTATTTGGCGGTTGGGCCCGACTTATTTATCCCAATTACTGAAAGTCTTGTGCTTAACGGAATACTTCATCACGGTCATTTAAACGAAATTATTGCTTTTGAAAAACCTTTTGGTCACACATATGAAGATGCCTGTGCGATCAATGATTACTTAGAAAAACTTGTGACCAAAGAACAACTTTATCGGGTGGATCATTATTTAGGTAAAGAAATGATCCAAAATATCCTTGGATTACGGTTTGCTAATCAAATATTTCACGCGCTGTGGAACAAAAACTATATGAGTGAAGTCAAAATCTTTGTGAGTGAGAAAGACGGCATTCTTAATCGGGGCGCTTATTACGATGAAGTTGGCGTCCTTAATGATATGGTGCAAAGTCATCTCTTACAAGTCTTAGCGCTTTTGACGATGGATGAACCGAAAAGTTTAAATAGTCTTGATCTTCAACAAGCCAAGATTGAGGCTTTACATCGTATTCATTACGTGAGTGAGGCATCACTCCTTGGTCAATACAAAGGTTATCGTAACGAAAAAGGCGTTGATCCTAACTCAATGATTTCTACACTCGCGTTTTTAACCTTCCATGTCGATCATCCTCAATTTAAAGAAGTTCCGTTTTATTTGTTAACCGGCAAGCAACTTGATCGTAAAGAAGCTTACATTGAAATTGTCTTTAAAGAACCAGCTTCTGTCCATCTTTTTAGTGGGGCGAACCCTAATCGGTTACGGATTGAAATTGCTCCGCAAGCGCGCGTTACATTATCAATCAATAGTCGTGAAGATATGGGCAATTCAAGTTTAGAAAATATTGGACTTGACCACTGCTATAACTGCGTGTTTCCAAGCGCTATTAAAGAAGCCTATGAATTTCTTTTTGTGGAGATGATGTATGGCCGTATGGCCCATTTCCCGAGTTGGGAAGAGATTAAAGCGTCATGGGAAATTGTAAACCAAGTACGGGCTAATAAGCCGCGATGGATCATATATGAACCAGGTTTTTCACTCGATGGAGGATCACAAAATGGCACGCTATGATGTCACCATGTTAGTGAGTGAAACGATGCCAGTCTATAAAAATAAGGTATCGAAGAAACCAGTCTTCACCAAGGTAAGTCAAATCGCACAAGGGGCGTCGACAAATGAAACGGATGTGCATTTTAATGTTCATACGGGTACCCATGTTGATTTTCCGCTTCATGTAAAGTCGGGTGCTTTAAGTAGTCGCGCCTTTGACATTACGACCTTTATTCGGCCCGTCAAAGTGCTCGATTTTATGGATGTAAAAGACGGCATTTCATCGAGTGATTTAAAGACGAAAAATATCTTAAAAGGTGATTTCGTTTTACTGAAAACGCAAAATAGCGCTCAAGAGGTTTTTGATTTCAATTTCATTTATCTAAAGGCCGATGGTGCCCGCTATTTAGCCGATCTCGGCGTCAGTGGCGTAGGGATTGATGGTCTTGGTATCGAACGCGATCAAAGGGGACATCCCAGCCATCACACCTTAATGGATAACGGCATTTGGATTATTGAGGGTTTAAGACTTCAAGCAGTCAAAGAAGGTCCTTATCGTATGGTGGCCCTTCCTTTAAAATTAGATGATGTCGATGCCCTTCCCTTAACGGTGATTTTGGAAGATTAAAGCCTTTATCAATCAAAGCATTTCTATTTCATAAAGGGTTTATCGAAAAACCCTTTTTAACTATGTTAAAGTAAGACAAATAATCCAATAAAGAGTAAAATATATAATTAGTAAGAGGCGGTGAAATGGCAATGAAAAAAACAGGAAACAAAAAAAATCAATCGATACTTATTCTCCTTAAAGGACATTTTTGGGGCGTTTTTGCGATTCTTCTACTCGTTATTTTTCACCGCGTTTCTTATTCCTTTGTTCCGCTTTTTACCCAATATGTTTTAAAGTACTTACAAAATAGTGGTGCCGTCACTGGCGTCAACTTACCTTCATTTCTACTTGCCTTTTTTAATAGCGGCAAGGATGTTTTCCAAGTCTTCTTATTTGTCGCTATTTCGCTGCTCGGCTATCAACTTTTCCGTTTTGCGACGATGGTTATTGAGAAAACACTCCAAGGTCATGTTCAAGAGCGGATTGCCCTCGAATTGCGGGTCAAACTCTTCGACCATGTGCAATCACTTAGTTATCATTATCATAATAATAGCGATACTGGGGACTTGATTCAACGGGTTACAAGTGACGTTGAAACAACGACCGGATTCGTCATTGTGCGTTTAATGGAAGCGATTGGTTTAGTCTTTACTATCATCAGCGGTGCTTATCAAATGTATTTTTTAAGCCCGCTTCTCATGTATATTTCGTTATCGACCATTCCGCTATATGGCTTATCTTCCTTTTTCTACTTCCGGAAGGTACGAAAACTTTACGAAGATATTGAAACAAAAGAAGCCGAAATTCTCACGGTTGTTCAAGAAAATGTCCACAACACCAAAATCGTTAAAGCGTTCGCTAATGAAAAGTATGAAACAGAAAAATTAGAAGTTAAAAACCGCGCCCACAAAGAAGCATCGATTAAAACAAATAAAATTGTTGGTATATATTGGGGAACAATGGATTTCTTTGCTCTATCACAATACTTAGTCATTACACTGGTCAGTATTAATTTAGCCCGGACCCAAGTCATGGATGCTGGGGACGCTGCGGCGGCCTTAATGCTCGTCGGGCTTTTGATTTGGCCGATTCGTGGGTTAGGTCGCTTAATTAATGATTTTTCAATCGCCAATGTCGCCCATCAACGGATTCAATCGATTCTTAAAGAAGAGAGTGAATTTAGTGTCAATGGCAACTTAAAACCTGTCATAAATGGGAATATTGAGTTTAAAAATGTCTACTTTAAATTTCCAGGATCATCGGAGTATGCACTTGAAAATCTTAATTTTAGTATTAAAAAAGGTGAAACCGTCGCCTTTGTTGGTCGCACCGGAAGTGGCAAAACAACGATTATTAATTTACTCATGCGGATGTATGAATACGAAGGTTCAATCTTGCTTGATGGGGTTGAATTAAGAGAGATTGAGAAACATCATCTACGTAAGAGTTTAGGAACCGTTTTACAAAATCCGTTTCTATATTCACGTACCATTCGCGAAAATATTAATATTACGTCCCAATCCGCCCAAATGGACCAAATTCAAAATGCAAGTGAGATTGCAACGATTGCCAATGATATTCGAGCCTTTGATAAAGGGTATGATACCATGGTTGGTGAACGCGGCACCACGTTATCGGGTGGTCAAAAACAACGGGTCGCCATTGCCCGGGTCTTGATCAGTGACAAACCAATTCTAATTTTCGATGATGCCCTCAGCGCGGTTGATAATCGCACCGATGTGATGATTCGCCAAGCACTTAATAAAAAACAACATAAATCAACCAACATCATTATTACGCACCGTATTACAACGGCCAAAGAAGCCGATAAAATTATTGTGGTTAATCAAAAAACAATCGAAGCCATTGGGGTTCATGAAACATTAGCTAAAGCCGGTGAATTATATCAAGTCCTTTGGGATATTCAAGGTGATTTGGAAGCTGAATTTTTAGCCTTAATCGCCAAGGAGAGTGTATAATATGGAACAATTTCACGAAGAACAAGCTATAAAAAAAGTTAAAGTCAATGTTTGGCTACAAGTCTTTAAGATCATCTTAAAGAGTAAAAAAGATCTGGTCTTACTCCTTATTTTCGCTACCGTCTTATCACTAGCGGAAGCACTTATTATTCCGCTTAATGCGTATGCGATTGAAAATCTCATTGATACATATAATGCGGTGCATTTAGTGCCCTTTATTCTCTTAAGTGTCGCACAAATCATTACCTTTGCGCTGAGTGTCTTTTTCTTTATTTATTACGGTTCTAAACTAGAAGCAAAGGTCCGCTACATTCTTCGCAAAGAATCTTTTAAGAACCTTCAAAAGTTGCCCTTTAGTTATTATGATTCAACAAAACAAGGATGGATTATGGCACGGATGACCAGTGACACTAATCGATTGGCTCGGATTGTCTCATGGGGAATTCTTGATATTACTTGGTCAGCGTTTTTTATGTTTTTCACGATTACAATCCTCTTTTTTAATGACTATAAATTAGCACTGATCTTTATTGCTTTTATTCCAATTCTTGTCGTTATCGCCTTATTATTCCGCAAAAAAGTATTACTGCTTAACCGGAAATCGCGCTTTCATAATAGTCAATTAACGGGTTTATTCAATGAATCATTTTTAGGTGTCAAGACGACTAAAAGTTTAGCAATCGAAGATGAACTTAGTAAAGAGTTTATTGAAGAGGCAAAAGTGATGAAAAAAGTGACAGTAGAAGCGACCTTTGTCAGTGCCGTCTTTTCAAGTACGCTTTTAGCAGGTTCTTATACCATTGTCGCCTTTATCATTGCCTTAGGTGGTTTCTTTCTCACGAAGGGGCAAATCAGCATGCCCGTTTTATTTATTTTTATCCGAGCGGCAATGAACGTCTTTGAACCCGTCTTAAACCTCACTAAATTCATCAATGACTTACAAGTGGCCCAAGCAAGTGCAGAACGCGTTCTCCAGCTTGTAAACGAAAAGCCTGAGATTGATGACCGGGACGAAGTAAAGGATGTTTATGGCGATCTTTTTAATCATAAAAAAGAAAATTGGGAAGATATTAAAGGTGATGTCGAATTTAAAGATGTGACTTTCTTTTATAATCCAAAAGAGGTCATCCTTGATCACTTTAATTTAAAAGTAAAAGCAGGTCAAACGGTGGCTTTTGTTGGTCATACGGGCAGTGGTAAGACCACTATTGTGAACTTATTTGCCCGTTTCTATGAACCCAAAAGTGGAGAAATCCTCATTGATGGGATTGATTACCGTTCTCGTTCTTTATCGTGGCTCCATAGCCGACTCGGTTATGTTTTACAAATGCCCGAGCTCTTTTCTACCACCATTAAAGAAAATATTCGTTACGGGAATCTTGAGGCGAGTGATGAAGAAGTCATTGCCGCAAGTAAAGCTGTTGGGCTTGATGATTATGTTGCGACATTAAGTGAGGGTTATGATACGCAAGTTGGAGAAGCTGGGAACTTGCTGTCCGTTGGTCAAAAGCAACTCATTTCCTTTGCCCGCGCGATTATTGCAAATCCACGTATTTTAATCCTTGACGAAGCAACAAGCTCGATTGATAGTGAAGCGGAACATAAAATTCAACTCGCAACTAATCAATTACTTGAAGGTCGAACGAGTTTTGTGGTTGCCCACCGCTTAAGTACCATTGTCAATAGTGACCTTATTGTTTTACTAGATGGCGGTAAGATCAAAGAAATGGGGACGCATGCGGAATTACTTAGCAATCGTGGTCCTTATTTTGAGCTTTATCGTAATCAGTTTATTTCTGAACGTAGTCACGCAACGTATTAATAATTTAGTAAACCCAAGATGAATTCATTGCACTGATTTCTTTTTTTCGCTATAATAACACCATAGGGGGGTATAGTATGACAAGAACTTATATCGTAAATAAAATGATGTGCGGCGGCTGTGTCCGTGCCATTGACAGCCAACTGGCAAAGGTGAAAGACATTAGCTACCAAATCAATTTAGAGGAAAAGACGGTCGTTGTTGATTTCATTGGATCTGTTGATGATCACAAAGTCATTAGTGCAATCAAAAATGCCGGTTATGGGGCAGCGAGACTTTAATGAATACGCATAAATATAAAATTTCCGGGATGATGTGTGCGGGTTGCGTCACCACCGTTGAAAAAAGTGTAAAGCAACTTGATAATGTGAAAGCAGTCAATGTATCACTCTTAACAAATGCCATGGAAGTTTCTTTTACTGGTGAACCCACTGATGAAGCTGTCATCAAGGCCGTTGAAAAAAGCGGGTATGGTGCCGCTTTATTTGAGTCCCAACACATCGATGTTTTAAGGCGGGAGCGAAAACGCGATTTAAAACGGACACGCAATAAGCTTTATCTTTCGATTTTTGCGCTTATCGTCTTAATGTATGTAGCTATGGGCTATATGATCAATTTACCGTTACCGTGGGATCATCATCAATTACTGATCGGGCTTTTTGTTCAATTTGGATTGGCGTTACTCATTGTCGGACTTAATTATCAATATTTTGTCCGCGGCTTTAAATCATTAATCAATCGTTCACCCAATATGGACACGCTTGTCGCTATTGGCGCCCTTAGTGCTTTAATTTATGGCATATACGCCATTGTGATGACGAGTATTAGTCTCAATGCAGGGGATCAAGCACGGGCCCTTATGTATGCCCATAACGTTTATATTGAAACGAGCGCGATGATTTTGGTTTTTGTTTCGATTGGCAAGTATTTAGAAGAAATTGCGAAAGCTAGAACAAAAACAAGTTTAGAAAAATTGATGGGCTTAGTTCCCGATATTGCATATAAATTTGTTGATGGTGATTTTATTGAAGTGCCGCTAGCAGAAGTCATTGTCGGCGATCTTCTTCGCGTCAATCCAGGGGCAAAGGTCCCGCTTGATGGGGTCATTAAGTCCGGTTTTGGTGATTTAGATGAATCGGCGATTAACGGTGAAGCGGCCCCCAAATATAAAACGATCGGGGACGAAGTCATCGGGGCGACGACCAACCGTAATGGTTCTTTCGTCTTTGAAGTTACTCGCGTGGGTGAAGACACAACCTTACAACAAATTATTAAGCTAGTGGAAAAGGCGGCCAATAGTAAAGCCCCACTTCAAGTACTTGCCGATAAAATCGCCGGTATCTTTGTGCCCATTGTGATTGGCATTGCCCTTTTAGTGTTTATTTTGTGGTCGCTTTTTTCAAGTGGGAACAATATTGAACTTGCTTTTAACTTGGCGATTAGTGTTTTAGTTGTGAGCTGTCCTTGTGCACTTGGATTGGCAACGCCAGTGGCGGTGATGGTGGGGACAGGTAAAGGTGCTGAAAACGGTATTTTAGTCAAAAATGCTGCGGCTTTAAGTGCCCTTGACGCGCTTGATGCCGTCATCTTTGATAAAACGGGAACGGTAACAAGTGGGTTCTTAAAAGTAAATAAAGTCACACTTAATGACGATGATTTAAATCAAACGGCTCCGGTTATTATTGGTTTAGAAAAGCTTAATGATCATCCACTCGCTGGTGCTTTAGTTAAATATTTAGAAGACGCGTCTTTCCAAGGCGTAACAATTGAAGATGGAGTTTATATTCCCGGGCAAGGGATGGTTGGACAAGCAGATGGTCACCGTTACTTAGTTGGCAATTTAACCCTTTTACAAGAACACGGGGTAAAAGCCACCCCAATTACTGAGGTTGGTACCCATATTTATGTGGTTCGTGACGAAACGGTACTCGGCGCATTTATTATGCAAGATGATGTCAAACCAACGGCCATTGATGCGGTTAAAGCGCTTAATAAAGCGGGAATTAAAACAATTCTCCTTACCGGCGATAATGATCAAAACGCTCAATATCTTGCCAAGATTGTTGGCATTACCGATGTCTATAGTAATGTGTTACCAGGTGAAAAAGCCCAAAAAGTGGCAGAAATACAAGCTAAAAACCTAAAAGTAGCCATGGTCGGTGATGGCATTAATGATGCCCCGGCATTAGAACAAAGTGATGTTGGAATTGCTATTGGTAGCGGCACTCAAATTGCCCTTGATAGTGCAGACATCATTCTCGTTAACGATGACCCTTACGATGTCGTTAAAGCGATTAAACTGGCCAAAAAAGTGACAATAACGATTAAGTGGAATTTGTTCTGGGCATTCTTCTATAATGTATTAATGATTCCGATGGCGGCGGGGGTCTTTAATTTCGCCTTCTTTAATTACTTCCGCCTTAATCCAATGTTAGCAAGCGCCTTAATGTCATTATCGAGTATATTTGTTGTGATTAATGCCCTGCTTATTAAGCGGCTTAACTTAAAAAGGAGACCCTAACCATGAAAGCTGACCATAAAAAAGTAAATCGTAAAGTCAATATCGCCCGCGGCCAACTTGAAGGGATTACCAAGATGATTGCCGAAGATGCCTATTGTCTCGATATCTCAAACCAACTGCTCGCCACCATTGCGCTATTAAAAAGTGTCAATCATGAGATTCTCAATGCCCACTTACAGCATTGTATATTCTCATCAACTGAAGCGGAACTACGGACCAAGCTAACTGAAATTGATTCACTTTTAAAACGAATTGTGTAACAAAAAAATCTTTTAAGATACAATAATTAATATGAACAATGAAAAATTTATTCTCTATTTCAATGAAAGCAAGTCGCTCGCGCTAAACCTGAGTCTTAAAACAGGTGTTAAGGCATTTCCGCTTGAAATTCTTAATTACTCATTTGGTGAATTCACGGTTCAATTACCTGAAGTACCCGCCCATGGTGATGTCTATTTTGTGATTCAAAATAATGGGACTCCGGCTGATTTATTAGTACGCGTTTTGATGACGATTGATGCCCTTGAAAATACCAAACCGCGCCGTGTTAATCTTATTATCCCGTATCTTCCTTTCTCTCGCCAGGACCGCAAAAAAGCGGATAACCGCGCTGTTGCTAGCCGTGTGTTAGCCGACCTTTTTAATACGGGTTACGTCAGCAATCTTTATACCTTCGACCTTCATAATGCGGTGATTACTGACTATTTTAAAATGCCAGTTTATAACTTGACGATGCTCGACACCTTTGTGAATTACTTTCAACAACTTGCGCTTGAAGATGTGGTCATCGTTGCCCCTGATTACGGCCGCTTTAATGCTGCAAAGTATGTTGCCAATGCGTTTAAAGGGGCAAGTTTTGTATTAATCAATAAATTTCGTGATGAAAAAAATCAAGTCCACGTCTCAAGTATTGAAGGCGATACCAAGGATAAAACCGCCCTCATTATTGAGGATATCATCGACACTGGGAATACGTTAGTGAGTGCCGTAAATGCCCTGAAAGAACAAGGCGTTAAAGCGATTTATGTTGCTGCGACGCATGGCGTTTTTTCGGCCAATGCGCTAAAACGAATCGAGTCGCTCGGTATTAAGAAAGTTATTGTGACGAATACGATTCCGCACGATATAGTTGATCCGCTTGTCGAAGTGTTACCGATTGAAGATCATTTAATTAGTATCATTAAAGATTAAGGACAAGCTCTTTTATGGTTCTGATTTACAACCACTTATTTATGTGTATAATTAAAATATAAAGAAAAGGGGACTAGTATGGTTTTAGGAACTGAAAAAAAGTATTTATGTTTACTCTGTGGGATGATCATTGATAATCCCGATTATTGCGAATATTGCGGTGCGACATCCGAAAATATTGTGCCATATACCGAAGAATAAACGATCTTTTATTAAAGAGTGAAAAACATGGGTTAACCATGTTTTTTTATTATGATAAAAGGTGTTAAAATATAGTATCTATTAGAAGAGGTTTTATTATGAAAATACGCTTTATTAATGCGCTTATTCTGACGATGGAAGATAATCGTCCGATTTTTAACGGTGAGCTCCATGTAGAAAATGAATTAATTACTTATGTCGGTCCTGCTGGCGACTTTAATGAACCCTTTGATCGAATTATCAATGTGGAAGGTAACTTACTGATGCCCGGCTTTAAAAATAGCCATAGTCACTCACCAATGACTTTTTTAAGAAGTTATGCCGATGACTTGCCGCTATTTGAATGGCTTAATAACGCTGTTTTTCCGATGGAAAACAAGCTCCAACCGGGTGACCAATATGTGTTAAGCAAAATTGCCTTTGCGGAATATTTAACAAGCGGGATTACCCTTTGCTTTGATATGTATTATTCCCCACTTGAAACGGCCCGAGCGGCGATTGATGTCGGCTTCCGCGCTGCCCTTGTCGGTACGGTCACAAAATATAAAGAAAGCGTTGAAGAAATGAAAGCCGCCTTCCATACGATTAATAAAATGCATCCCCTTGTTTCCTATCATCTTGGGTTTCATGCTGAGTACACTGCGACCCCCGAAATATTAAAAGAGTTATCAAAAGCAGCCCATGAATTAAAAGTGCCGATCTGGAGTCATATTAGTGAAACGAAACAAGAAGTTGATGAATGCGTCGCCCGTTATGGCATGACACCTGCCGTCTATATTGATAGCTTAGGGCTTTATGATTACGGCGGCGGTGGTTTCCATGGCGTTCATTTCACCGACGCTGATTTTGAGGTATACAAAAAACGGGGTCTTCATATTGTGACGAATCCAAGTGCAAATACAAAACTTGCAAGTGGGATCGCTCCGATTAAACGTTATTTAGAAGAAGGGATCAATGTGGCGATTGGGACAGATGGTCCCGCAAGCAACAATGCCCTCGATTTCTTCCGCGAAATGTTTTTAGTGACCGGTTTAGCAAAATTACGGGAACAAGATGCGAGTGTCGTTGATGCCTATGCCGTGCTTAAGATGGCGACTGTTAACGGTGCCACCGCACTTGGTATGCTTAATGCCCGTTACTTAAGTGAAGGAAGTCTCGCTGATTTAATTATGATTGACCTTAAACAACCGAATATGCAACCGATTAATAACATCGAAAAGAATATTGTCTATTCTGGTAGTAAAATCAATATCTTGCTCACGATGGTCAACGGAAAAGTGCTTTATGAAAATGGCGCATTCGATCTTGGCGAACCAATTGAAGAAATTTACCGCAAAGCGCAAGAAATCACCGAACGCCTCAAACAATAATTACGTTAAGTACTAGATACCATATTTATTGCAATTTCCCTGCAGGATGTTATAATACTATTACATCGCGGGATAGAGCAGTGGTAGCTCGTCGGGCCCATAACCCGGAGGTCGTAGGTTCAAATCCTTCTCCCGCAACCAAAAAAATAACACAGCACCGTTTGGTGCTGTTTTTCTTATCTTGTTTATTTTTTTATCTAATATGATGACAAGAAGTGAGGACGCATATTACTTTTATTTATACCCATAGGGGTATAATATATTGCTGTTAGGAGAGTTAAATAAATGGAAAAAAATAAACGAATTATTGTCGTTGGTGGTGTGGCAGGCGGGATGAGCTTCGCGACCCGCTATAAACGATTACACCCTCAACATGAAGTCTTGGTCTTTGATAAAGGGCCTTATGTTTCTTTTGCCAATTGTGGTTTACCCTATGCTTTGAGTGACACCATTTCTTCACGAAGTAAGCTCATTGTTGAAACGAAAGAACGGCTTGGGGCCCGATTTGAAATTGATGTTTTTACAGAAACTGAAGTGATTAATATTGACTCAGTTAAGAAAGAAGTAACTGTCCTTAATCGCGGTAAAGAACGAATCTTTACCTATGATGAGCTTGTGTTATCACCAGGGGCGAAACCGATTATGATTCCTATTAAAGGGCTTAATTCAGAAGATGTCTTTGGGCTTCGTCATATTCCGGATCTTGATGCGATTAAATCACGACTAGAGCAAAAAGAAAAAAATCGTGTCTTAGTGATCGGGGCTGGTTATATAGGTCTTGAAGTAGCCGAAAATCTTCGCCACAAAGGGCACGAGGTGACGATTGTCGAAAAAGCCCCGCATATTTTACCGACCTTTGATCCTGAAATTGCAGCCTTTGCCCACCAAGAATTGCTCGTCAATGGTGTGACGGTCTTCGCAAATGATGAAGTGATCGAAGTAATAGACCGTGTTGCGCATTTAAAAAGTGGCGCCGAAGTCGCTTTTGATCTTGTGATCATGAGTATCGGCGTGAAGGCGGATACAAGTTTCTTAAATGGGAGCGGAGTTAATCTTTCTCCACGCGGGTCGATTATCGTTGATGAACATTATCAGACGAATATCGACCATATTTATGCGGTTGGGGATGCAATCCTAGTTAAACATGAAATAACTGGTGAACTTGTGTCGATTGCACTGGCTAGTCCGGCGAACCGGCAAGGTCGTCAACTCGCGGATCATCTCGGTGGTCTCACCACTTATAATCGTGGGTCTTTAGGAACGGCAATTCTTAAATTATTCGACCGTAGTTTCGCCTCAACGGGTTTAAATGAACGGCAAGTAAAGGCTCTTCATGTTCCTTACAAAAAGATCTATATTTTATGGTTTGATCACGCTACCTATTATCCAGGGGCTACTTCCATTCATTTAAAAGTCATCTTTAATCCAGAAACGGGCCTTCTTTATGGCGCGCAAGCTTTAGGGAAGAAAGGGGTCGATAAGCGGATTGATATTCTTGCAACCGCAATCAAAGCGAAAATGCCGATTACAATGTTCCCTGAACTTGAATTCACTTATGCACCACCGTTTGGTCTTGCAAAAGATATTGTCAATTTAGCCGGCTACCACGCCAGTAATGTACTCGGCGGAATTACGGATCTTATGGAGTGGGATGAACTTGATCAAAAAATGAAAGAAGGTGCCATTTTGGTAGATGTCCGTTCAGAACGCGAACGCATGAAACATGGCTATATAAAAGGGTCAATCAACATTCCAATTGAAGAATTCCGGGACCGGTTTGATGAACTACCGATTGATAAGGAAATTGTCCTTTATTGCGAAAGTGGGACACGGAGTTATAATGCCGAACGTATTTTAAAATCGTTTGGCTATCGTGCCTATAATCTTAATGGTTCATTTGCCTTTTATCGCGTCGGTCGACCAGATAAAGTGGTGTCCCATGAGTAGTTTTCAAACTGTAATGGCCCCTGATTTAGAAAAACTTGTTCGCAGTGGCCAACGTGTTCAAATTATCGATGTTCGGGAAACATTCGAATATGAAGCAGGGCATATTGCTGGCAGTATCAATAACCCGCTTTCCAATTTTGACCTCAATAAGTTAAAAAAAGAAGAACACTATTACCTTATTTGTGCAAGTGGGAGTCGGAGCCTTCAAGCCGCTAAAGCGTTAGCAAGTTATGGTTATAAAGTGACCAATGTCCTTGGCGGAATGGGTACTTACCGCGGAGTGACGACGCGATGACTTGTGACAAAAAACTCACGAATCGTCTGAAACGCGTTCAAGGCCAAGTCCAGGCAGCGCTAAAAGCGAGTGAACAACCGCAAATTAATTGTGTTGCCTTGACGACTCAGCTACAAGCCATTAAAGGGGCCATCGAACAAGCGATTGTGTATGTGACAACTAATAACTTAAAACTTGCCATTGATAATCAAAAAGATATTGATGAAGCCCTCGAATTAATGAGTAAAAATATCAGGTAAGAAGAGCCCTCGGGCCCTTTTTAGATGCAAGAATAATCAGTTGATATTTCACTCAATAAAGCATACAATATAACCCATGCACAACAAGAAATTAAAACACCTTCTTTACTTAACTCTCTTCCTTAATATTGTTCTGGCAACAATTAAAGTGGGTGCCGGATATCTCTATCATTCCCCTTCTTTACAAAGTGATGGCTTTAATTCGGTTTTTGATATTGCCATCAGCGTCATGCTCATCATTATTATGAGAACGTCAAATCGGGCACCGGATGCGAATCATCACTATGGGCATCAAAAATATGAAGGGTTGATCTACTTCGGATTGGGCCTCTTTATTTTGTTTAGTACGGGACTATTGGCGGTCAGTGCCGTTGAAAACTTTCTTGAATTCCTCAAGGGTCAAGTTTATGAAACCCCTGGGCTTCCGGCCCTTTATGTTGCACTTTTGAGTGTGGCAATCAAAATCTTCCTCTTTGTTATCAATTTCCAAGCCTATAAAGCACTTCGCCGTCCGGCCTTAAAAGGTGATGCCTATAATCATTTGAGTGATATTTTCTCCACAAGCGTGAGTATTATCGCGATTATTCTAGCCCAATTTAATTTATATATCTTCGAATACATCGGCACGTTTATCATCGTGATTATCATTGCGCGGACGAGTCTTTCGATTATTAAGGAAGCGGCGTATTATTTAACGGATGCTTCACCCAGCACCAAAACAATCGCCCGCATTACTGAGGAGATCAAAAGTCAAAAAGGGGTTGAAACAATCGATGATTTAAAGGTTCGACGCCATATGAACTTTTATTATGTTGATGTGGAAATCGGTGTTCACAATGATCTATCGCTTGAAGAAGCCCATGAAATTAGTGAAAGAGTCCATGAATATGTTGAAGCAAACTTCCGAGTTTTACATTGCCATGTTCATGTCAATCCTCATAAAGAATGATGAATGTGAATTTTGTGGATAAATATAATTGAAATACTTGCAATCTGACCTGAATTTTATTATCATATTGAATACTGGACCAGTGGTGTAGTGGTTAACATGTCTCCCTGTCACGGAGAAGATCGAGGGTTCGATCCCCTTCTGGTCCGCCAGTATGGCCCGATAGCTCAGCTGGTAGAGCAACGGACTGAAAATCCGTGTGTCGCCGGTTCAATCCCGGCTTGGGCCACCATCGAATAGAATAACCGACTTTGGGTCGGTTTTTTCTTTTATTTAAAATATTCAGGAGATACGCAGATATTTTTACAACATCAGTTGCAGGAATTAGGATAATTCTTTACGCTATAATTAACTTTACATTTAGGAGGACTCCCATTTTGAAAAAAGCATTGACTGGTCTTTTCTTTTCTTCGGCGCTTTTGCTCACCGGTTGTGACGCCGCTTTAGCCGATCAAGCCAAAACACACGCCCCTATTTTATTTAATTACTTTGAAACCCAACTTGTTGAAGATATCACTGTTTCTAAAACCCGTTATATTGCTGTTGAAATGGTTGGTCACGAACAAGACGAAATCATCTATATGACTACTTACTTCTTTGATTTTAAAATCGACGCAAGTGTGCTTACTTTTTATGCCGGCGGTATCATTGTGGAATCAAAAGAGTTCCAGCCAATGCCCTTAGGCGGTTTCATTTATGAAAGCCTCGATCATCAGGATGATGCTTATGATTCGACTTTAAGTGAAATTAAAAAACTTAAAAAGGACGAAGTTGGTAAAGGAAAAGATTTAAAAGCGCTTAATTATAAAACGGGTACGTTATCGAGTGCTGAAAATAAAGCACGGTAAAAAATCATCACAAACGAATCGGAAACGGTTCGTTTTTCTTATTAATTTGCTTATAATAGATTTATCGATATTAAAGAAAAGAGATTTATCATGCATAAAGTAGGAATCAAGAACTGGTTAGCGCTTATTGTTGTTGGTCTTGTCGGACAATTTGCTTGGACCATTGAGAATATGTTTTTAAACTTGTATATTTTTGAACAAACCCAAGACGCGAGTTTTGTCCCTTGGATGGTTGCCTTTAGTGCCGCTGCAGCCACAATCACAACCCTCTTCATTGGAGCACTAAGCGACAAAATTGGTAAAAGAAAAGCTTTCATCAGTTTTGGTTATATTGCTTGGGGGATTTCAATTAGTCTTTTTGCTTTTATCACCCCAAATAATGTCGCGGCTCTCTTTCCGAGTGCCAATATTGTTTTTTTAACCGGTGTGTTCATTATCATTCTCGATTGCGTGATGACCTTTTTTGGTAGTAGTGCCAATGATGCCGCTTTTAACGCTTTTGCGACCGATATTAGTACACCGATGACAAGTGCTAAGATCGAATCAGTTTTAAGTGTCTTGCCGCTATTTTCGATGTTAATCATCTTTGGTGCTTTTGCCCCCTTTGCTCAAGGGGAAGGTTGGAAAACATTCTTCCTTATTTTTGGACTATTAACCTTGATAGTGGGTATCCTTGCGATCTTTTTGTTTCCGAAAGATCAAGGGCTTAAAAAAATTGATGAACATTACTTTAAACGACTTACCCACGGCTTTCGGATTGATATCATTAAGGCAAATCCAAAATTATACTTAGCTTTGCTTTCGTTCATGGTTTTTGGTATCGGTCTTCAAGTCTTCATGCCTTATTTTCTGATTCATATTCAAAAGAAACTTGGGTTTATTGATTTTGACTTTACAATCATTATGGCGAGTGTCCTCTTGGTGGCATCGCTCATAACTGTCCTTGTCGGGGTTTTAGTTTTAAAAACTAAGCGGCCATACTTAATCTTTATCGTACTTCTTGTGACCATGATCGGCCTTTTAATGATGTTTTTTGTTCGGGCGAAAATTGCCACGATTATTGCTGGCATCATCTTTATGAGTGGAAATATGATTGGGTCAACCATTCTCGGTTCGAAAATTCGCGATTACACACCTCGCAATGAAGTTGGACTCTTCCAAGGCATTCGGATGATATTTGTAGTTTTAATACCCATGATCATCGGGCCTTTTATCGGGAAACTCTTTTATAGTTCAACGGCTGAATATTACGTCAATGATTATGGAAATTTAGTTAAATTACCAAATGAATATATTTATCTTGGTGCTATCTTTGTTTTAGTTTTTGCCCTCATCCCCTTATGCTTCCTTCACCGGCAAGAGAAAGTGAAAGAACATGAATAAGCAGTTAACTCCCTTAGCCGAATACCCGCGGATGATTATGAGACGGGATTCTTATTTCTCACTTAATGGTGAATGGGAATATGCCATCAAGGATGACGGCATTATGCCGCGCCAATATGATGGCCTTATAATCGTGCCTTTTTCACCCGAAAGTCCCCTTTCTGGTGTCAATAAAACATTAATGCCCCATCAATTTTTGTTCTATCGCCGAAAGTTTTCTTTAGACACTTCGTTTATAAAAGATAAAACAATGCTCCATTTTGGAGCGATTGACCAAGTGGCACGCATATTTCTAAATGGGGTCATGGTTCAAGATTTTGATTTTAGCATCGGCGGATTCCATCCCTTTTCAATAGATATCAGTAAGCATGTTAAAACGGAAAATGAACTCATCATTATTGTTCAAGATGTGACGGATACGAGTTATCATGCACGCGGCAAACAAAAACTAACGCGTGGCCAAATTTGGTATACCCCGCAAAGTGGGATATTCTTACCGGTATGGCTCGAAAGTGTCCCCCGTCTTCATGTCAAAGAACTGAAGATCACGCCTAAATTTGATGAAAACCAAGTGGAAATTATCGTTTATAGTGATGAAAATGTTGAACTCAAAATTACTTTTAATAATCAAGATTACCTGACATTATCAAATCAACCCTTTCTTTTAGATATAGAACAGGTCATCCCTTGGACGCCTGATCAACCGCATTTATACCCCTTTCGCGTTAGCTTAGGGGAAGATGGGGTCGATTCCTATTTTGCAATGCGCAAAATTAGTGTTGGGACTGATGCTTTAGGCCATAAACGTCTTTATTTAAATAATAAACCGCTTTTTCATACCGGACTTCTCGATCAAGGATATTTCCATGAAGGCTACCTTACGCCGCCTCATGATCAAGCTTTAGTTGATGATATTATGTTAGCGAAAAAGATGGGTTTCAACGTCCTAAGAAAACACATTAAAATTGAATGGGAACGCTTTTATTATCATTGTGATCGGCTTGGGATGATGGTGTGGCAAGATTTCGTTAATGGCGGACGCCCTTACTCGTTTATGACGGTGAATGTCCCGGCGATACTAAATCTTCATGTCAATGATCAAAAATATCGTCGTTTCGGACGTCAAGATGCGGCGGGACGTCAGGATTTCTATGAACAATCAAAGAGGACAATCCACCATTTATACAACTATCCTTCCATCGTTTTATGGACTGTTTTTAATGAAGGATGGGGACAATTTGACGCGAAAAAATTACTACCTTTTATTGAAGAACTTGATAACACGCGACTGATTGATATTGTGTCGGGTTGGCACGATCAAAAAGTGGGAACTTTAAAATCTGAACACGTTTATTTCCGAAAGTATCGTTATCATAAAGATCGACTTAATCGTGTCAAAGTTTTAAGTGAGTTTGGCGGTTATTCTTTAAAAGTGCCTGGTCATTTCTTTAGTAGTGCGAATTTTGGGTATAAACGTTTTAAGAGCAAAAAGGCGCTCACCACGGCATTTGTCAAACTCTATGAGGAACAAATCATCCCCGCAGCCAAAAAAGGCTTAGCAGCGGCGATATATACGCAAGTAAGCGATGTAGAAGATGAACTAAACGGTCTTGTGACTTATGACCGACAAGTCATTAAACTTGATCCAGAGATTGTCAATCAATTAAACACAACGCTGAAGAAACTTTAATGAAATATAAAAAGAGGTACATGTTAGTATGTGCCTCTTTTTTAAAGACTAACGTTTTTAGAATTTTTTATAAAGATAATCGTTATATTCGGGTTTTTCAAGCATTTCCGAAATATAGGAGCAATAAGGAACAATTTTTGTATCTTTTTCTATTGCGAGTTCAATAAGTCTTTTAAACAAAAGAAACGCTAACCCTTGTCCCCGATATTCCTTATTCACTTCCGTGTGAGTCGCAACAATGTTGCCATTGCGGTTAAGGTAGTAATCAATGACCCCAATCGCTTGTTCTGGTGATTCACCAATATAGATGCTTTTTGCACCAAGTTTTACTTCGTATTTCATGGTTTTATTATAGTGTTTTTTTCTACTTTTTTCTTTGGTTTTGCTCGGATGAACATTTTATTTTTAATGTTGATTGAAATAGCATATCATAATAGTTGGACTCGTGAAGGAAGTAGACATGCAAAAGAAATTAAAAATCGCGGTCGTGTCGGATGTTTTAGGCACGGAAAATAATGGCACGACGATTGCGGCCATGAACTTTATTCGCTCACTCATTGCAAAGGGACATGATGTCACGATTGTGTGCCCTGATCAAGACAAAAAATATACCCCCGGTTATGTGGTGATGCCGACCTTAAATTTTGGAATCTTTAACCGTTACGTTGCAAAAAATGGCGTGGTCATCGCGCGTGTAGATCGCGCTAAACTTGAGGATGCCCTCAAGGATCAAGATGTGATCCATTCGATGCTTTGTTTTTCACTTGGGAAAGCGACTGCCAGAATTGCGACGAAATATGGCATCCCGTTAACAGCGGGGTTTCATACCCAAGCCGAGAATATAACGGGACACTTAAAAATGATGAATAATAAAGTCGCCAACCGTATCACCTATAAGGTGCTTAATAATCGACTTTATAAACATGCCGACGGTATACATTATCCGACGGCTTTTAGCCGTGATACGTTTGAAAAAGTAGTTGGCAAAACACCGGCCTTTGTCATTAGTAACGGCGTAAACAAACGATTTGAGCATTTACCAACGCTTGCGGAATCAAATTACTTAAAGACGAGTGCGAAATTTACCATCGTCTTTACTGGTCGTTTATCGAAAGAAAAAACGCATCATGTGCTCATTAGAGCGATTAAATACTCTAAATATAAACACGATATTCAACTCGTCTTTGCCGGGGCTGGACCGCTTGAAGCCAAGATTAAACACTTAGGTCATAAGTTACCGCATCCGCCCATTATCCGCTTTTTTAATCGGAGTGAAATGGTTGAAGTTTTAAATAATGCAACCTTATATGTTCATCCCTCAGAAATTGAAATTGAGGCTATTAGTTGTCTTGAAGCGATCAGTTGCGGACTTGTCCCGGTAATTGCTAATTCACCGCGCAGTGCCACCCGCTATTTTGCGCTTGATGAACTGAACTTATTTAAGAATTTAGATGCCCATGACTTGGCGAAGAAGATTGACTTTTGGTTAGACAATCCCGAAAAACGTGAAACCCGGAAACATGAATATTTGAATTATACGAAGAAATTTGATCATGACTATTGCATGGACCAAATGGAACAAATGCTTTATACAGTAATTAAAAATGGCAAAAAAAGTAGCTAAGAAAGTTTTTTATTATAAAGACTTGCTTCATGATGATTTTGCGGGGACCAAAATCGAACAAGTACCGATTGATGAAAATTATCCGTATGTAAGGCGTGGTTTATTTTATCGGGTTGGGGCCTTCTTTTTAACTTATTTTTTTGCGATTCCGATTTTGGTGCTAGTGTTAAAAATCGGGTATGGGTTTCGCGTTAAAAACCGGAAGGTGTTACGCAAGGTACGGGGGAAACCGCTTTTCCTTTATGGTAATCATACCCAAGCCGCCGATAGTTTTGTGCCACAAGCCGGAGTTACTTTATGGCGTAAAGTGTATATTTTATCAAACCCTGATGCGACAAGTATTAAAGGCATTAAGACGATTGTTGCGATGTTAGGTGGACTTCCTTTACCGGATACGAAATCAAATTTTCGCGCGAGTGCAAATTTTATGAAAGCCCTGGATTACTATGTCAGTAGACGTAAAGTTATTGCCATTTATCCGGAAGCGCATATTTGGCCTTACTATACAGGCATTCGTCCATTTTTGGCGAATAGTTTTGTCTATCCCGTCAATTATGATGCGCCGAGCATTGCTATGGTCACAACCTACCGGAAAAGACGTTTCCGAAAAAAACCAAGTATGACGGTTACCTTAAGTGAACCTTTTTACCCTGATCGTACACTCGGAAAAAAAGAGGCCCGTGAAAAGTTACGGGATCAAGTTTATCAATTTATGGTGTGTCATTCCGAAAATAGTCACAATTATGCTTATTATGACTATATCGCCCTTAATGATTAATCGCGACCTTTGATATCACGCGTTAATACTTTTTCTTTAACGTCATCTAAATCATCGAAGTATCGATTTGCGACAATGAGGGCACTCATTGTTTTAAATGCTTCTAAGTCCTTGATGACGGGGTAATCTAAAAAAGTAGTTTCGTTTAAGAGAGGTTCAAAGATAACGAGTGGAAGTTTAGCTGATTTAAGTTCTTTAATAATGTCAATAATGGACGATTCCCGCATATTATCGGCGGTTTTTTTCATCGTTAAACGATAGATGCCAATAACTTTATTGTTACCTTTTAAATTGTCGTAGGCTTCCTTAATTTTCTTTGCGATAAAGGTCTTACGGGTCGCATTAGCGGAGACGGTCGCACTAATGAGGGCTTCCGGAATGAGTTCGTAATTCGCCTTTAGTTGGCGTGTATCTTTTGGTAAACAATAGCCGCCATAACCGAACGATGGATTGTTATAATAATCGCCAATGCGGGGATCAAGGCTTACGCCGTTAATAATGGCTTGGGAATCAAGGGATTTTGTTTGCGCATAGGTATCAAGTTCATTAAAAAACGCGACACGTAATGCTAAATAAGTATTAGCGAAGAGTTTGATGGCCTCAGCTTCCTTCGTCCCAACGATGAGTGTTGGAACCGGTTTATTTTCAGCCGCCAATTGATAGATGGAAGCAATTTCTTCGGCAATTTGTCGTTCTTTTTCATTTTCAAGCCGTGTTCCGATGACGATCCTTGAGGGATATAGATTATCAAGGAGTGCACTTCCTTCCCGTAAAAACTCGGGGCTAAAAAGAATGGTTAAGTGCGGGAATGCCGCTTGAAGTTGCGATGTTGCCCCATTATATATCGTCGATTTAATTAAGATGATGGGCCGATGTTTCATTCGACTTATCTTTTCTAATGTCTCTTTTAGTGACGATAAATCAAGCGTATTTTCATGTTCATCAAAATGGGTTGGAGTGGCAATAATCACGAGCTCACTATCGATGACGCTTGCATTAAAATCGGTGCTGGCGTGGAGGGGATGGGTCAGTAACGCGTTTTCAACGTCAAAGTCATGACTTTTAAATGTGCCTTCGTTAATGGCTCGGACTTTTTCTTCATCAATATCATAACCAGTTACATCATGATGAGGATTAAAAAGCAGGGCTTGCGCAAGCCCGACATAACCTAAACCAACCACGGTAATCTTTTTAATCATATATTTATTATCAAATTATACCATTTAAGTTTGGATTTTAATACTTACTTATTATGATGTCAAACTGCCTTTTTTGTGGTACCCTTTTCTTATGAAAAATGTATACACAAATATGACTATGGTTTATAATGGTGATCGAATTTTAGTCATGAATCGCGTAAAGAAAGATTGGCCGGGTCTCACCTTTCCTGGTGGCCATGTAGAAGCCGATGAATTGTTCACCGAAAGTGCAATTCGTGAAATGAAAGAAGAAACGGGTTTAGTCGTTAAGAATTTAGAGTATGTTGGTCAAATTGTATGGCCAATGCCTGAAAAAGAGATTAATGATGTCGCGCTCCTTTACAAAACTTCGGACTTTTCCGGTGAGGTTTTGGCCAGTCGAGAAGGTGAAGTTTTTTTCATTAAAAAAAGTGAGATTGACAATTATGCCTTCTCACTTGATTTTGATAAAGTCTTAGCTTTGATGTTCAAGTAATGATTAATTAAGCGGTCGTATATACGACATTGTTGATGGCTTGTAAGATAAGCGGTAATTCGTCGCTTAATTTTAAGCTTGCGCCATTATAGGTAAAGGCACTAAAGAAGTTTAAGTTAGCAGCGACATTGCCGAGGTTTACAATTTTAAGGAAAATTGATTTTTCAACAGTGAATAATTCTAAGAAACCGATCACTTCAGGATGAAGGAATTTATAAAGCAGAGTTCCTTCCGCGAGCGTTGCTTTAACCGCGGTGAGGGGTGGGACAAGGGTCGCCATTGGAATCGCAAAGACCATCACAGCAATAATCGTTAATCCAACACTGATTGCAAGTTTTGCGGGAATGAGTTTGAGCTTCTTTAATTTCTTTGAAAGTAAAAGACTGAAGATTGGATAAGTAAGGGCGCTGACAAGTGGAGTGAGCATGGCTAAAAGTGGAACCCCAAAGAAAATGACTAAGTTTTTAAGCACCACGTCCGTGAACGCTAAAGCATAATCAGCGTCATAACCAGATTGAAGCATAACCCCGTTAATGGTTTGCGCTAAGTTGGCGTAATTCATTTCATTGCCATCAGCAAACCCTTTAAGTGGGATTGGCAGTTGGCCGATATAAGGCGCAACCGTGCCAGCCATTAAAATGAGGGTAATAACGAGCCCAACAAAGATAATGCCGCGCCACACGACTTTCCAAAACTTTTTGAAAATACCGCGTAAGATGGCGCCAACTAAGGCCGCGGCAATAAATGCATCAACAAGGAAAGGGATTTGATTTAAGATGCCAAAAATGGTCCCGATGAAATCAAAGCCGCTTAACAAACTGCCAAAATCCCCTAAAAGAAAGAGGGGTGCGACAATTTGGTGAAAAGTATCATGTAACATAAGATGAACCTCCATTTAAATTATACATATATTTACGAAGGGTTGTATTCAATAGTGCATAAAAAAAGAGGGCAGAATTACCCTCTTAATATCAAACTTATTTGAAAGGGGTTATTTTTTGATGTTGTAGAATGCTTTTAAACCAGGGAAGATGGCCCGTTCCGCAAGGTCGTCTTCGATACGGATTAATTGATTGTATTTGGCAATCCGATCGGTTCTGCTCATCGAACCGGTTTTGATTTGACCCGCATTTAATGCGACGGCAAGGTCGGCAATGGTGGTGTCTTCACTTTCACCTGAACGGTGGCTGACAACACAGGTGTAACCCGCACGTTCGGCCATTTGCATTGCATCTAAGGTTTCAGTTAAGGTACCAATTTGGTTTAATTTAATTAAAATGGAGTTGGCAATCCCTTTTTCAATCCCTTCTTTAAGGATTGATGGATTGGTCACGAAGAGGTCATCGCCAACAATTTGAATTTTTTTGCTTAAACGATCGGTTAAGACTTTCCAACCGTCCCAGTCGCCTTCGGCTAAGCCGTCTTCGATCGAGATAATTGGGTATTTAGCGACGAGTTCTTCATACCAAGCGACCATTTCTTCACTGGTTTTAATTGCGCCGCCTGATTTTTTAAGGACATATTTCTTTGTTTTTTCGTCATAGAATTCACTCGCGGCCACGTCAAGGGCGATAAAGAAATCTTTGCCTGGGACATAGCCAGCTTTTTTAATAGCTTCCATGATGACTTGAATTGGTTCTTCGTTACTCGCAAGGTTTGGGGCGAAACCGCCTTCATCACCAACTGCGGTAATGTGACCTTTGGCTTTTAAGACGCTTTTTAAACTGTGGAATACTTCCGCACCCCACCGTAAGGCTTCTTTTAAGCTTGGTGCACCAACAGGCATAATCATGAATTCTTGGAAGTCAACGCTGCTATCAGCGTGCGCACCACCATTAATGACGTTCATCATTGGGACTGGTAGTTCTTTGGCGTTTGGTCCGCCAATGTAATTATATAAACTCATGCCAAAGTAATCAGCAGCGGCACGGGCGACAGCTAAGCTGACACCGAGTAAGGCGTTAGCACCTAAGTTCTTTTTAAATGGTGTGCCGTCAAGTTCAAGTAAGGTCATATCAATACCGACTTGATCATCTGCATCCATTCCAATAATTTCAGGGGCAATGATTTCATTAACATTTTTGACGGCTGTTAAAACACCTTTTCCGAGAAAGCGACTTTTATCGCCATCACGGAGTTCTAAAGCTTCCCGTTCACCAGTACTTGCACCACTTGGAACAATCGCTCTTCCAAAAGCACCTGATTCGGTTTGAACTTCAACTTCAATGGTTGGGTTGCCGCGTGAGTCAATGACTTCGCGAGCGTAGACATCTATAATTCTTGGCATGTTTCATCCTCCTCTATTTAAGCCACATATATTATAAACAAAATGGACCATATATAGTAGTGATAAAGCAAAATAAAGCACAATATCGATAAAATAATCCCGATTAATAATCAAAGCGGATCGCGTGAATGTTTGCTATACTACTAAGGAATGAAGGAAATGACTTATGAATCAAAAACAAGTTAAGCATGTTGTCGCAGGACTTATCTTCCATGAAGGAAAATTATTTGCCGCCGCGCGCAATGAAAACGATGACCGCTTTGGGAAGTTTGAGTTTCCAGGTGGTAAAATTGAACCGAATGAAACGCCAAAAGAGGCTTTAAGACGGGAAATTCTTGAAGAATTAGCGATGGATATTGTAGTCGGTGATCTTTTTATGCACGTTAGTCATGACTATCCAACTTTTCAACTTGAAATGGATGTCTTCATTGCCACGACTGAAGACCCGAGTTTTTCTTTATTTGTCCATCAAAGTGCTGGGTTCTATACGAAAGATGATATATTAAAACTGCCTTTTCTCGGGGCAGATATTAAAATTGTCCATAAAATCCGCCAATATTTGATGTTTTAGAACGGATGATCTTTTAAATAATTGAGTAATAAGTCAGTTGCTTTACCGCGATGGGAAATTTTTTCTTTTTCGGTCATGGTTAATTCAGCAAATGTTTTTTGAAAATCCGGATAGAAAAAAATAGGATCATATCCAAAACCATCGTTTCCTCGTTGTTCGGTTAGGATTGTACCCTTCACTTCACCAATAAATACTTGCGGAAAGAGATCGACCCCAACGAGGGCAATCGCTGCCACGAATTTGGCGGAACGATCACTGTGATCGATAAGTTTTTCGATGATGGCTTGGTTTTTAGCGGTGTAAGGTTCGCCATCCATAAAGCGGGCGGATTGAACGCCAGGAAACCCATCAAGGGCGGTAATACTTAGCCCACTATCATCGGCAATGACGGGTAAATTAAAGCGTTCATGAATGGTCGTTGCCTTAATGATGGCATTATCGGCAAACGTCTCACCGTTTTCAATGATATCATCATGGAAGTTTAGATCACTAAGACTGATAATTTCATATTCTGTACTCGCAAACAGAGAACGATATTCTTTTACTTTGTTGGGGTTATGCGTGGCAATAATGAGCTTTTTTTTCATAATTAAACCTTTACTTGGCTTTCATTTAAATGTGATTTAGTGCTAACTTGGTGATGAATTAAACGGGCAACTCCAAAGATTAAAAGACCACCCACCGCAAAGGTTGTTAAATATAAAAGGGTGAAGATGATACCGACAAAAGCGACATGCATGCCACTCTCTTGAAGGGCAATGCGGATATTACTTAAGACTGGCATATTTTGATTAATGGCCCATGGATTGATAAAGAAACCATCAAACGATTCTAACCCTGGGAATTTAAAACTTAAGAAATGGAAACTCACATTAACAATCTGAACGATCACGACTAAGATTGCTAAAACGATTAAAGCCTCCACGTATTGACGCCACTTGCTTCCTAATTTACGGGCGACCATCACGTAACTTGCGACAATGACCATCGTCCCGTGCCAAAGCATGGTGTGAATAGAGATGGAAACGTTTAACGTAAAGACACTACCCCCAACAAGCATGACCGATAAGCCGGCAACAAGCGTGAAGATGGCAATAAAGGAATATAAGGCATCCTTAATCCGTTTATTTTTTACAAGCGGAGAGAGAGGATATAAGAATATCGGAACGGAACAAAATTGTAAGGGAAGCCCATACCATTGGTAATTGGCGAGTCCATCACCTAGATTTAAAAAGACAAGTTGTTTGAATATCTCGATTCCAACCATCATCAATCCAAGTTGGAAAATCGTATGGTCAACAGCATCTAACCGGCCCCCTAGATAACGGCGTTGACTTTTAGCGTCAATCGGAGCGCGCGCTAATAGAATCGCCATAAAAATAAGCATCACCACAAGTGAACCAATGTGGAAGACACTCCACGTCAAATCGGCACTATTTTGACTTGGCAAAAAGTTGAGACCAAAAGACCAGTCAAGGTCAATCACAAAAAGATAAATCATCGGTAAAAAGATCATGAAATATTTTAAAAGTGACTCAAGTTTTGAATATTTACCAAAATGCCGCTGGTGAACTAATGATTTAATCACGAAGGCAATAATTAAGAGCAAGAAGAAGATTGCGGTGTAAGTATATCCGGTCGAATTAGTCATATAATCCCCCTAAATCAATAAAAATATTATACATGATTTCATGCACGATATTCGCTTATGTAAGCCTGAAATAAAAAAACTCCCAATCCAAGTTAATCTTTTCCGATTTGTTTCTAGATTTGGAAGCTAATTCATTCATTTTTGGAGCAGCTGACGGGAATCGAACCCGCACGGTTAGCTTGGGAAGCTAAAGTTCTACCACTAAACTACAGCTGCAGTAAAAATATTATACACAAAATCCCAAAAATGTCTTGTCTAAATTACATCATAAAACGTTTTTTTAGTTCGCGGATGAAGTTGATTTTTAAAATGATGGCGGTCGATAGAAAAATGGCAAGCGCAAGGCTGATAGCGACGAGCATGGCCCAGCCTAAGGGTTCTTCTTGACGGAAGATGTAGGCGACACTTGCAAAGATGATCGAAATGAGAACAAAGATAAGTAAAGGGAAGACATTTTGCTTTTGGCGGGCGACATTAGAAAAGAATAAGATAGCGGTAATAAGTAGGCCACCACCAACGACAAGGGCAGCAACTTCAACGCCCGGCCAAGCAGGATAGATCAAATAAATAATGATGATCAGAATGGTTACATTGATTGATGTTTTAACAGCGATACTCGTTCGATTGTGCTCAACTAAAGTTGGAATAAAGAAAAATTGCCAAATTAACCAAAGTCCCCAAATAACGATTGCACTCCATAAAGGGCCACCAATTAAGAGGTTGACAACAAGACTCGCTATGGCGCCGAGGACGAAAGGATATTTTGCCCAATAGATGGCGTTTCGTCTAAGGTCTCTTCTTATACTTTTTGCGGGGTATACGACGTTTAGGTTCATATAGGGCACTCCCTTCTAATTCAAATTGCAAACCATCTTTTTGTAAAAGTCGATAAAGTTCTTCTTCAAACGAAGGATCTTTGGTACTTTTTGTGATGGTTAAGGTTGATACATTTTTAAAGGTAATTAAGGTTAAAGCCGCGCGGTTTACCTGCGGTGGCCCAAGGATAAAGTCATAACTATCAATGTAGTCACTAAAGTAAGGCGGAGCGTTCACCACGCCGATATTCGAGAAGGTGGTCGTAAAGATGGCTTCACCAATGAGGCCATAAGCAATTTTTGCAATTGGCGATTTTAAAAATAGGGGGACCGCACGTACTTCACGGTTCATTTTATGGGCGCTATACATCATTTCGCTCATCTTTTCGTAATTTGCTTTTTCTTCTAATTGTTTTTTGATAAGCGGTAAGATTTTATCTAATATCGTAATCTCATTCACATTAAAACGGATCCCGGCATACATTGAGAAATTCGCAAGTGTATTGGAAGGATAAAATTTGCGCATATCAACAGGTAGTTGAATTGAGATATCACCTTTTACTTCTTCGGTTGCGTATTTAGAGGCGAGCAAGAAAAGGCCAAGGAGATAATTCGTAATCGTCACCCCATGTGCTTTAGAAACTTCCTTAAGGGCTTGGGCGCTAAGTTTAAGATGTAAGATTTGTGCGGGGACGATATTTGCAATTCGGCCACTCATTTGTAAAGCTTTTTTGTCTTTAAAACCCGAGGCTTTCTTTGCTTCGGCCCGTTTAAACTCATTGGCGTCTTCGCCCGGGTCGGGGCAACTATTAATATCAAGAATGCCTGGATGCGCTACTTTTGCGACCCCCGTTAATTCTAAATAGGTGGCAATCAGCGTTTGTAAGAAAACCATCCCCCCACGGCCGTCAGTTAAGGTATGGAAGAATTCAACGCTAATGCGCCCTTTGAAATAAAGGACACGGAAAGCTTTTGAACCCGTGGTTGAGACCTTAATCGGGCGACACGGTAAGTGTTCTTCTTTTTCAATCGCGTAATGTTGCTTATTCGCGTCTAAATAATGCCAGAAGAATCCCTTCTTAAGGGTGGTGGCAAATCGCGGAAACCGTTTAATGGTAAAGGTTAAGGCGATTTGAAGGAGCGCCGGAATAATATCATCTTTTAAGATGGCGGATAGACGAAAGACATTCATTACCCCGTGTTTCATGGATAAAGGATAAATTTTCGCGGAATCATCGAGGGCGTAATATAAAAGGGGTGGTCGGGCATAAAACCCGCCAAGGTTTTCGTTATCAAGCCGTCTTAATGCTTCGGTGACCGAAACACCAATCGCGTTATAATACATCAGCGCAACTTCGAGATCTTGCCGTAATTTCTTTTCTTCACTAAGCGGTAGGCTCATATGTTGTTTAAAATTGACAAAAAAACTTTTGACGGCTTGGACATCATTTGGATTAAGGTGATTTAAATATTCATTAAAGGTCGGTTCTTTTTTATTTTTCATTGCTTTTAAATTATATCATAACTCAAAGATGTCAATCCTCGTTTGAATTCAGATGATAAGCACGACGATCAGATAATAGAAAACCCGTGTTTCCACGGGTCATATTTCGATAAATGGTCTTTAGTAAATTTTGGGTTTAAAAGGGTAAATACCGCTGACTGGCATGGTAAACATAAAGCCAATAACTTGCTTCTTAGAGTGTTCAAAAATACTTTGAATTTCGCGGACTACCTCATGGACTTTTTCTTCTTCAGGAATGACCGTAAAAATGGTTTTTGATTCTTTTTGATCATTTTCAAGCGACCGTGAGAATGGACCTGAACGCAATCCCATCATGCCTTCATTTTGCATAATTGCGGCGGCCATGCCTTGGCTATCAATAATCGTTGCGCCGCGAACTTTTAAGTCTAAGAATTTGGCAAGGATTTGGTCTAGGAATGAAAGATCATTTAAGACGATGAATAAGATATGCATATTAAGCTCCTTCTTCGGATAACTCGATTCCTTCGAGACCCGACATTTCTTCTAATCGATCAAGACCATTGATTTCGCCAGCCTTACTAATCGCAAACTTGGCGAAGAGTGGTCCAAAGGTTTCATACACAAGTATTGATAACATTATTATAGTCGAAATTTCTGAATACATTGGATACATTTGAACGAAGACAACGGCAAGAAGGCCAATCGAGACCCCACCTTGTGGTAAAAGCGCAATCCCTAAATATTTTTTAATGGTTGGCTCGGCATTGACTATTTTCGCGCCGACGGCGATACCAAGCCATTTCCCAAAGCCACGGGCAAGAATATAAATGCCAGCTAAGGCAAGTAAGAGCGGATTAGTGCCTAGAATTGCAAGATCAAGTCCCGCTCCAGCAAGGGTGAAGAACATCACGTAAAATGGCGTCGCAAAATCATTAATTGCACTAAAACTCATTTCGGGTTTTTTGGCGATGTTGGCAATCATGGTGCCGACCATGATGTTGGCGAGTAATTGACTAATGGCGATGCCGTAAGGTTCAAGCCAGTAGTTAATAAAGTAGCTACCACCAATCGTCGCAAAAACGGCAAGTAAGGCAAGGATTTGCAAGTCATCCCGAATCTTATCAAATTTATTGACGACTTTTGAAAGGATAAAGCCGACGAGCATCCCAAAGCCAATCGATCCAAAAACTTCAATAAATGGTTTTGATATCATCAGCCAAACAGGTGGAAGAGGACCACTTGGTTGTAAGAGTTGGGCGAAAGACATAAAAAAGCCAAAGACCACAATGCCAAAGATATCATCAAGGGCGGTAATTGGTAAGATGGCCTTGGTGACTGGACCGTAAGCCCGGTATTGACGAATGACCATCAACGTCGCAGCAGGAGCTGTGGCGGCCGACATTGACGCTAGAATCAAACCAAAGGCAATATTTCCGCTTGCAAAGGGATTATAGCCGTTCGGCATGATATTAGCCGGTTTTGGTAGTAAAAACATGGCAAAAAACACAACTAAGACCGCGCCAAGAACTTCGGTTGTGGTCATGACTAAAATCGGTTTACCTACTTTTTTAATCGTTTTCACAGAAAATTCGGCCCCGATTGAGAAGGCAATAAAGGCTAAGGCGATTTGGCTAATAAAATTTAGCGATTCATTTTCTGCTTTCGTGATAAAGCCAGGATAACCTTTAAAGATTAACCCAAGTGATGGGCCGAGAATAAGGCCAAGCACTAAAAAACCCGACACGTTCGGGAGTTTGAATTTGCGGGCGATGATTGCCCCAATAAAACCGACCAGTAAGACCACAGCGATTTTAAAGATTAAGACATAGATTGGATCCATATGAGCACCTCATGTATTTCTTCGATGCTTAATGACTCCTATGAGGTTAGCTGACGGGTTCAGGACATTAAGTATCCTTACGATTGCTCGATTCACCCCCGATCAATTTGGGTCCCCCACTCGATTGGATTCGGAGTTGGTCTTATAATACGACAATATGTCGGTAAAGTCAACGATTTTTCGCGTTAAGTTTGCTTTTGTTAAAGAAAAAAGACACCAAGTGTCTTTATGCGAAATCTGGAGCAAGTGACGGGAATCGAACCCGCGTATTTAGCTTGGAAGGCTAATGTTCTACCATTGAACTACACTTGCGATGGCGGACCAGA
>CAYPGR010000011.1:0-32451 GCA_964410505.1 uncultured Staphylococcaceae bacterium
CACTTAAGATTTTTTTCATTAAATGTTTCCTCCTTCTATTTATAATAGAGCACGTTTAATAATAGCATTACACTTATAAATTTTCAAACAAAAGATAAGTCTTTTTCTTCAAATTTCATCAGCTTTTAAATCTTATCATAGATTAATCAGCTGCTTTCAATAAAAATACCAAATCTAGCGAATTAACATTGCAACTTTAAAGGGTTTTACCTATAATCTTTGTGAGCGAGGAAATGCAATGGGACGTAGATTCAAATTGATTAGTGATTTAAAAAATGTGATAGCCAAAAGACCACGGCTTAAAATATTCTTAGAGTGGTTTTATCTTCTGATTCTCGTTGCCATTAGTGCTTTTTCCTATGCTTTGGCGTTCCGACTTTTTATCCATCCTTCGATCGCTACCATGAATAGTGTGAGCGGACGTCAAGTGCTTTTCGTCGGTGGGGGCGTATCGGGTCTTAGTCAAAACTTTGTTAAATTAATTTATGATATTCTCGGTTTTAAATTAGTGGCCGAAAATGTCTTACAATCGATCCTTTATTTTCTGCTTAATATTCCCGTTTTCATTCTCGGTTGGCTAAAAATCGGCAAAAGATTTACTATTTTTTCAATTATTAATGTGTTTCTTGCGTCTACTTTTATCAGTTTAATTCCGCAAAGTTGGGAAACATCCGTCTTATATGATTCTCAATTAACAAGAACACTATACGCTGGTATTTTGGCCGGTTTTAGCGCTGCAATTGCCTTTAAAGGCAACGTAAGTAGTGGTGGCATGGATATCATTGCGTATTACTTTGCGAATCGTAAAAGTGAGGGCGTTGGTAAATATAATGTGTCCTTTAATATTGTGGTCGTTTCCTTTTATTTTGTCTTAAATTTAATTAAACCAAGCACGACTTCCGATGTCATTACCGATCCTGGTATTACAAATGTGAACGTTGCCATCACAAGTTTTATTTCGAGTATTACTTATTTGGTGATGACGTCATTTGTGATTGACCTCATTAACGTCCGCAATAAAAAAGCGCAAGTCCAAATTATTACGAATCACGAAGAACTTGCAACGATACTTATTTCAAACTTCCCACATGGTGCCACAACGGTTAAAGGAATGGGCGTCTTTAGTAATAGTGAAAAAACGATTATTTATATGACCGTCTCAAGTAATGAAGTGGCCGATGTCGTTCGCCTCATTCAACAAGTTGATGAACGCGCCTTTGTTAATGTCAGCGATCTCCGGCAAGTATTTGGCAAATTCTATATTCGTCCGATAAAATAAATTTTTAAATGATGATTAAAAGAACCCCAAAGGGTTCTTTTTTTATCGCCCTTTAATCGCATCAATCGGCTTTTTAAGGGTTAATCTAAAGACGGGGATGAAACTTGATAATGCCGCAATCCCAACAGCAATGACGAGGATGAGTAAGATTTGACGAATACCAACAATCAAAATGATAAGGTCAATGCCAAATTGTGTTTTGAAATAATTATTGATGACCCCGGATATGATAATGGTCGCTGTTAAGGCAATTACATAATTAATTAAGGCGATGATCCCGGCTTCGTTCATAAAGATCGTTGACACATCAACCCCTCGCGCTCCAATTGCCCGTAAAATACCTATTTCTTGTTTCTTAAATGCCACACTGAGGGTGATAAAGTTAACGAGTAATAAAGCTGCGAAAATTGCAAAGATGGTACCGATAATCGTAAAGATTTGAGAGAACATTTCAAGATAAGAACCCACAGTATTCACTATCGCAAGCACTTGGTTGTTGATTCTAAAGAACTCACCAGTCTGATTGCCGGTTCCATCATAATTGAGACTTACAATCTTTTTCATGATGTCCTTGTTTTGACCATGGTAAACAATCGCAGTCGGGTAGATACCATTTAGGGATAGGCCGAATAATGAGGCCGTATCGCTACTGATATAGAGGCGGGGGGTGACTTGATAGGCATCCGTTACATAAAGAAAGTTACCAAAATCAAAATCAACACCGACAATTTTTGAATTTGAATATTTTTGCGGGCCATTTCCGTCTTCCTTCACTAATTCAAAGGTGATTGGATCGAGAGACGAAGCAATTGGCCCTTTAATTTTATTGATGAGCAACGTTTTGCCAGTTATAAGTGGTTGAAATGGATTCGTTTCATAAAACATGTACGGGGTTAAGAGAACGTCCGCGTAGGCATAGCGATATTCAGTTTGTTCTAAAGCTGTCCAAGTGGTATAAGGTTTAACATCATCGGGGCTTGCAAAGTCAAAACTGTCATAAAATTGTTTGAGAAAAGCTTCAATCGCCTCATCGTTAGCCGTGGTGGCGACTAAATCATCGGTGACGGCTGCGATACCTGTGCTCACAATGCTGTCTAAAGCGGGAACCTCAAACTTAAGGAGTGAAGCATTAATGACGTACTCATGAGTTGTCATTGTTTCAGCGGTCGTACTTTCATCAAAGAAGATCGCAGTTTTCATTTTATCGAGATTCGATGTTGGGTAAAACGAATTAATATATTGGTAATCACGGAACTCACCGCCATCTAAATAATCAAAATAAAAATACGTTCCAGATGGGTTAATGTATTCAACAATTTGTGTCGCTTTGTCCGCGAAGAAATCTTCATGGACAAAGATAGTTTGGTGAAAGGACGATTTTAAGTATTCTTGATATTGAAGATAAACCATAAAGGTATTAATGGTTGGATCTTGACGTGCGTCAGCGAGCTTTTGGAAAGGGGTGTAATCAAGATTCGTATCCATAACCCCTACAATTGTATAACTAGTCGTGAAGGTCGTCATGGTTTTATCGATAATATCTTGATATGTATTAATTTTGACCCTATCCGATAAACTATTGGTCCGAAAATCAAATTTCTTGAACATATCAAACACATATTGGGGAATGACAATTTCATCAATTTCTTCAGGTAAACGGCCGGCTCGCAAACGTAAGTTTGCTTTAGTTAAATCTGCGGTTGTGAGGTGGGTGAACCCACTTTCAGTAACATAACCAAAGTAAGGATCATTAGACATGGCTTCGGCATCGCCGACGTGATTAGTATAACCAAAGGTCTCATTTTTAAGCATCGGGAAAATGGCTACATCCTCATGAATGGCATTTAAAGAAGTGATATCCTGGTCAGTTAAGCGAAGGTCATTTTCAAAATAATAATTATCAAATTCTGTTTTTGTACGTTGTATTTTTTTAATTGAGGAGGTTTCAACTTTTACATCAATCATTGTATTTAAGGTCGTGTTATGTTGATTAAAGCTTGCCATTGTATCTGTGAGGCCAAACATCGCAAAAGCAGTTGATGCCAGCAAGATACTAAGCGCTAGACGAAAGGTCTTATGTTTTAATGCGCTAGCCCCAATTTTAAGTGCGGAAAGAAACGGTAACCGTGACTTAATGAGCGGCAACTTTGCGGCTTGAGGAAAGGGCTCAGGTTGGGTGGTAGGATTAAATTTATAGTCACTACTTGAAACCGAAATCGTCGTTTTCGTTTCTCGCCCCTTTAAGTAGGCATTAATTTCTTTAAGGTCTTCTTCGGTTAAGACATAACCAGCAGACACAGTAATACCATTTTCATTAATTACTTTCTCTTTCTTTATTGCGGTATTGTCTTTTGTAATATCACGAATTACTTTTCCGTCGCTAAATTCAATAATTCGGTCGCCATAAGTTTCTGCAAATTCATGATCATGGGTAACAACGATGATGAGTTTATCTTCCGAAAGTTTTTTTAATGACTCAAATAATTGACGACCTGTGGCACTATCAAGGGCTCCCGTTGGCTCATCCGCCATGATGATTTCGGGGTTTTTGACAAGGGCCCGAGCAATCGCGACCCGTTGTTTTTGCCCACCGGAAAGGGTATTCGGTTTTCGAGTTGCATAACCAAGCATGTCTAAAAGATCTAAGTATTCATTGATCGTTGCACTATCAGCTTTCTTGCCTTGAAGTTCAAGGGCGATACCGATATTTTGCCCAACTGTAAAATCATCGAGCACATTGTATTCTTGAAAGATAAATCCGATCATCGTATTACGATAACTATCGAATTCACTTTGTGTGAAAGTTTTGGTTGATTTACCCTTGATAAGAAGGTCGCCGCTTGTATATTTATCAAGACCGCCAATTACATTAAGAAGGGTGGATTTACCAGAACCTGATTTTCCTAAGATAAAGACCATTCCTTTTTTATTGAAGGTCAATGAGACTTGATCAAGGGCGGCGACTTGCGGCCCTTTCTTTTGTTTATATATGCGACTAATATTACGAAGTTCTAACATGGCGGTTCTCCTCTATTTTGTGATTTCCATTTCGATTACAGGGTTACTATTTTTAATGATGTCATAACTAAGCTTACTTGACTCATAGATGGCTGCCTCTAAATCATCCGGACCGACACCAAGGCTAATGGTTGTGGCGGGATCGATATATTGGTAAGAGCAATGCATTGCTGCAAATTTTTCGAGATTTAATCCCCCTTCATATCCGTTTATTTGATCTATTCGATAAATATGTTTCATGATGATTTTGTATATAAAATAGGGGACGACGATGATCTTTCGTTTTGGTTTACTGATGGCACGATGCATCACGGTTAACATCTCTTTCCAAGAAGTGTTGTAGTAACTAATCGGATAGGCTTTTGCACCCTTCGTTTCAAAAAGGGCCCCTTTTGCAGCTTCTCCGACCTGCTTGACGGTGACCATAGCACTGCCGCCAGCGGGGTAGTAGGTAAAGCCCTTCATTTTTAAAAGCATCTTAATTAAGAATGTCCAAACGGGTTTACGACCTTTTTGAGTGCCAAAAATATAAGGGAGTTCTAAGAGTGAAACATCAAAGTTTTCATCACTAAAACTTAATACCAGTTCTTTTTGTAATTGACGACTCTTAATATACGGATGATGTTTTGCAAGTTCAAGTTTAGGTCTTATTTCATTAAAGTGCGTGAAGTAGGAGCCAAACACAACCAGATGTTTAACCCCAACATCCTTCGCTACGGGAATTAATTTACGGAGGGGATCAACATTATATTTGTTAAATATTTCATAAGCCGGTGGCGGTGTTTTTATTCTTTCATCAATACCAGCTGCAAAGATGAGGGCGTCAAAACCGGTAACAAGTGCCTTAAATTCTTCAGTAGAAATCGTAAGGTAATCCTTAATATGGATTTGGATTTGTGGCGGAAGCTCAAAGTCCAACGGAATTGAAGCGAGTGATAAACCGGAGATTTCGTGACCATCGCGAAATAAACAGCGGGCAGTTTCGCTGCCAAGAAGTCCGGTGATGCCAATAATAAAAATTTTCATATTCTACCTAATACGGATTATACCATTATTTAAGTGAGGAAATAATGAGTTGATTAATCTATTTTAAGTCGTTAAAATACGAAATTTGTCCGTCTTCGTTAATGATGACATTAATGCCACTCATGTGAAGATTGTCTTCACAAATAATGTATCGTATAAGTTCAACAAGTTTGGTTCCATCCTCTTTAAAAATCTCCTTTGACACAGTTGAGGAAGTTTTAATTTCACAAGGATCCAAATTTAAAGATGATTTTTCGACGATGTCCGGAAAAATGGATACGATTCTAGCTTCTTTTAATTGCCACTTCATCGTATCATTTTTAAAAAGACAAGCAGCGGCATATCTTGACCACCAATAAGCGTCTTTTGGTGTTGGGGTCAAGGGCGTAATGTTATCTAAAAACTTTTGGTTAAAGGGGTCACTCAACAAGGAGAAAACCATTTGAGGAATTGGTGTTAGGAAAGAAGAGGAAGCACCAATGTTGATCATGACCCCTTTAGGTCGAATAAGTGGATATAAATAATTAAATAGGTTCCGCGTTCCGATGAGGTTTACTTTGTAAATACTAGCAATATCCAAAACCTCTGGTCCGACACGGGCTAGGTGGATAAGGTATTTAAAACCGCCGCGGGCTTTGATATACGAAGATAACTTAGCAAGGTCGATCGTGCTCGTGATGTCAACCTTTAATATACTGAATCGTTTATGATTTAATTCATTTAACTTTTCAAGTTTACGTAGATCAATATCCACAAGTAAAAGATCGTAATTCTCACCGAAAGCATGGATCATTGTTTGACCAAGATGGCCGGCGGCGCCGGTAATAATCACGAGTTCTTTTTGATTTTCCATAGATATATTATACATATATTCGGCATATATCTACCGATAAATGATAATAAATATTCGGGGCACTACTTTTTCTAGACTTTTTACTGTTAATGGATAGGAAAACGTAACAATCATTAAAAAAGCCCTTATTTTCATAAATCTTATTTAATGTCAATGGGTTGCTTAACCTATTTCGGTACAATTACACACCCTTGAATTACGCCTTAATTTAGCCATTTTTATTTTGGAATTTCTGAACTGATACCAAAAACATGTACTTAGTGTAAATTAGAATATTGAACTGATACCCTTTTCTTGTACTTTATGTTCTTTGTAGTTATTGTATCATTTATTGATTCATGAAAAAAAGGCCTGATACGTATTGTATCAAACCTATGCTTCTTATATGGCGGAGAAAGAGGGATTTGAACCCTCGCACGCTGTTACACGTCTACTAGCTTTCCAAGCCAGCCCCTTCAGCCACTTGGGTATTTCTCCATGACCGGGGTTAATTATAGCAACTAATCAAATAATTGTCACGATTTGTATGATGTTTCGGTTGTGTTTTTATAGATTTTAATCGCGGTATATCTTGTGAGGAAAAGAAATGTCCAATGAGAAAAGAGGAAAGGTAAAAATAGTTGGGCATAAAACATAACAAATTCAAATAAAACGGGGGACTGATTGTTTAACCAAATAAAAGGGGCGATCGCAATTGGGGTTCCAAGAAACATCAAGTTCGTACCAACAAGTTTGTTTATGATAAAAGCAAGACCCATAAAAAGTAGTGAAAAATAGACAAAAGGCATAAAGTCCTTCTTATTTGGCTCATAGAAGTTGCCTCTTAAAATCATCAGACTAATAAGTACAAGTGACATATGGAAGAAGATCGAATGAATCGATAAAAAGTGGTAAAACGGGTATTCAAGTAACGAACTAGATGGATAAAGAAGGAAAGCAACCCCGGCAATTAAACCACCATAAGTCATCCATACTAAACTTGCATGGGCAATTTTACCGCGACCCCAACTAAGAAGGATGAAGGCATAAAGAAAGATAGAACAATAATAAAGCGGAATGAAGCGATTGAGGGCAATGATATTAATCCCGTAGGTTGAGACATTCCAAACAATTTTAAAGATTTCAAGGGCAAATAAGACGAGTGAGAAGATTTTAAAAAAGTGCACGGTTTTCTTGCGTGTCCAGGAACGACTAAAATGGTAAAAGCCCATGGCGAGAACACCAAAAAAAGTGAGTAAAATGAGATGTCCCCAAGAGAACATTCCAGCAGGTGGATTGACGCCAGCTTCTTTAAACATTTTGCCTCCAATTCTTTCTATATCTTAACATATGGACACCGATAAAATGGTAAAATAAACACATGGAAAAAAAGACATTTATGGTCACTTCACTCGATGCTGGGCAGCGCATAGACAAGTTCTTAAAAAAAATGATGCCGGCGGCACCGCTGAGTCTCATCTATAAATTATTACGTACTAAGGATGTAAAAGTAAATAATGCTCGCATCAAGGAAGACTATATTTTAGAGATTGATGACAGTGTCACAATCTTTTTAACAGAGGCTCAAGCGTCAGAGTTTTTAACGCCTTATGCTTTTGCAGAAGTTGAGAAAGACTTTGATGTTCTCTATGAAGATGATCAAATTTTAGTCACGCATAAAAAAAGTGGGCTCCTCGTTCATTCAACACAAAATGAAAAAATAGAAACACTTGCCAATATGGTATTAACCTATTTATTTCGAAAGGGAGAATTTGATCCAACTGCCAGAGGCTACATTCCTTCGCCCGTGGCCCGTATTGATCAAGACACGGACGGTGTGGTAGTCTTCAGTAAGAAACAAGTGACACATCAAGTGCTTGCAAACGCTTTTACGAATGAATCAATGGTCCGTCGCGCCTACCGATTGGTCGTTTATGGTATAGTGAAACCTGATGTTGGGATAATTAATTTCCCGCTCATTAAAGAAAACGGAATCGTAAAAGTAGACCCAAAAGGTCATGTGGCTTCAACGCGTTATCAAGTCCTAAAGTATGGAAAAGATAAGACCTACCTTGAAGCGATACTTTTAACGGGGCGCCAACATCAAATTCGGGTTCATTTTCAAAACCTTGGTCATCCTATTTTGGGTGATCAAAAATACGGTAAGAAGGGTGACGGCTATCCGTTTGCGCTTAATGCTTATGCCTTAACCTTTATGAATCTAGAATTCCCACTTGATTATTTAAATGAGAAAACATTTATTGCCGATAACACAAAAGAATTAATGACATTAATAGGAGGATAGTTATGCGAAATATTGATCAATTACATGAAACGTGGCTGAAACATCCGGAGATGCCGAAAAAACTTGTCCGTGAACTTAAAACGATGAGCCAAAAATCCAAAACGGATGCCTTCTACCAAGATGTAGAGTTTGGAACGGCAGGCATGCGGGGCATTTTAGGCGCGGGGACGAATCGACTAAATATTTTTACGATTCGCCGTGCGGCTCTGGGCTTTGGGTTTTATCTTTTAAAACACTATCCTGATGCAAAAACGCGGGGCGTGGTGATTGCCCACGATAACCGTCATATGAATAAAGAATTTACCGAAGAAACCTCACGCGCGTTACGAAGTGTGGGTATTAAGACCTTTTTATTTGATGAATTAAAACCGACGCCACTTCTTAGCTACGCAGTGCGCCACTTAAAAACGGTTGGTGGCATTATGATTACCGCTTCTCATAATCCAAAGAATTATAATGGGTTTAAAGTTTATGATGATACCGGCGCCCAAATGACCCCTGATAAAGTTGATGCCTTACTTGAAGAGATGAGTAAACTTCCTTCTTTTCTGGATATTAAACTGGGAGAAGTAGAAAATCACTATGCATTACTGAGCGACGATGTTGAAGAAACATACTTCTCAAAGGTATTAAAACTACAACTTCGACGTGACCAAAATAAGAATGGCTTCCGAATCGTCTTTACGCCGCAACATGGGGCCGGTCGTAAACTTGGGATGCGGGCGCTTAACGTTATTGGTTATGATGTCATACCGGTTGTTGATCAAATGAAGCCGGACCCAAATTTTAGCCACACCAAAAACCCCAATCCTGAAGAAAAAGATGCCTACATTGAAGCCATCAAATTTGCCCGCGCTCATGGTGCCCATATTATTATTGCAACCGACCCCGATGCCGACCGTCTTGGCCTTGTGGTTCGCAATAAAACGGGAGACTATGATTACTTAACAGGTGATGAAAGCGCGGCCTTACTGCTTGATTATCTTTGCAAAACAAAGATCGAACAAGGCGAGGATATTAAAGGCAAATTCTTGTATTCAACAATTGTTACAGGCGCGCTCGGCGGGAAGATTGCTAGACACTACGGCTTAAATGTAAAAGAATTCCTTACTGGATTTAAGTTCATTGGCCGCCAAATTGCCGAGGATGATGCTAAAAATGAAGACCATTTCTTCTTTGGCTATGAAGAAAGTTATGGGTTACTCGCTGCCCCATTTGTTCGTGATAAGGATGCGATTCAAGCGCTTGTGCTTTATTCAGAAATGGCCCTTTATTATCATTTACGAGGCCGAAGTCTTGATGTCGTTTTAGAAGACCTTTATCAAACCTATGGTTATCACATGGATGTGACCCGTTCACTTGCGTTCCCTGGCGCTGAGGGTCAAGCACAAATGCATCAAATGCTTACTGCTTTAAGAAATAATCCGCCGCGATCAATTGGAAACCTTGAGGTGATGAGATATGAAGATTATTTAACCGGTGAAGCCTTTGAAAATGGCGTCAAAACAACCTTAACCCTTCCTTCAAGTAATGTTTTACGCTACCTATTAGAAGGTGGGACTACGATCTCGGTTAGGCCGAGTGGCACTGAACCGAAATGTAAAATATACTTTGGTATTCTTGCCTCAGGAAAAGAAAAAGCCGAGCAATTGCTCGCGCTTATCCATGAAGACCTTAAAAAGATTCTTATTTAATAATTGCTTTTAATGCACTAACAAGACCATCATTGTTGTTATCTTCAGTGGTGGTCATTTTTGCATATTTTTGAACACTAGGAACGCCATTTTTCATCCAAATACTAAGTGGTGCCCAAGCGAGCATTTCTTTGTCATTTTCAGCATCGCCAGCGGCAATCACCCGTTCGAGTGGGAATTGAAGATGATTGACAATGTGTTCAAGTCCCTCTTTTTTGGTTGATTCGCCTTGATATAATTCGGCGTATCCTGATAAATGCCAAAAGCGAATATAGTATCCGGGGAATTTTTCGACTTTGGCGGTGATACTCGCTTTTAAGGCATCATCGAGTTGGTTGAATAAGAAAATAAGTGTAAGTGGATCCTCTTTTAATTTGGTAAAGGGGTCACCGTAATGGATCGTGCCGCGGTCGTTCCAGAAGAAGGTGTTTAATTCTTCATCATGTCGCAAAAGGTAGACATGTTCTTCGGTTTCAACCATCAAATTACCTAATAGATCCTCGCCAATACTTGCTACGATCTCTGAGATGACATGACGATCAAAGGTTCGCTTCCGTTTCGGGAAGTGGTCATTATTCGGAAAAGAAGTGAGTGCGCCATTATACGAAACAATTGGGGCGTTAATACCAAGTTCTTGTTGAAAGGCATAAGCTGCTCTCAATGGACGTCCGGTCGCAATAATTACGTGATGCCCATCATCGCTTAGCTGATTAATATAATCGCGTGTCCGGGGCGTAATTTTCTTTTCATCATTTAAAAGGGTGCCATCGAGATCGAGGGCAATTAAATATTTTTGATGACTCATTGGAGACCAACCGCCTTTTTGACTTTTAAAAGCGTTTGGTTGGCGATCACACGCGCCCGTGCGGCCCCATCCTCAAGGACACGGTCAACTTCACCAGTGGCAATAATGTCATGGACTCTTTTTTGAAAGGGTTCAATGACGGCAATCACTTGGTCCGCAACTGTTTTTTTAAAATCTCCATAGCGGAAATCTTTAAACATCGCGGCAGTTTCTTCGAGTGTTTGATCACTTAAGGCAGCATAAATGGTTAATAAATTGGTAATGCCGGGTTTATTCTCGATATCCACTTCAATGGATGATCCTGAATCAGTGACGGCACTCATGATTTTTTTACGAATCACCGCAATCTCATCCGTTAAGAAGATATCGCCTTTATCGCTGGCGCTTTTACTCATTTTTTTAGTGGGTTCGGAAAGAGACATGATGCGTTTTCCGACTTTAGCAATTTCCGGTTCCGGCATGACAAGCACTTTTCCAAAGCGATTATTAAAGCGAATGACTAAATCGCGGGTAATTTCAATATGTTGGATTTGATCTTCGCCGACCGGCACTTTGTTGGCTTCATATAGTAAAATATCACTTGCCATTAAGACAGGGTAGGTGAAAAGCCCGAGTCCAATCGCATTATTATCCATGTTTTGACTTTTTTCTTTAAATTGTGTCATCCGTGATAATTCACCCATGTATAAAAAGTTTTGAAGAATCGCATTGAGTTCAGCGTGGGCGCTGACATCACTTTGTTTGAAGATAGTGACTTTTTTAGGATCAAGCCCGGCGGCCAGATAAAAAGCCGTCACTAATTTGATATTTTTTCGAAGTTCATTTGGATCAATGGGCAAGGTTAAAGCATGTAAATCGGCAATAAAAATAAAGACTTCGTTTTCATCTTGAAACTTAGCGAAGTTTTTTAAGGCTCCGATATAATTACCTAACGTTAGTTTGCCAGTTGGCTTAATTCCACTTAATACGCGCATAATGATTAATTCCTAACAAATTATAATCTAAAAAGGGTAGATAGTCAACAAACGGGGGGACAATTAAAATTAATAACAAATTTGCTGTAGGGTATTGCATTTACACTATAAATGAGATATATTTAAGACGCGAAAACAAGGAGGAAACACATGATTAAAATTTATACGTCACCAAGTTGTTCTTCGTGTCGAAAAGTTAAACAATGGTTTGACGAACAACAAATTCCTTATGAAGAACATAATATTTTTTCCGCCTCACTGAGTGAAGCAGAATTAAAAGAAATTTTATATAAGTCGGAAAACGGAACTGATGATATTATTTCGACCCGAAGCAAAGTGATCAAAGAAAAAGACATTGATATTAATAACCTAACCATGAGTGAAGTTGTTAAATTTATTAAAGAGAACCCCTCAGTTTTAAAACGGCCAATCATGGTGGATACCCATCGGATTCAAGTGGGCTACAATAGTGAAGAAATTATGACGTTTATTCCCCGTGAACGGCGGGCCCAAATGGAAGAAGAACTCATGGCAAAACCACTCCACACGAACGAAACGTGTGAAGGGGATGAATGCGAAATTGAGTAGGCCTTCAATTATTTAGTTTTTTGAGAAAGAGCATTCATTGCTCTTTTTTGTTTGCTTTCAAAGTTTTCGCGATAGGGAATACCGACTTCTTGACAGATTTTTTCAAGAAGCGCTTTAGCCCGTTTAAGGGAAGTGGCTTCCATCTCGATTTCGTAGTCTTGATTGTCGCCATAGCGATTCTCATCAATGGCTAAAGTTAAATCTTCATATTGCTTTTCAATCCGTAGGGTTGATAAGCTGGCAATAATTTTTAAATCTTGAGGTTTAATGTAAAGACTTTCAATAAAATCACTAATATCTCCTTCTGGAAAGACTTGGTTTTGTTGGAATAAATCAAATTGATCACGCAATAAATTTTGTGATTTCTCAAGGAGTCCTTCGGCCATTGGTAGTTTTAGGGTCATTACGTACCCATTTAACTTGCGAATTCTTAAACTCAACCCGAGTTTTCTTAAATCACGATTTTCTGTATCAATATAATAATTTTTTTGAATAAACCCGTCGGAAACATCAAGCGAAAAATAGTTTAATATTTTTTCATAATCTTCGCGGGTTAAGAGTGCTTTTGCTTCAATTTCAATACTTGTTGCCATCGTTGTTACCTCAGTCTACCAATATGATACAATATAAACGAACATTTATAAAGTTATGGCAATAAGATATAAAGTATTTGTGCGCGAAGATCGCACGAGTGAAGAGGTTAGTGAGACGCTGAAGCAAAGAGCAGCGCATTTTGGGTTTGTTTATGACGAAGAAAATCCTGAATATATTTTTTCAATTGGAGGCGATGGCACTTTTTTAAAAGCGGTTCATCACCATCTTCGGGCCCTTAAAAATATTCATTTCATCGGCATTCACACTGGTTCGCTCGGGTTTTTTGCCGATTTTAGGGTTGAAGATATTGAATCCGTATTTCAAGCCATCTTGACCAATAGCGCAAATTATAATTCCTACCGACTCGTTAAAGCTGAAATTATTCAAAATAATAAAAAGCGCAATTTTTATGCAGTTAATGAAGTGCGAATTGAAAATGTCCACCATACCTTAGTCCTTGATGTTTTCCTCAATCGTGATCGCTTGGAAATATCGCGCGGTAATGGGGTGCTTGTGGCGACCCAACTAGGTAGTAGTGGCTATAATAAATCTCTTGGTGGCGCGATCATTAATCGTGACCTTCCGCTACTCGAATACACTAAAATCGCTCCGATTGCGAATACGGTTTATCGCCCGTTAGTGAATCCGCTCATTATCGGTGATAAGGATACACTGACATTTCATGGTCGTAATGCCTTTACCTTTTTCGGTTATGATAGTTTAACAAAGAAACTAAGTGATGCGCCTTTTACCATTAAGGTTTCACTCAGCAATAAAAAAGTAAAGATGATGCATCGCAGTGATCGTCCTTATACCCAAATCTTAAATGAAACATTCCTCGGAGGCTTTTAATGACTTTTAATGACTTTTTACGCGATTATGGACTCTTTATTGCGTTCACCATATTCTTTATTATTATCATTCTAATTGCCTTATTTTTACTTGTTCCACGGCTTAAAAAGACCGGCCCCGCACTTGCAACTTACGATCAATCAAAATTGATTAACTTACTTGGCGGGGAAGGTAATATCATCCAATTAGCGGCCCGCGGTTCACGCTTAACGGTGACTGTAAAAGACCCAAAACTTGTTGATGTCACCGCATTAAAAAAACACGGGGTTGACCGTGTGATTGTGATGCAAGATAAATTCGTGTTACTCGTCGCCAAAGAAGTCGCTGCTTTATTTGATAAACTTCCCTAGTTCTTCAACGGGTAGGCCCATGACATTATAATAACTGCCTTTAATTTCCCGTACGAGATTAAATTCCTTGTCTTGAATCCCATAGGCGCCGGCTTTATCAAAAGGTGAGCCGGTTTTTATATAGGCGGCGATCACGTCATCTGACAAGTCATTAAAAAAGACTTCAGTGACGACATTCTTGTTTATTTCCATACGCGGACTTAAAAGCGTGAAACCGCTTATGACATGGTGTTTTTTACCGCTTAATTTTCGGAGCATGCGATAGGCGTCTTTTTCATCTTTTGGTTTGCCTAAAAGTTCGCCTTCGATCACGACAATAGTATCACAGGCGAGGACCGTATCGTTTGGATGGTCGGCAAAGATTTTATAGGCTTTATACTTTGAAATTATTTTTGCGGTATCACTTGGGATACTCACTAAAATATTTTCATCAATATCGGGCACGATGATTGAAAAGTCTTTCACTAACATCTTCGTTAATTCGGCACGACGTGGAGATTTAGAAGCCAGAATAAACATCTTAAATGCCCTTACTCATAATGACCGGGATGATCATTGGTTTCCGACCAGTCTTCGCATAGAAGTATGGTTCAAGTTCTTCACGAACAATGTTTTTAACTTCACCAAAGGTGGTTGTTTTTTCGCTGTAATGCTTATTAAGTAAATCATTAATATGTTTTTCCGCTGATGGAAGGAGATTTGAGACGCTCCAGTTAATAAAACCGCGACTATAGAGTTCAACTGGGACAAGAAGCTTGTTGTTTTTTGGATCAACGGCAATTAAGACCGTCACCATGCCATCTTGATTCAGTTGGCGGCGATCGGTTAAGACGGCACGACTCATCCCTTCGGTTGAGTTGCCATCAAGATAAATATCGGCAACTGGGAAGGAGCGACCACGTGTTACTTTACCATTTCGAAGCTCTAAGGTTTCACCATTTTTGAGTACAAACGAGTTTTCAATTGGGACACCCACTTTGGCGGCGAGTTCAGCGTGTAGTTTAAGCATCCGATATTCGCCGTGCATGGGCATGAAGAATTTTGGACGAACAAGCCGTAGCATCAGTTTTAATTCTTCTTGTGAAGGGTGACCTGAACTATGGATATTGCGTAAAATGGAATTGGTTAAGACATCCGCACCAAGGCGGGTTAATTGGTTAACAATGCGGTCAATGCCCACACTATTACCGGGAATCGGTGAACTTGAGAAGACGACGGTATCCCCTGGAATAATACTAATTTCTTTGTGGGTTCCATCGGCAATCCGCGAAAGGGCGGCCAGCGGCTCACCTTGGGATCCAGTACATAAGACGACAGTTTCTTCGGGTTTAATGGTTGAGGCTTTGGTGACATCAATGATACTTGCATCAGGAATTTTGATATAGCCAAGCTCACGAGAGGCAGCCACGACGCGTTCCATTGAACGGCCAATAATAATAATTTTACGTTTATAGTTGACAGTAGCTTCAACGATTTGTTGAATGCGACTAATGTTACTTGAAAAGGTAGAAATAATTAAGCGGCCTTGGGCGTTAGCAAAGATCTCGTTAATGGCACTAATGACGGTACGTTCACTGGGTGTATAACCTTCTCTTTCACTATTAGTTGAATCACTAAGGAGAAGATCAACGCCTTCATTCCCGAGGGCGGCAATCCGTCCTAAGTCAATATTTTTACCAATCGGTGTTAAATCGATTTTGAAGTCACCGGTACTGACGATGCGACCATGTTCAGTGTCGACACAATAGCCGTAGCAATCAGGAATAGAGTGGGTCACCGCAAAGAAACTCACTTTTAAATTGTCAATATCAACGACCGTGTTTTCATCATATTCCACAATGTTAATGGGTGTTTTAATGCGCATCATTTGTAACTTATAACGAATGAGTGCCGCCGCGAGTGGCGGGGCATAAATGACAGGGATATGCACAACTTGAATTAAAAACGGAATGGATCCAATATGGTCTTCATGTCCGTGTGTAATAAAAAGCGCCTTGATTTTACGCGCATTGTCACGTAAGTATGAGAAATCGGGGATTACATAGTCGATCCCTGGTAAATCTTGTTCGGGAAAAAGTACACCCGCATCGAAAATAAGTAAAGATTTTTCGTTTTCAACGATGTACATGTTTTTACCAACTTCACCTAAACCACCAAGGGCATAAATAGAAATTGGCATTTGAAATTTAGAATTGGTTGCCATAGTCATCTCCTAGAATTATAAATATATATAAAACGTATCTGAAAGCATTATGCCAAAAACTGGCTTAAAAGTAAATGTATAACCCTCGATTAAAGGGAAATCGCATCTGGAAATTTATCTTTATTTGCAGGATCAATCCGGTCGTAGAATAAGACCCCGTTTAAATGGTCGATTTCATGTTGTAGAACGATGGCAGGATAGCCAAAAACGTTAATTTCAATGTCTTTTTTATTCAAAATGTCATAGGCTTTAACTTTAATTTTGTGGTAACGGTACACATGACCAGGATAGCTTTCATCAACTGAAAGGCAGCCTTCTCCGCCTTCAAGATAGGTTCGGCGGACCGACGAACTAATAATCTGCGGATTCGCTAGCACGTAGGTGAGGTAGTTATCATCTTCATCAATCATAAAATGGACAACAATGATTTGTTTACTCACGCCGACTTGTGGGGCGGCAAGACCAACTCCGGCGCGTAGACCATATTTCTCCGCTAATTCAGGATCTTGACTTTCCTTGATATGTTGAAACATGGCTAAGGCAAGCGCCTCGTCTGCTTCGCTAAGCGGGATTTCAACGCGGGCGGCCCGTGTTCTGAGGACTAAATCACTGTCTTTGTAAATTTTTAACATAATATTTCCGGTGTTATTCTAACACAAAGGCAGAAATAGTGAAACTTTTGATGTCTGATTTATGTCTATTTTTAGTATAATGGTCGCATGAATAAAGAGATTTATGATTTAGTGCTTGAATTACGGAGAAGTCTTGAAGAAGATCCTGATGTTGTTTTGCTTAATGACCTTGAATATGCCATGAACGGAAATGAGGACGTGAAACGTTTAGCAGAACAGTATGCCACCTTGCAATCAAACCTTAATGAGCGATTAGCCCATGATGAGGTGGAACATCCTGATGTTAAAAAAATGCGTGGAGAACTCTCAATCATAAAGTATAATCTCGATCTCCATCCCGTGGTAATGGCGTATCAAAATCAATATAAAGTAGTTAACAAGATTTATGCAAAAGTGAACAAACAACTCTTTCAAGAGTTTTGTAATATAAAGGCGTGCAAATGTCTCTAGATGCGCGTGTCATTGCGGGCAAGTACCGCCATCGTAAACTTTTAACGCTCCATAACGAGATAACACGGGCGACGAAAGATCGAGTCAAAGAGGCTCTTTTTTCGGCCCTCAATCAGGAACTTGAGGGTAAAGTTATCCTAGATCTATTTGCCGGCACAGGTGCGCTCGGGATTGAAGCCTTATCACGTGGTGCAAAACGGGCCATATTTTGTGAGAATAATGAAGAAGTGAGCGCTATATTAAAGCACAATATCGCCTTTATCGAAGAAGAGACGGTGGTGTTGACGAAAAGTTACGAACACGTCCTAAGCGAGATTGGCGAAAGGTCCATTGATATTATTTTTTTGGATCCGCCTTATGCCTACAATATTCATACAATTATTCAGGAAATTTTAGCGGCCAATATTCTAAAAGATGCGTATATTATCGCCGTCGAAACGGATAAAGAATTGGTGATACCTTTAAATGATGTTAAAATAAAAAAGTATAAATATGGTCTCACACATGTTGCCATCATTCGAGGTATAAAATGAACATCATTGCCATCTATCCAGGTAGTTTCGATCCCATCACAAATGGGCATATCGATATTATTAAACGTGCCCTTTTAATTTTTGATAAAATTGTTGTTCTTGTCGCCGTCAACCCGAATAAGAGATTTACTTTTTCGGTTGATGAACGCGTATCAATGATTCGCGACTCCTTAAAAGATTATCCGCAAGTTTCGGTTGATTCAACCTCAGGATTAACCGTACACTATGCCCAAAAAATCGGTGCCAAGGCGATGATCCGTGGGTTGCGGGCTGCCACCGACTTTGAATATGAATTTCAAATTAATAATGCCAACCGTTTCATTGATAAGCAAATTGAATCGATTTTCTTTATGGCCAAACATGAATTTATGTTTATCTCTAGTAGCACAATTAAAGAGATGGTTGCTGGCGGCATTGATGTTTCAAAATTAGTGCCCGCCCCCGTTTGGGCAAAATTTAATCATAAATAATTAGCGATTAAGACGTATAAAAGACATATTACGACCCGTTATTTTTTCTTTCGCATAGGAGAAATAACGGTCGTTATTTTCATAAGTGCATTCTTCACTAAAGGTAATGTTTTCAAAAGGAATACCGACTCTTCTTAGTTGTAAGATATTGAGCAGTGGTAAATCTAAAAAATATTGGGGATGGGTACCTTTGACGGCTTTTTGGATATCACCCCCGAGGGCGGCGAGTGTTTCGGCACGCTCCTTACTAATCAACCGATGGGCAAATGATAAAGCGGGTCCGAGATGGATGAAAATTTCCTCAGCTTTGACCGCTTCATTATTCATTATTTGGGTCATAAATTTACCGGAGATATTTGCAAGACTCCCTTTTTCACCAGCATGGATAATTCCAATGAGTTGGTGGTTTGGAACATAGACAAAAAGCGGGACACAGTCGGCATGATAAATACCTAACGTTAACCCTTTTTCTTTTGTATAGAGGGCATCGGCAGGAATACCACTTTCAAAGGTTTCAAACCCCTTTCCGGCTTCTGAAAAAGATACTTTTCGCGTAATATCACTATGGTATTGCGCAACAAAGACACAATTTTTCTCATCTAAGTTTAGAAGTGGTGAACCGAATGTTTTTCGCCGATTACGTCTGACGGTTTCGAGGTCATCGCCAACATGAAGGGCGAGATTTGCGCTATGATAGCCGGCTTTAGAATAACCACCCTCACGGGTAGTGGTCACGGCCGTTAGTTCTTTATATTTTTGCCATTTATACATAAAATTCTCCCTTATTTACTTTATTATACAATAATAAATCGGTTCCTTGCCTCCGTAGAGTGTTTCTTAAAAGCGCCTATGTTATAATTTTTTTATGAATTCAAATACATTATTTAATTTTCTAGTCAAACTACAAGCCATCACAAAGATCGGTCTTTTGTATTCCACCGATCCTTATGCAATTCGTAATTATCAAGAAATTCAGTCGCTTACCTTAAGCATGCTCGAGGATATGGAAGCGATTCGTTTAGACCGAAACAATTATTTTGAACGGGATGTTTATCCAACGCCGAATGTGAGTGTGCGAACAATTATTTTTAATGAGCAGGATGAATTTTTGATGGTTCGTGAAAAGCAAGACGGGGGCTTTTCCTTTCCGGGAGGGTGGGCCGATCTATATGATTCACCAACCGAAGCCGCTATCCGCGAGTCAAAAGAGGAAGCAGGTGCCGATATCAAAATAGAGGGAGTCGTAGCCTTATTAAATCGGACCCCTTTAAAAGAACCAACCTTAGTTCCCGAATATGTCATTGTTTTTAAAGCGAAGCTTGTTAGTTTAAATGGATTTTTCGACCACGAAATTACCGAAGTTGGCTGGTTTAAGCGCCATACTTTACCGGTTCTTTCCCGAAAAGTAACTAAAACCGAAATCGAACGCATGTTAGATGCCGCCTTAGCCAATATTATTATTTATGATTGAGCCGCTCGCGACTTTCATGCGCTGGGACTTAATGATATAATAGACACATTAAAAAAGGAGAATTTAATTATGGGAACACCACACATTAATGCAAAAGATGGTGCTTTTGCAAAAACAGTCTTAATGCCTGGCGATCCAAAACGAGCCGAATGGATTGCGAACACCTTTTTAACCAATGTTGAAAAAGTAACTGATGTTCGGAATATTTGGGGCTTTACAGGATATTACAACGGAAAAAAGGTCTCAGTCATGGCAAGTGGCATGGGCCATCCATCGATTGGTATTTATAGTCATGAACTTTATACAGGATATGGCGTAGAAACCATTATCCGCATTGGTACATGCGGATCCTATCAACCTGAAATCAAATTATTTGACGTCATTGTGGCGATTGGCAGTAGTACCGATTCAAACTGGGCTGGTCAATTTAACTTACTTGGTGGCACCTTAAGTGCAACTGGAAATTTTGATTTAGCAGTAAAGGCCCGTGATGAAGCTAAAAGTAAAAAGATTGATGTCCATGTTGGCAATATCTTAAGTGCAGACGTTTTTTATGATGACGACCGCGAAAGTTGGAAAAAATGGGCACGTCTTGGCGTTTTAGGAGTCGAGATGGAATCCTATGCCCTTTACACCACCGCCGCAAAATTAAAGAAAAAGGCATTATGCTTACTCACAGTCACCGATAGTTTCACGGATCATTCACGGATTGCAACGGTTGAAGAACGGCAACTTGGTCTTGAAAAAATGGTGCGGGTGGCACTTGAAATAGCCGAATAACTATGTTTTTAGCTTTTGGAGTAACCGAATATGTACTTTTAGCGCTTGCGCTTATTAGTTTTATATGTTTGCTTGTTGTTTTCTTTCTTTATCTCCGCAAGAAGTTACTCCAAAGGTTTGCTCTACTCCGCTATTTTTATCCGATTATTCGTAAAACGGCGGTCTATTATGATTTTTATTTGATTAATCAACTGGAAATAAGTGTTGGTTTGAATGATTCTATTTTTATTGATCACTTAATTTTTGGGGACAAATATATTTATTTAGTGAGCGATTTTGTTTTTAAAGGGACGCTAAGCGGGAAAAGTCAAGATTCCAAATGGATTCTTCGAACCAAAAAAGGGGAAGAAATCATGATTGATAGTCCGGTGTACAAAAATCGTGAACTCGTCCAAAGACTATCGTTAAGAACAGCTTTAGACCAAACGACGTTTATCGCCGTTACACTTGTCAGCAAAGATACAAAAATCACCGACTTGGAAGTAAATGATCCCCAAAACTACATTATTGATACACGTGATTTTATGAAACTTATTCTTAAAATAGAAAGTAGAAATATTCGCCCATTAAATAGCGAAGAATTAAAGAAAAGGGTCCATGAGATTGATGCCCTTAATTTACGACGGAATCGAGGAAGAAAATGGCCGAAAAAAATGTAACGTTCTTATCGGTGTTAAAAGCGTTTTTTACTAAACCGTTACGGCTTCAAAACTATCTAATGTTGACTTTAACCTTTTTAGCTTTGGGCGCAACGAGTGTTTATTTAAATTACACAGATTATTCATTTTTCGGCATTTTGATTTTTATTATGATTCTGATTCCTTTAGTGGTTACATTTGTTGAGTATACCGGTCGAGTCGAATCAGGATTAGCGCAAACGCCAACGCCTAAATCGCTTTATTTCTTATTTGCAAATACATATAAGACGGGTCGGGTCCGCTTACTATTTAGTTGGAAGACCGCCCTCCTATTTTTCCTATATCTGATTGTTGGTGGGGCGCTGATTACCATTATCATGGCCTTATTTCTATACTTTTTTGATCCCGCTGTTTATGAAGGAATTTTTGATTTGATCGTTGTTTTTCAAAATGCGAATAGTCCGGAAGCCATTAATGTGCTCTATGATGATTTCTTTGCCTTGATTGCTAATTACAATAGTGCCATTGTGTTAATGAATCAAATATATTTAGTCGCCGGATTAATCTATCTTGTCAATCGCAGCATGTTCAATATTTATCTAACGATGTTTGTCGAACACCGCCCTAATACGAGCGTCGACACCTTAATTGATGCTCTCTTCAAAGGTGAACCTACGATTAAAAAATTAAGGAAGATTCAATTTTTGATTACCCTATTTGCCCTTATCCTATATAGTGCGTTTTTCATCGGTGCTTATACCTTATTTATGAATCTTGATCCGTCAGCGAATGTCATGCTTCAAGCCGAACTTATTGGTCTTTTAGTATTAGTGGTTTTAATGCCGCTTGGCGCACGCTATCATTTTTTCCTTTATCACGGGCTAGTTAATCATAAAAAGGAACGCATCCTCTTATATATTATTAATGAGCTTAAGGAAATTCTTAAAACCCAAGGACTTCCTGAAGAAACAAGGATCTTTATTACGCAAGTCTTAGTGATGAGAGAAGAGGAGTTAAATCAACTTAAGCCACATCAGGCGGATGAAGCGACAAATGTTCAAGGCGACGCTTAAAGAACCATCATAATCGGGCCGGTGACGGCCCTTTTTATATAGCGGATAATGCCTTACTATAGTAAAAACAAAATAAACAGCCATAAAAACTGATGAAAACAATTGTAAGCGTTATCATGAAAATATTTTCATCACATTTATTGGCATTGGAAACATACTATGTATAATTAACCTATAAAACTAGAAAAGAAAGGAGAAAAGTTTTATGAAAGCAAAAAAACTAGCGGTCGTATCGTTACTAGGGCTTATCGCACTCGCAAGCTGTGGTACAGATAAAGTTCGCCCAGTCAAAGTACTTGTAGAAGACTGGACCGGCGATTTTTCTGAAGTTGCCCCAACAACGAACTTAGCTAATGGCGTGAAAAACTTCGCTGCCTCAAGCGCTGATGACCGAAAAGAAATCCTAGGATTATTGGAAAAGTATACAGTTGACAATTTCTTAGGTGGGATTCCATATCGTGATAATAGTGGTTATGTCCTCTATAACTCACGGCTTGTGATTCCGAGCGACACCTTCGTACCAGGATATGGTTATGGTGTTGGCGAAGCAGAAGTGACTGGCCCATTAACTGCGCCAGGTATTACTCCTGCCCACAATATGTACTATCACACTTGGAATAGCAACTATCCAAGCACAATTAACTACCTCGATGGTAAAGACAGTGTTACCGGTGACTTACACGCATTCGTGTCCTCAAGTTATTGGTCAACCCGCTTCACCGAAGACAAGACTGGATATGAATGGTATCCACAACTTGCAACGGAAGATAGACCACAACCACTTAACTTAGTGGGTGGCCTTGCAACCAAATGGCGGGTTAAAGTCAATGTTGGTGGTGACTTAAAGTACAATACACTTTCAACCTTACCAGCCTTACAAGGATTTAAAGGTCGGGCTGTTGAACTTGCTGACTACCTTACCCCATTCAAACTCATGCTTAATCAAAAATGGTTTAGATCAACCGACCTCGGATCACAAACAAGTGGTTTCAAAGGTGTCAATGAATACTTAGCATCTGAAGCTAAAAACTGGGCTAATGTTGGCATTCAATTAAATGAAGAAGAACAAGCAATTGAATTTGAATTCAACACTGCAAAGACCCCGTTCTATGCCATGTACAACCTCTCAAGCTCATTATTCACCCCAATCCCAGAAGACTTCATTACCGCTATCGGTGGTGCAGCCAACTACGGAACGATGGATAATGCCCAAGACAAGATCCTCTCACTTGGAACCTACTTATTAGAATCAGTTGAAACGAATAAAGAAGTCGTCTTCAAAAAGAATCCACTTTGGATTGAAGCCGATAACTATAAACTTGCTGGTTACAAATACACCATTCTCGAAAGCAATAACGTTGCCTTTGAAGAATTCTTAGCCGGTAAATTAGATAGCGCTGGCGTGCCAAGTGCTAAATTACAACAATACAAAACCGACCCACGTGCCCGTCAAACCTTAGGCGATACCGTTTGGAAACTCCAAGTTAACGCCGCTGACCCAACCCGTTGGGACGAATTATTCGGTGCCCAAGGAGCCATCTCCCCAGGTAGCGAATGGGAATTAAAACCAGTTATGTCAAACCGTAACTTCCTTGAAGGTTTATATTACTCCTTAGATCGTAATGCCATCGCATTAGAAACTGGATCACGTCCAGCCCCTGCATTCTTCAGTGATGCCTACATGATTAACCCAGAAGAAGGTGAATCATGGCGTGGAACTGATGAAGGTAAAGCTGTTGTGGCACATCGTTCACCAGCCACCAATGGTTACTCCTTATCCGTCGCTCAAGATTTCTTCCGTGAAGCCATGGACGAACTCGTTGAAGCCGGCGTCTACAAACGGACTGTTGACCGTAAAGGTAAGTTCGTTAAACCAGAAACCATTACCCTTCGCTTGATTATGCAAACCCAATCCCAAGTTGATGCCGAAGGTAAAACACTCGAAAGATTCATGGAAACAGCATTTAACGGTGCTGACACCGGCTTCTTACTTGATGTTCAACCATACGCAACCACCAACTGGATGGATGCCTACTACGCCCCAATGGCCGGTGAATTCGACTTAGCCTTTGGCTCAATTAGTGGTAACACGCTTGACCCAATTAGCTTCCTTGACACCGTTAGTAGCACGAATAAATCTGGATTCACCCTCTCATGGGGTATGGATACCACCTTACCAAGTGCTGACATTACGTTTAAAGGCGAACACTACTCATTCGACGCTCTCCAAACCGCTGCTGGTGGCTTAACCGTTCTTAAAGACGGCGTGCCAACCCCAGAATTTGAAGTTTTAGACTTCGGTCCTGGAACAACAATTGATGAAGAAGGAAACTGGGTGTTTGGTGAAGATGGTTCCGTTGATATCGAAATCCTCGGTGCCTACTATGCTGAAGATCCGAACTTCATCGTTGAAGTTCTCGGCGCAAGCGTTATCTTCTATGATGAAGAATTCAACGTCCTTGAAGCGGCCGAACCAGTTGTCACTGTTGAACAAGCTGATGGTGAATGGTCTGTCTTAATTGAAACCATTATCGAACCAGAAGGCGCTGTCTATATGGATATCGTCATTCATTACACCAAAACCTTTGGTGCTGGATTCCCTGAAGCAGTTGATAGTCTCCTTGAATTCTGGGCGCCAAGCGCTTAATAAAATTCAACGCACAAACTCGTAAAGTTTGATATAATAATCTCGCTTTGAACATTGCCAGCATTCGCTGGCAATGTTTGTCTATAATCACTACAAACGAAAGGAATTATGAGATATGTGGAAATATGTTTTAAAACGTATTGGTTTAATCTTTCTCACCGCATTCATAATTTTATCTCTGACTTTTATCTTGATGAAATTATTAAAAATCGATCCGCCACCGGGTCAAGTCCAAGTTCAACTTGCATTTTTTAATGACCAAGTTCGCTTAGGCTATATGGTGAAATTGAATCATAACATCGGTAATATTGCAGATTACATCGTTAACGATAATGGTGTCTATCATTACTACCGAATTGTCCCTGTTATGCAACAATACGTTAATTGGTTACGTAACATCTTTTTAGAATGGAACTGGGGGGTATCTACGCAAATAAAAATCAATGCTTCGGCAATGGATATTATTCTTGAACAACTACCCGTCACGATGAGGCTAAATATTATTGCCTTATTTACATCTGTTCCAGTTGGTTTCATTTTAGGAATCGTTGCGGCACTTCAAAAGAATCGACCAGCTGACCACATTATCTCCACCGGAGTGATGATATTCATTTCCATACCTTCTTTCGTAGTGATTACCTTTTTGATGATTACGCTTTCTTATGGCCTTGGCTGGCTACCAACGCAATGGCCAAGTGTTCAACTGGATTCAACCACGAAATTTCTTGGTTATATTATCCCGATTAGTGCTTTAAGTTTTGGTACGATTGCAGGATTTGCCCGATATACACGGGCTGAATTAACCGAAATTATGTCGAGTGAATTTCTTTTGTTGGCCCGGACGAAAGGCTTAACAAAACGGCAAACGGTTATCCGTCACGCTCTGCGTAATTCCATGGTGCCAATTGTCCCAATGATTATTGGTCAATTTATTGGTATCTTATCGGGATCGATGATCCTTGAAAATTTATACGGAATTCCCGGTATCGGTCGTTTATTTGTGACGGCCATTAGTCAAAAAGACTATAACGTGGTCATGGTAGACATGGCCGTTTATACGATGATTGGTCTTTTTGCCACCTTATTAGTCGACTTATCATATGGTATTGTTGACCCACGGATTAGAATGGGGGCACGTAAATAATGAGTAACAAAGAAAATAAAGATTTTATCGTTCCTGAAGTTGACAAAAAGGACTTTGTTTTTGTCCAACAAGATAAAGCTATTCATGATTTAAAATTTGAAACAAAACCAACGACGTTTTTTAAAGACGCCATGCGCCGCTTTACTAAAAATAAATCAAGTGTCGCGGCGACATATATTATTGGATTCTTAATGATATTGGCAATTTTCGTTCCCATCTTTAACCCAAATGATATTAACTCTTCACAAAATGAACTCCGTTTCTTACCACCACGCATCAATGGTTTTCAAAATACGGCGATATTTAATGGTAAAGAAAAAATCAAAGGGGTTGTTGTTGATATGAATGACCCGGAAGGTCCACTACCTGTTAACTATGTTCGTACCGCCATTGTTGGTGATATTGAAATGTATGAATCGACGATTACATCCGCCTCTATTTATGGGCGTGACGGTAGTGTTTTCTTAACCTCCACCAATACGAACCGTGATATTGGTTATCGTTCTTCGCCAATCACGGTTGATCTTGCCAATACCTATGATTTAACGATTGACCTTAGTGCGAACGCTGCTTTAGAAGTAGCACCAAACTATGCCTTTTATGCAGATGTCACCTTCCCTGGTGCGGCCGAAATTAAAACCGTTACTTTATTTGATTTCTCTTCAACCTTTACGAGCCGCTCACTCGCGGATATCACCGCTTTAATCCTAGCGGAGAAACCGGTTGAAGCGACGAGTGATGTGGTCAGTCTTCGCTTACGTTTTCATGTGACCAGTCAAGGCGTTAATCACCGGGCTGCACTTCACATGAATCAAGTAATCGTCTCCAACCCCAATGACACTGAAGATGTTACGTTCGTCCCTCATAATTTTGTGGATGGTAATAACGTCTTAGTTCGAAATGGGGTTGCAGAACTTATTGCCTACACATGGAATATTATTAACGGTGCCGGCACAACAAGTTTAGTTAATGGCAAAATCACCCGTGCAAACTTTACTTATGACCCGTATGAAGCCGCCTTTGGCAAACGGGATATGGTTTTAGGGTTAGATAAATTAGAAAATTATAAACGGGAAGGATATATTGAATTCCCTGATTTCCCATCAAACTTCAGCAAATCCAGTGTCACTGATATGGAAGCTTATGGCAACATGATTATGGCTGCGTTTGATAAAGACGCGGTTGACCATAAATCACCGGTCGTTGATATCTATGGTTTTAGTGTGTTAACGAACGGTCCGCGTCCAATTCTTGACTTTGATTGTCAAGTTGTCTACTACCGTATTTTAGGTCGCAACGCAATGCCAAGTTTTATGTTTGGGACGAATCAATTTGGCCAAGATTACTTCAAAAAAGTGTTCTTTGGTTTAGGTATTTCGCTTTTACTTGGTCTCTTAGCAGCGAGTATTAATATCATTATTGGTCTTATCTGGGGTTCGATTTCCGGCTACTACGGTGGTGGAATCGATATGCTTATGGAACGGATTACGGAAATCCTAGGGGGAATCCCAACGATTGTCGTCTTAACGCTTATTATTCTCCACTTAGGTAATAGTTTCCCCGTTTTCCTTCTGGCCATGGTTATGACTGGTTGGATTGGTACGGCGGCAACAACCCGTAGTCAATTCTATCGCTATAAACGTCGTGAATATGTTCTCGCAAGTCGTACCCTTGGTGCGAAAGATAGTCGGCTTATCTTTAGACATATCTTACCTAACTCCGTTGGACCGATCTTCACCAGTTCTGTCTTAATGATTCCAGGTATTATCTTTGCGGAAGCGACGATTAGTTATCTTGGTTTAGGACTTCAAGGCTTACCAAGTCTCGGGGTCTCGTTAAGTGAGTCGCAACAATATATCTTCAGCCATCCGTATTTAGTCACCTCAGGAGCGATTGTGATTTCATTATTGATGATTTCATTTAACCTCTTTGGTAACGGACTTCGTGATGCCTTTAACCCATCACTGAAAGGAGTCGAGTAGTATGAACAATAAAGAAATTGTCATTAAAGTCGAAGATTTAGCGATTTCTTTCGCCACTGATCACGGTCGACTTCATGCCGTGCGTGGGGTGAGCTTTGAACTCTATCGTGGGGAAGTCCTTGCCATTGTCGGTGAATCCGGTTCTGGTAAAAGTGTTTCCGCGAAAACCATCATGGGCATTTTGCCTCGAAATGGTCGTATCGAAAAAGGCTCCATCATGTATGAAGGGGAAGATTTAACCCGCATTAGTGAGGAAGATTTCCACCGCTTACGTGGTAAGAAGATTGGGATGATTTTCCAAGATCCTTTAAGCAGCTTAAACCCCATTATGAAGGTCGGCCGTCAATTAACGGAAGCGATTATTATTAATGCGGATAAAGTGAAGCAAAAATATAATGATTTAATCTCCCCGCAACTCATTGCCTTAAATAATCGTCGGGTTCAAGATGAAATTTTGATTAGCGAAAAAGAAAACGATGTCATTGATTTTATTTTTAATGCCCGTCAAGAAATGAGTGCCATTCGTAAAAATACGGCCCTCTCAAAAGAAGAAAAAAAGGCCGCTATTAACAAAGTTCGGGCCGGTATTAAGGCAAAACGTGCTGAAAAACGCGCTTTTGTTAAATCAATACATGCCGATAGCAAGCCGATTATTAAAGCGCTCGCGCTTGAATTGGTCGCTGCCAAAAAAGCCGCAAAAATAGAAACCCTCAAGTTTAAAAAAGACTTAACCGATAAACGTGACGCTGAACTAAGTGCCTTAACTGCCAAACTGAAAGCAACATCTGATGCTGAAGAAAGAAAAGCAATCGAAGCACAAATTGAAAAAGTAAAGACGGAATACATTAATAACGTACGAATCACGCGTGCTGAAGCTAAAAAACAAGCTTTAAAGGTAATGGAAGAAGTCGGTATTCCGCAACCAGCTCGTCGTTTCCGACAATATCCATTCGAGTTTTCGGGTGGTATGCGGCAACGGATTGTTATCGCCATTGCTCTGATTCAAAATCCGGATGTTTTAATTTGTGACGAACCTACAACCGCCCTTGACGTGACCATTCAAGCCCAAATTCTTGAACTCATTAACCGGCTAAAACGGGAACGTAACTTATCGGTTATCTTTATTACCCATGACCTCGGTGTCGTCGCAAACATGGCAGATCGGGTCGCTGTGATGTATGCGGGTAAGATTGTTGAATATGGTTTAGTGAATGAACTTTTCTATGACCCACGTCACCCTTATACTTGGGCCCTTCTTTCAAGTATTCCTGATGTTGATAGTCGTGAACGACTTGAAGCCATTCCTGGCACGCCACCAAACATGGTTTATCCACCAAAAGGCGATGCTTTCGCCCCACGCTCACGCTATGCAATGGCGATTGATTTTAAAGAAGAACCACCTTATTTCAAAGTAAGTGAAACCCATTATGCGAAGACTTGGTTACTTGATCCACGGGCCCCAAAGGCCGAAATGCCAAATATTGTCGCTTCGCGTATTAAAAATTCCTTAAAGAAAGGGGGAAAGAAAGATGAGTAAGCAAGTTGAAAAAGTAGTTGAAACGACTGACGTCAAACCAACCCCAGCTCCTGAAAAATTACGTGGCGCCCCCATTCCGGTAAAAAAAGAGGGCGTTACTTACCGTCAAGACTTAGTCGATAAAGATGTTATCTTACGAGTGAGTCACCTTAAACAATTCTTTACCTCTGGCTCTGGACAGAATAAATTCCGCAATAAAGCGGTCCATGATATTTCCTTTGATGTTAAAAAAGGTGAGGTATTCGGCTTAGTTGGTGAATCAGGCTGCGGTAAGACCACAACTGGTCGTTCGATTATCCGTTTATATAATGTCACGAGTGGTAGTGTTTATTTTAAGGGGCACCGTATTAATGCAGGAACCCGTTGGAATGAAAAAGAAATTAAGTGGAAGACACTTAATGCCAAAAATGACATTAAAAAACTGACGAAACAAATGAAAGATGAGATTAAAGATGTTCAAAATGAAGAACGTGAAAATCTTGAATCTGTCGTCGCCAATATCCGTGCCAATTATCAAGAAAAGATTAATGCGGTTAAGCAAGAACTTGACGCCATTGTCAAGGAACAAAAAGCACGTATTAAACAAATCAAATATGATCTAAAACACCTGAATCCAGAAGTCATGACTAAAATGCAAATGATCTTCCAAGATCCGAGTGATTCGCTTAATCCGCGGATGACGGTCGAAGACATTATTCAAGAAGGTTTACAAATTCAAGGCTTAAAAGATAAAGCCGAAAACTCTAAAAAAGTCGTTGAAGTTTTAGAAAAAGTCGGACTCATTGCGGATTACGCGTCACGTTACCCCCACGAATTTAGTGGCGGACAACGGCAACGGATTGGCATTGCACGGGCGCTCATTATGAATCCTGAGCTGATGATTGCTGACGAACCAATTAGTGCGCTTGACGTGTCGATTCGGGCGCAAATTATTAACTTACTCAATGATCTTCGTGAAGAATATGGCTTAACGATTCTGTTTATTGCCCATGACTTAAGTGTTGTTAAATACTTCTGTGACCGGATTGCGGTTATGTATTATGGTGAAATTGTTGAATTAACGACGAGTGAAGAACTCTTTAAACATCCGCTTCACCCATATACAAAAGCCCTTTTAAGTGCGATTCCAAAACCAGATCCACTTAGTGAAAAGAGTCGTCAACGGCTAATTTACAACCCTTTTACTGATCATGACTATCGTGAAGAAAAACCAACCCTTCAAGAAATCGTTCCGGGGCACTTTGTTTTAGCCAACAGTGCTGAAATTGAAAAGTATAATAAAGAAATCGCTGCGATTGATAAAAAGGCTAATAAAGCTAAAGTAAGCGAGTAAAATGCAAGAACGGCAAAAGAAACGATTCATTAAGTGGCTAGGGTTGCTAATTTTTAATCTCCTTTTTGGAACACTCATTCTCATTATTGGAAACGATTATACGACTTGGGGATTTAGTAATGCCACCTTTATTCCTGGCGCTGTCACCCTCTTCATGTTTTGCTTAAAGTTGATTTCAAACGCCGGAACATTCGACCTTGTTTCTTATTCATTCTCGAAAATTCGTCAGAGTATGAACCAAAAGGATGGTGGAACGGGTCTTAGTGCGCATGAGTATGTTGAAAAGAAACAAACCGCTCGTCGCATTAAAGGTGGTTATTACTTACCGGACATTGTTATCTCAGCCCTCTTCATCGTGGCCGGGATCATCCTTATTATCATTTAATAAAAAAAATAGTCCGCTTCGGCGGACTTTTTTATTAATTAGGAATAACTTGATTTTAGAAGTTTTCTGGTTTGCTATCGACATCAGCATACTTGTGGGCAATGCTACTTGCTGCAGCGGCGGCAATAGCGCCTACGATGTCATCTAAAAAGGTGTTGCACGTTTTTTTGCCTTCAACTTTTTTGTCAAGTTCGCCAATAATGCCTGGTTTTGTTTTGTCAACAAAGCCAAAGTTGGTTGAACCTATTGAACCATAAACATTGACGATTGATAAAGCAAGAATTTCATCAATTCCGTAAAGACCATAGTCACTTAAAATGATCGTTGAGAGTGGTTCACTAAGTTTACCTTGCTCAGCTAAAATGTCGAGTTCAAGCCCCGTTAAGATGGCGTTTTGAACTTCACGCTTCATCAACACACGTTTGACGTGGTCTAAACACACATCGATAGTCAAAAACGGTAAGTATTTGGTTTGAAGACCAAGGGTGATATCGGCGATATCTTGTTGGGAGACGCCTCTTTTGAGTAAGCGGTCAACGATGACGACGTATTTTTTTTCGTCGTTTAAACGATTTTTTTCTAAATTATGCATAAATAACTCCTTTAATGTATTTTACATGTTTGAATTAAGATTTTTATATTTTATAGGGGACTTAATTAGGGATTAGAATATCACATTTGTTCTAAATACGGAAGTAAAATGATGTATTTTTAATAAGAAAATGATGACGTCATGAGTAAATAAAAACCCCTAGATCTTTCTGCAAATTTGCGAGTTAATCTAGGGTACTTTATGTATGCATGGAGCAGGTGACGGGAATTAGGTTAAGTGTAGCACTATCTAACAATAAGTGCA
>CAYPGR010000012.1:0-24895 GCA_964410505.1 uncultured Staphylococcaceae bacterium
AATTTTCAAAATTGCCACTTTAGTTAATAACGGATATTACTATGTCTATTTACGTAAATGTTAGAGTTTTTTGTCGCTCACGGAAAAATGTCGATGATATAAAAAAAACAGGCCGGAGCCTGTTTCGTTATCAGGTGATTTGACTAGACGGTGAGAATTTCGTTTTCCTTATGTTTGAGCATGTCGTCACAAATTTTAACATACTCATCGGTCACTTTTTGAACGGCTTCCTCAGCGCGTTTGACCTCATCTTCGGTTAAGGTCTTATCCGCTTTAATATTCGTGTTCGCATCACGTCGAATGTTGCGAATCGCAATTTTAGTGTCTTCACTAAATTTTTTGGCTTGTTTCACTAAATCGCGACGCCGATCTTCGGTGAGTGGCGGCAGGATTAAACGAATGGTGTCGCCATCGTTTTGGGGATTAATGCCTAATGTTGAGGCGTTGATGGCTGCAATAATTGCTTTGACATCGCCTTTATCATACGGTTTAATCAAAAGTTGTCGTGGTTCAGGAACGGTAATCGAACTAATTTGATTAATAGGCATTTTTTCACCATAATAATCACATTCAATCCGTTCTAGTAAAGCAGCGCTTGCCCGACCCGTACGTAGGGTCGCAAATTGGTGTTTTAAGTTTTCGACTGATTTTTCCATCCGCTCTTCAGCGAATAATGCATATTCATCCATTAATGTGTACCTCTCGTAATTATTGTACCAATTTCCATGTGTTCTTCAAGCGGTTCAAACTCTAAAACTTCTTTCATCCCAATCACAAAGGTGTGTATCTTCGTGTTTTTTAAGACTTCGAGGCAGCTTAGATCCATCGCTTCAATTTTGATATCAAGGAGTTCTTGGTAGGTGGCTTGGGCAATCCGCTCCGCGTCTTGGTAAACCAACGGATTCTTTGTATAAAGGGCGTCAACGCCATCTTTGACCATAATGATTAAATCCGCGTCAATATCGACCGCCCGTAAGGCTGCGCCTGTATCCGTGGTAAAGAACGGTTTTCCTGTGCCGCCACCAAAAATCACAACTTTGCCTTCGCTTAAATGCTTCTTCGCTAGTTCAGGCGATGTTTTCGGGGCCAGGCCTTCAACTTCAAAGGAGTTTAAGACCACCGAATCAAGGCCGTGGTGTGAAAAGAAATCTTTGAGGGCAAGGGCGTTAATAAAGGTGGCCGTCATGCCCATGTAGTCCGCCGCTGCAGGGTCAAAACCAATGAGTTTAGCGTTTTTTCCGCGCCAAATATTGCCAGCCCCAACGACAATGGCAACTTCCATCTTATTGTGAAAATGAAAGGATTTCACAAAGTTGACAATTGCATTTAAAACCGTCGGGTCATAAATGCCATGTTCTTTATTTGCTGCGAGAGCTTCGCCACTTAATTTGATTAAAACGCGTTTATAGGTCATATTCCCTCCACAAAAAAACACCCGAAGGTGTTTTAATTTGTTTGTTAATTATTTAATTTGACCAAGTACTTCGCTCGCAAAGTCTTCTTGGCGCTTTTCAATTCCTTCACCAACTTGGAATCGCACAAACTTAAGCACTTTATTTCCTTTTTCTTTAAGAACGGCTTCGACTTTTTTGGAATCATCCATTAAGTAAGTTTGATCAGCGAGCACTAAGTCACTGAAGTGTTTCTTGATTTTGCCTTCAAGAATCTTTTCAAGCATGGCAAGTGGTTTGTCCGCTAACTTTGGATCGTTTTTGGCAAGTTCAAGTTGAATATGCTTTTCGTGATCGTATTCGTCTTGTTTGATATCGGCAGAGGTAATGTAGCTTGGGTTATTGGCAGCGACATGCATCGCTAAACCATGGGCTAATTCTTGATCCGCTTTTTCAAGGACCACAAGGGTCGCAATCTTGCCACCCATGTGGATGTAAGATGCGGCGTTCGCACCGGCTTCGACAACGTCAAAGCGACGGAATGAAAGTTTTTCGCCAATTTTGACAGTGGCGGAAACGATAAGTGGTTCGATAAGCGCATCGGCAGCTTCTTTGGTTGCTGGTTTGTTCGCTAAGATAACGTCAAGCACTTCTTCGACTAAATCTTTAAAGGCATCGCCACGGCTGACAAAGTCAGTTTCGCTGTTGACTTCAACAATAGCGGCAACACCGTTTGCCACTTTGGCAAAGGCAAGCCCTTCGGCAGCAATCCGACCACTTTTCTTAGCAGCGGTTGTAATACCTTTTTCACGAAGCCAGTCTTTGGCTTTTTCAACATCTTCGCCGTTTTCTTGGAGTGCTTTTTTGCAGTCCATCATCCCGGCACCGGTTAATTCACGTAATTCTTTAATTTTTTCAATGAGGGTCATTTATTATTCTCCTTCTGTTGGTTTCACAACTGGCGCTTCGGCTGGTTTGGCTTCTGGCGCTCTTTTTGCTCTTGGTTTATCGCTATATGGGGTACGGACTTTCCGTGGGCCACGATCGCCATCTTGACGTGGTTGACGTTGACGGGGTTCGTTATGTTTAAGCGCTTCTTCAAGGGTTTCGGTATCTGGTTCTAAGTCTTTGGTGTAAGCAAGAACAGGGATGCCGCCTTTTGCTTCAACAATTGCATCAGCGAATAATTGGAGCATTAATTGGACGGTTTTGGTTGCATCATCATTACTTGGGATAATGTAGTCAAGTAAGTCTGGGTTGCAGTTGGTATCGGCAAGACCGAAGACTGGAATGCCAAGACTTCTTGCTTCACGAATAGCGTTGACTTCGTCAATGCTTGAAACGATAAAGATGGCTTCTGGGGTTTTGCGCATTTCTTTGATACCTTCAAAGTTTTCGCTTAACCGTTTCATTTCTTTACGAATGAGAATGGCTTCTTTTTTCGTTAAACGATCAAGGACCCCTTCGGCGTCTTGCATTTCAAGGTCTCTTAAGTATTTGACACGGCTGGAAATGGTTTTGAAGTTCGTTAAGGTACCACCTAACCAACGGTTATTCATGTAGAATGAACCACTTCTTTCCGCTTCGATTTTTACAAATTCAGCATGTTGTTTACGGGTGCCGACGAATAAGACTTTACCGCCACGAGTGACAATTTCACGTAAGGCAGCGTAAGCTTCTTCAATTTTGCCCATGCTTTTTTCTAAGTCAATAATATGGACATTGTTGCGGGAACCATAGATGTATGGTTTCATTTTTGGGTTCCATAATTTGGTTTGATGGCCAAAGTGTGCCCCTGCTTCTAATAATTTCTTCATGGTAATGACTGGACGATTTTCGTCAGGTAAGACATCCGCCATGGTTGGTTCAGCGCTTTCTGCGCCTAATACGATTTTTTCTTCACTCATTTGTTGAGCCTCCTTTTGTTTTTCCTCCACATCTTCGAACCTAATCCCTACAAAGTAGAACCGGACGAGGAATTCAATGTGTGCGTATTAACCCGATTTCGGGCCGGTATTATATTACCATAGGTAAAGGCTTTAGGCAACTATTTGTCTTATATCGAAATAAAACTACTTCTTTTTAGCGCGGGGATGGCTTGTATGATAGGTTTCAAGCACTTTTTCTTCACTAATATGGGTGTAGATTTGCGTGGTATTAAGCGACTCATGGCCTAAAAGTTCTTGAATGACCCGAAGGTCGGCCCCTTTATCGAGCAGATTGGTGGCGAATGAATGACGGAATAAATGGGGATGGAGTTTTAGATATTCTCCCGTTTTCTTTTCAATCGAAAGGAGAATATAGCGGAGGCCTTGAATCGTTAATTTCCCGCCTTGGGCATTAAGGAAGAGGGCACTCGTTGGTTGGCTACTACGTCGTTTGCTTAAAAGCACTTTCCGCTGGTTATTCAAATAATCTTTTAGTAATTGTTGGACATGAGGGGTAAAAGGGACCATCCGTTCTTTATTTCCTTTTCCAAGTACGAGAATAAAACGTTCATTGAGGTTAAATGACTGAAGGGTCATATTGACCACTTCACTCGCACGGAGGCCAGTCGCGAATAAGAACTCTAAAATAAGTTGATCCCGGTCCTTTAATAAATCGGTACGGCGCTTATTTGCCTCAAAGATCAAGTTAATTTCTTCTTCATACAACACGCGAGGTAACTTTTGGGCGGCTTTAGGGCTCACGACCAGTAAAAATGGGTTTTCACTCACATAATTCTTACTTTCTAAGAAGGTGTAATAATGCCGTAAACTCGCGATTTTGCGCTTCAAGCTTTTCTTATCAAGCAAAGCCTCTATTTGGTCTTTCATAAAGAGTCTAATATCATACTTGGTGACCTTATCATCAAGGATATTTTGCTTGAGTAAAAACGTATAAAACGATTCAATATCGCCTACATAAGCACTAATGGTATGGATTGAAAAGCGTCTTTCATAGGTTAAGTAATCTTTAAATTCTTGTAACGTTCTATTCATCAAGAGCCTCTTTAAACGTTTTTGTTAAATTAAGGGCCGCTGCAGAAATCTCTTCACGATTATGCTTGGTTGCACCTGGAAAAATGCCAAAATTAGCATTCATCGGGGCAAAGTTTAGGGGATTAGCATGGACGATATAATGCATCAAGTTACCGAGCATGGTTCCTTGTGGATAGGGTTTCTTGATAGCTTTACTTTTTAGAAAAATTTGAAGCGCCACGTAAAGACCGCTCGCCGCACTTTCAACATAACCTTCGACGCCGCTTAATTGTCCCGCAATGTAAATATTAGGATCGTTTTTTAGAGACATGTCGATGTTTAAGACACGCGGCGCATTAACGTAAGTGTTGCGGTGCATTAAACCATAACGAACAAACTCTGCGTTTTCTAAACCAGGAATAAGCCGAAAAACGCGTCGTTGTTCTGGATAAGTTAAATTAGTTTGAAAACCGACCATGTTAAACAATGTGCCAATCACATTATCTTGTCGTAATTGTAAAACCGCATAAGGTCGGTGATTTTCGTCCCGTCTTAATCCCCGTGGCTTAAGTGGTCCAAATCTTAAGGTATCTTTCCCTCTTTTGGCCATCACTTCAACTGGCATACAACCATCAAAATAGGCGGTATCCATTTCACGAATGGGTGCTAGTTTAGCCTCAATCAGTTCTTGATAGAAGCGTTCATATTCTTCTTTTGTGAATGGTAAATTCAAATACGCATCATCGCCTTGTTCATACCGTGATTTAAAGTAGGCGATGTCCATATTAATAGACTCTTTTTCGATAATAGGGGCACTTGCATCGAAAAAACTTAAAAAGTTTTCGCCAATCTTTGACGCCAAAACTTTAGTTAAGTTTGCACTCGTAAGGGGCCCACTCGCAATAATGAGGAGCGCGTCGCTTGGTAAAGTAGTCACTTCTTCATAAATGATTTCAATATTGGGATGCCTCGATAATAGGGTTGTGACCTCATCACTAAATGCTTCGCGATCGACACAAAGGGCATTACCTCCTGGTAATTCACTCTCACTTGCGACCTTGATGAGGAGGCTATCCCACACTGTCATTTCGGCCTTTAGTAAGCCGCACGCATTCGTTAATTCTTTGCTTTTTAGTGAGTTTGAACACACGAGTTCGCCTAATTTACCGGTATGATGTGCCCCGGTTTCAACCGTCGGACGCATTTCATAAAGACGGACTTTAAAGCCATGATTGGCTAAGAAAAAAGCCGCCTCACTACCTGCTAACCCACCACCAATAATATTCACTTTTTGCATAACTAAATTATATCAAAAATAGGGGTCCTCTTCCGTTTCGACATTTATCTAGAAGGATGAAAAAAAGTCCTTCCCTAGTTAGGAAGAACTTATTTAGTCGATGGCGGCATTTATTTAGAAAATTTGGATTTTCGTAAGGAAAGTGCATAATCGCAATTTTTATAATCTAAACAGCGAATGTATTTTTGACCACGGGCATCATATCGATAGATGAGGTCAGCGCCACATTTTGGACATTTTTCACCGGTATATTCAATAATGCTTTCTATATGTTTACATTTTGGGAAATTCGAACAAGCAATAAACCGCCCAAATTTACCTTCACGGTAGACAAGATCGCCGCCACACTTTGGACACTCACGACCAACTTTTTCGGGCGCTAGTTTTGGCATGTTCTTGCGGGCACTATCAACTTGTGAACTAAATTCTTGATAAAAAGAAGATAAGAATTCAACTTTATCACCCTCTCCATTGGCAATTTTATCCAGTTCAAGTTCCATGGCGGCAGTATAATCACTACTGATCAAGTTAGGAAAATATTCACTTAACGCTTCAATGGAACGCATGCCGAGTTCCGTCGGGGTAATGACACCCTTGGTCGTCGTGACGTATTTCCGTTTCCGCAATGTTTCAATTGTCGGCGCATAAGTTGATGGCCGGCCAATCCCAAGTTCTTCCATGGTTTTAATAAGTCGTCCTTCACTAAAGCGGGCCGGTGGTTCAGTAAACTTTTGTTCACTGAGAATATCTATTATTTTTAATTCACTACCAACATGCATTTGTGGGAGTTCATTTTCGCTTTTTTCTTCGTATTGGGCATACGCTTTTTTATAACCCGCAAAGACTTGAACGCTCGAGCTCGCCGTAAAAGTTGTACCTTCACTATTAAACGTATATCGGGTCACGTTTTCTTTACTCGGTTGCATCAAGCTTGCTAACGCTCGGGCGTAAATGAGGGAGTAAACATTAAATTCTTCTTTCGATAAAAATCCTTTAATCCGTTCAGGGGTATAGTCTAGATTTGTGGGGCGAATGGCTTCGTGGGCATCCTGAACATTTTGCTTAGCCTTCCCACGCGTTTGACCACGACCTAAATAATCGCTGCCGAAATGTTTAACAATATGTTGGGAAGCAGCCGCGACAAAGGTTGGCGAAAGCCTTGTCGAGTCACTACGAATATAGGTGACAAGTCCGGTTTCAACACCATCAATGGCGATCCCTTCATATAGTTTTTGTGCAATTGATGCCGTTCTTGCAGCAGAATAGCGATATTTCGCCCCAACTTCTTGTTGCAGCGATGAGGTGGTGAAAGGCGGTTTCGGGTTACTTAAACGAATATCTTGTTTGGCTTCAATGACATAGACTTGGTGGCCAAGTTTGCTAACGATATCGTTTTTCTGGACTTCATTTTTAATGTCCTTGTCACCCGCATAACTTTTTTGGAAATTAATGGTAAACGGTGTGCCATCATATTCGGTATTAAGTTTAAGGGTCCAATACTCTTCTGGGGTAAAGGCGTTAATATCTTTTTCTTTATCTACAATGAGTTTGAGAACCGCGCTTTGGACACGCCCGGCACTTTGAACTTTGATTTTACTTTTCAATAGGCCCGATAATTTAAACCCAACAATGCGGTCAAGCATGCGTCGTGTTTCTTGGGAATTAAAAAGTGCGTAATTAATGGTGCGTGGATTTTCGAGCGCCCCAAGAATACCATCTTTCGTAATCTCATGAAATTCGAGACGTTTGGTGACTTTAGGATCTAGTTTTAATAAGTCGGCAATGTGATAGGCAATCGCTTCACCTTCCCGGTCCGGGTCAGTCGCCAGAATCACTTCTGTACTTTCGGCTTTTGCTTTTTTGAGTTCGTTGGCAACTTTTGATTTGCCTTTATCAAGGATATAATCACCTTTAAAAGTTTTTAAATCAATCCCGAGACTCCCGACGCCTTTCGTGGACAAGTCAACAAGATGGCCAAAAGAGGCGAGCACTTTATACTCATCACTTAAATAACGTTCAATCGTTTTAATCTTACTAGGGGATTCTACAATTACAAGTTTCACAGGTGTCTCCTTCGGTATTAGAATATAAAGGGTATTGCCCCAGATGTCAACCTTAAAACTTTTAATAAAATCCCTTTATTTATATAAATAAAAGAAAATAACGATTTATTCAATTTGTCCAGAGTTTCATAATATCCGCCGCTGATTCGACTAAATAAGCCCCATCTTTGATTAATTTATTGCATCCACTCTCAAGTCCCGCTCTTTCCGGGACACAATAGATGTCTACCCCGCGTTCTAGGGCATAGCCAACCGTTATCACCGTCCCAGACCGATATTTAGCCTCCACAATCAAAACCCCGCGGGACAGTGCCGCAACGAGACGATTTCGAAACTTGAAAAATTGTGGTTCTGGTTTTGTCTGATGAGGATACTCACTCATGATGAGTCCTGTTTTCTCGATATCCTCATATAACTTCTTGTTCGATAAAGGATAAGGATAATTAATGCCACTCCCAAGCACAGCAATCGTTTTGCCGTGATGCTTTAAGGTTGTCTCATGTGCAAACCCGTCAATGCCCCGTGCCATGCCACTTACAATGAGATAACCATTAGCGACCAAATCACGCACAATCTCAACTGTCTTTTCTTTCCCGTACTGACTATATTCACGGGTTCCAATCACGGCAATGCTTTTGTGAAGATTATGGAGCAAAGACACATCCCCTTTTAAAAATAAAACAATGGGTGGGTGACTAATTGTTTTAAAGGCATTAGGGTAATCTAAATCGACAATCGTCATGATTTGAAGTCCCTTAATATTTTCTTGATAAAGGGCGTATTGATCATCATCGATCGGTTCTCGGTTGCGAAGGGCTTTAATGATGGCTTCATAGTCCCCTTCATACTTGCAGGCAAAGTAAATTAAAATATCACGTGGTTTTTTACTCATGTTAATAACCTCATGTATAAATAAAGTTAAAAAGATAGAACTATAACGCTAAAATAATTTTAATTGAATATGTTCCGCATCGCGTACCGGTTTATAGGAATAACGGTGAACACCCTTAACGGGGCCGTAAATAGACAAAGCTTCAAGATGCGATTTTGTGGGATAGCCTTTATTATGTTTGAAATCGTAATGAGGATACGCCAAATCAAGTTCAAACATATAAGCGTCGCGAGCAACTTTCGCGAGAATACTCGCAGCCGCGATCGATAAGGATTTCGCGTCTCCTTTAATAATGGCTTCATGGCCAACCTTAATGCCATCAAGCGGCATCGCATCGGTCAATACAAAATGGTATTCAACCTCAATTAAATTTACGGCTTTGCGCATTGCAACTTTTGTGGCTTGATAAATATTAAGTTGATCTATTTCTTCAGGACTCATCATCTCAATTTGGTAATAAAGGGCGTGTTTTTTAATAAACTCACTTAGTTCAATTAATTTTTCTCCATGAAATTCTTTGGAATCACGAATCCGTTCATCATTGAAGTTCGGTGGTAAAACAACGGCTGCCACAAAAAGTGGACCGGCGAGTGGACCTCGCCCCGCTTCATCGACGCCAACGAGATAGAGATGACCTTGTTTCCGATATTCGTTATCAAACTGATAATAACTCATAACGTCTCCAAATTCATCCGCCCAATGAGCCCATTTCGAAAATCATTTAATAAAAGTAATTCGGCCCGTTCAAGTACATTATGTTCTTCGCCAATAATGCCTCTTTTAGCGGCAATTTGCATCATTGCGCCGACATAATCGGTGTCCTTTTCTATGGTAGTACCATAAAAATGGTTAAGTAACGTTAGGTAATGTTCATGAATATAGGTGAATAAATACTCACTCATTTGGTGCGTTGGTAAAATTTCTTGACGAATCGTACCAACTAAAGCGAGCTTCATACTAACGAGTGGATTATCAAAATTAGGGGCTAAAATTCCCGGGGTATCAATGAGTGCAATCTCATCGCTAACCTTAATATATTGATTAGCTCGTGTATGCCCAGGACGATTTTGAACACTGGCCGCTTTCCGTCCAGCTAGTTTATTAATGAGGGTCGACTTCCCAACATTTGGAATTCCTACAATCATAACGGTGAGAGGACGAACTTTTATGCCCTTCCGTAAATAGCGATCAATCATTGGTTGCCCAAGTATTTTGATCTTCTTTAGAATATCTTGGATAAATTTCTTCTCATTGAGATTGCCGACTAAAACATGATCACGTTCTTGAAACTTAGCCGTGATAATGGGATCAGCTAAATCGGCTTTTGTCAGTAAGAAAATATTCGGTTTACGTTCAATAATTTCTGTTAAATAGGTTGCACGACTACTTTGCGGGATACGCGCATCCCCAAGTTCAATAATAATATCGACCATCTTCAGCGTTTCAATGAGCTTACGGGTCGCTTTTTGCATGTGTCCTGGGAACCAATTAATATTAATACTCATCTTAATAATACCGCCAGTCCCAGAATTGATAATAGTGACGATTAATGAGTTCAGCTTTGCCGTTTGTTCCTGTCTTTACGCCTTCAGCATACCCTTGAATGACGAGTAAACGACCCCGCACATAACTAAAATTAATAGCACCTAATTTGCGTGAATCATGACTATTAGCCCGATTATCGCCCATTAAGTAATATGCATTTTCCCCAAGCGTCAGAGGAGCGTGAACCCCGTTACCCAAATCATTTGGGGCAGCCGTGCTATAGTTTGCATTGCCCTTTAAATAAGGTTCATCTAATAAAAATTGAGGGGCGGAAACGGGCGTAATATACACTTGGTCGCCTTCAACATTATCGTTAATTAAGATGGTTTCATTTGGTAAGGCAATCACACGCTTAATGAGTAAATCGGGTGCGCCTTCACCGCTTGTATTGCGGTCAAAGACAATAATATCGCCACGACTTATTTTCGCTTTTGTGCGGGGCCGTTCATCCATTAGTCCAAATTCGACATAAGCATGATTATCAAAATTATTAAGCGTTGGGGCCATGCTAATCCCATCAATATAAACGGGCGTAAAGGTTAAATCGACATATGTCATTGGAATGGCAATTAAAGCTGCCGTAATTAAAAAAATCGTCCATAAGACGTTAAATATCTTCCGCCGTTTCGGCTTTATTTTTTTATCGATTTCTTCATCGGTAATTTCGCTGACTTTAATCACTTCTTCTTTGACCATAAAAACATTATACAATGTTATGTACATAAATGTACATTTTCCCCATTACACAAATAAAAAAAAGACCAGCATAACTGGTCTTTTGTTGGATCTAACTTATTTCTTTTCTTTAATCCGGGCTTTACGACCAGATAATTGACGAATGTAGTAGATTTTGTTACGGCGGACTTTACCGCGACGTAAGACTTCAATCCCTTCGATAATTGGTGAATGGGTCATAAAGATTCTCTCAACACCAATGCCACCTGACATTTTACGGACTGTGAAGGTACGGTTTAAACCGGCGCCTTGTAAGGCAATGACGACACCTTCAAAAAATTGAATCCGTTCTTTGTCCCCTTCGCGAATCTTCACAGCGACCTTAATGGTGTCACCTGAAGAAAAGGCTGGGATGTCATTACGAAGTTGAGAAGCGTTAATTTCATTAACTAAATTTTTATTCATGAACAACTCGCTCCTTCCTGCAATATTTCTTTTTCGTGTTCTTACCTTTTGGCAGCGGACCACAGCGTTAAACGCTTAATTAATATACCAAAAACCATCTACTCTGTAAAGAGTAATTAATCTGTTTATCACACTTCACCATCAAATCGAATAGAAAAGACCGTGTTAAACGGTCTTTTTCATTCATCATCGAGTTTATGTTAGATAAAAGCTTTTAAAATAAAGTAAATAACGAAGACTGCCGCCACAAAGTACATTGGGATTTTAATTTCTTTCGCCCGTTTGCTCGCGACCATCATAATGACATATAGAATGATTCCAATCCCTAAACCATCACTAATCGAGTAGGTTAATAAGATCAGTAAGATGGTGAAGAAGGCCGTAAAGCCAATGATCCGATCTTCCCAATTAATGTCTTTTAAGTTACCAGCGAAGATCAGTCCGCCAACACTAATAAGTGCCATACTTGTAACAGCAGGTTCCGTAAAGATATAAAACACTGGATAGATAAATGCACTAAGAAGGAATAGAACACCAGCGACGACCGCTGCTAAACCGGTTTTGGCACCCATTTCAACGGCAATACCACTTTCGGCAAAACTGGTGACTGTGCTTGTCCCTAATGGGGCACAAATAACAGCCCCTAAGGCGTCAGCGGCGACAGCTTTGGTACCACCAACAAGTTCACCTTTTTCATTCATAATCCCCGCACCACGACCAACGGCTAAAATAGTTGCCGTCGTATCGAATAAGTTGACGAGAACTAAACTGAAGATAAAGGCGTAAGTCGCAGGGTTACTGAGGGCTGTTTTAAATGTTTCAGCGTCGAAAATTTTAAAGGCCACTTTTTCTAAACCTTGACCACCCCAACGGAGCGGATCACTAAAGACCGCGCCAATACTATTAAAGTGGAACGCAATTGGGGTCACACCGTCACTTCTAAATTCTGGTAAACCAAAGATATTCCAAACAGCAATTGCGACCACAACCGTAACCACCATCGCAATTGGAATGGCGAGTTGATTGAGACGTTTGTTTGGTAAGAACATAAAGAGAATGGTTAATAGTAAACCGCCGAGGCCGATGAGGACCATCGGGTCGCTTAAATTCCCTAAGGTAACAAAAGTAGCACCTGAGGCGACAATGATGCCGCTTCCTTTGAAGCCCACAAAAGCAATAAAAGCACCAAGGCCCGCACTAATAATGTATTTAATATCATTAGGAATCGCATCAATCATTAATTTACGAATCGGCGATAAACTAATAATTGCAAAAAGAATACCGGCTAAGAACATCACGAGTAATGCTGCTTGCCAGGAACCTAAAGCCCCATAGACAATAAAGGCTAAATAGGCATTAACCCCCATCCCGGCACTAAGGACAATTGGGAAATTCCCATAGAGGCCCATCACAAGGGTCGTAATCGCACTGACAATGGCAGTGGCGACAAAGATCCCACTTGGATCCATACCCGTCATGTTTTGTAAGATGCCGGAGTTTGTCGGTAAGATGTAAATCATCGCTAGAAACGTAACGAGCCCGCCAAGTATTTCGCTTGAAAGGTTGGCCTTACGTTCTTCAAACTTAAATAGTTTGTTCAATAAGTTTTTCATAACTTGCTCCTTTGGTTTGAAACCAATCTATATTAAACAATTTTACCAAAAATAACAATAGAGATAAGTAATTTAAGGTAGTAAAGCAAAATTACTTGACTAGATATTGCCAATCATATAAACTAACTAGGCTCAAGGAGGATATACAAATGGCAGTCAAAATTAGATTAACACGCGTTGGCCGTAACCACGATCCACATTACCGGATTGTTGCCGCTGATAGCCGTTATGCCCGTGATGGTCGCTTTATCGAACAAATCGGTTTCTATGATCCAAAGAAAGATTTAACAACCGCTACGATTGATCGTGAACTCGCAATGAAATGGTTAGGAAACGGCGCACAACCAAGTGCAACCGTCAAAGCCCTTTTCCGTGCGCAAGGCATTAACGAAGCATTTGCAAAAAGCAAACTAGGTAAGTAAAGATGCGTGACTATGAAGCTTTAGTGCGCACGATTATTACTCCAATCGTCAAAAATGAATCATCGCTTCTTATTCGAAAAACGATGGAAGGCGACAAGATTATCATAAATATCTTCGCGCAGAATGATGACATTGCCGTCCTCATCGGTCGCAAAGGAATAATCGCTAATGCATTACGTGAAGTTGTCTCAGTCGCAGGCAAGCTTGACGAAGAACACGTCTTCTTACGCTTTGAATCGTTAGACGAAAAGAAATAACTCTCACCCGAGAGTTTTTTTGTATAATATCAATATGAAAAATAATTACATCACAGTCGGTTATATTATCGCAACCCACGGCCTCCGCGGCGGCCTCAAAGTAAAGCCCGCCACTTCATTTATTGATGAACGCTTTAAGATCAATAAGAAGTTTTTTGTGATTGATCCAACAACCAACGACGTAACCACGCTTACCATTCAAAGTATCCATGAAAATAAAGGCATGTTAGTTTTAACCTTTAAAGAGCTCTTATCGATTGAAGAAGCCGAACCCTTTGTTAAATTACCCCTGCTCATCGAAAGAGAGACTACGAAGCTTAAAAAAGGATTTATCTACCTTGATGACTTACTTGAGATGAGAGTATTACTTGAAGACAATACCCAAGTTGGGATGGTTACTGAAGTTCTTGAATACGCTTCCTATCATACCTTACGGGTTAAACGTGAAGGCGCTAGTGATGTCTTAATCCCTTATATTAGTGAATTCATCATTTCCACTGATTTAGCGAGCAAAACCATTGTCTTTCGCCCGATTGAAGGCATGTTATGAAAATTACAATTCTCACGCTTTTCCCCGAAATGTTCCCCAACTTTTTAAATACATCAATCATCAAAAAGGCAATTTTAAAAGGGCTTGTTGAAGTTGAACTTGTGAACATTCGTGACTTCGCACAAAACAAGTGGAACCGCGTGGATACTCCGCCTGTTGGCGGTGGCGCTGGGATGATTCTACAAGTTGAACCTATTGTCCTTGCCCTTGAAAGTATCGCGACTGGGCACAAAGTTTTACTTTCCCCACGAGGTAAAACCCTCAATGTAAACAAAACATTTAGCTTGAGTCGTCAAGACCACCTCATCTTAATCTGTGGTCACTATGAAGGCGTTGATGAGCGAGTATCGTATTATATCGATGAAGAAATTTCGATTGGTGACTATATCTTGACCGGTGGTGAACTCGGGGCCATGGTCATAAGTGACGCCGTCATCCGATTGCTTGATGAAGTCATCAGCGAAGATAGTCTCGCCCATGAGAGTTTTGATTATGGCATGCTTGAATACCCACAATACACGGAACCCTTTGATTTTCGTGGTTATCGTGTCCCTACCATTCTTTATAGCGGAAATCATGCCGCCATCCGAAAATGGCGCTTAAAAGAAAGCATTCGTCTCACCAAAGATCGGCGCCCCGACTTATTCGCTAAGATTCTTAAAGATAAGGAAACAAATCGACTCCTTCAAGAACTCGAATCCGGCGTAATTGGCAAATGGGAAAGTGACGCGATCGCTAAAGGTGATAAGTATACAAAGGATAAAAAATAGTAAAAAGGCAGTTTACAACTGCCCTTTTCTTTACATCATTCCAGGAAAGCCGGGTGGCATTGGACCACCTTTTTTATAACCCTTCATTTTCTTCATCATCTCTTTCGTTTGTTCGTACTTCTTAAGCACCTTATTGATTTCAAAACTTGAGGTACCACTGCCTTTTGCGATCCTTACTTTCCGACTATTTTTTAAGATGGCAGGATTACTTCTTTCTTCATAGGTCATTGAATTAATAATCACTTCAAATAGTTTCATTTCGCGTTCCGCAAGTGCTTGTTGTTCAGGGGTAATCTTCGGCATCCCCGGAATCATTTTTAGGATTCCACTTAATTTACCGAGTTTTTGGACTTGTTTCATTTGATCGAGCATATCATTTAAATCAAACTGGCCATCCATCATTTTTTGAGTCGTTTTCTTAACTTGTTTTTCATCAAGTTTTTCTTGGGCTTTTTCGACTAAGCTTAAAACATCACCCATCCCAAGAATACGGTCTGCCATCCGTTCGGGATAGAATATATCAAGATCTTCAAGGGTTTCACCAACCCCCGCGAACTTAATCGGTACACCCGTTAAATGCTTGATGGAAAGGGCAGCCCCACCACGGGCGTCACTATCAAGTTTCGACATAATCGCCCCTGTTAAACCTAACTGATCATTAAAGGCAAGGGCCGTATTAACGGCATCTTGACCACTCATGGCGTCGACAAGAAGTAAAATTTCACTTGGCGTCACTTGCGTTTTAATATCGGCTAATTCTTTCATTAGTGGTTCATCAATTGTTAACCGACCGGCGGTATCAATAATAAGTACATCATAGCGATCGTCATACGCTTTTTTCTTGGCGGCTTCGGCAATGGCCACAGGACTTACCTTATCGCCCAAATTAATAATGTCCACACCAACTTGTTTGGCAAGCGTTACAAGCTGATCAATCGCTGCAGGACGGTAAACGTCAGCAGCTGCCAAAAGAACACGCTTATTGAGCTTCTTTTTAAAGAGGAGGGCTAATTTACCCGCCGTCGTTGTTTTTCCGGTTCCTTGGAGCCCGACAAGCATGATAATCGTCGGTTTATTCTTTTCAAACACTAACTCGGTATCCGTGCTGCCGAGTAGTTTCACTAATTCATCGTTAACAATCTTCACAACCATTTGGCCAGGATTAAGGGCGTCATAAACCTTTGTGCCAATTGCCGTTTCTTTAATATTATGGACAAACTCTTTAACGACTTTAAAATTGACGTCTGCCTCAAAAAGTGCGACCCGCACTTCTTGGAGCATTTCATCCATATTTTTTTCGCTGAGCCGTGCTTGACCACGCACCTTTTTAAGGATGAGACTAAATTTATCGGTTAATGATTCAAATGCCATCTTGTTCCTCCATCTTAAGAAGCGCAAGTATGTCTTGGTCTTCCGTCATTTCTTTTATTTTATTAAATCGTTCAGTCACGGTTTTTTTGTAAGCAATATGACCAATAATTGCCTCCAGGTTCTCAAGGTGTTTCACTGAGACTTTAAGCGCATCACTCACAGCGGCTTTACTAATCTTTAACTGGTCCGCGATTTCTTGTACGGACAAATTAAAAACATAGTAGGCTTCCATCATTTCTTTTTGCTTACTCGTTAATGTTTCACCATAAACCGAGAACAAATCATTGATATATATAAATTCGTTGAGATTATCCATTTTATATCACCCATGAAATAATAAAAATGATTGTGAAATTAATAAGGAATGTTCGCAATAATACTTGATGGAAAATGGGACTTCGCCATTTATCTTTTCCCATATGCCGAAATTGGCGGTAGGTAAAAAATAAACTCACCACTGCACTTCCAATAAGAATTACTAAAATATTAGCAAAAAGGAGATTCGAGGGTCCAAAACTATAAACCACTTGTTGGACAACAATAAAAATCACAAAGGATATCACTAAACTAAATAAGGAAAATACAATCATTCTTCTACTCCTAAACATAAACCGTACAAATATTTTTCTAAATCAAATTCATCAAGGTCTTCAAGTTTTTCGCCAAGCCCAATAAAGCGAACTGGCACCCCGATCTCATCACGAATCGCCAAGATGATACCACCTTTACTCGTGCCGTCCATTTTCGTAATGACGACCCCAGTTAGTCCCGTTGCTTCGGCAAAAGCTTTCGCTTGTAAAATACCGTTTTGCCCGGTTGTAGCATCAATAATGAGAAATACTTCATGAGGTCCACCTTCGATTTCGCGACCAATCACACGGCGGATTTTACTTAATTCCGCCATTAGATTAGTCTTCGTTTGCAAGCGACCCGCCGTATCAACAATAATCAGATCAACCCCAAGTTCTTTGCCCCGTACGACACCGTCATAGGCAACACTGGCAGGATCCGCTTTTTCCCGTCCAAGCACAATCGGCACATCAAGGCGCTTGGCCCACACTTCAAGTTGGGCCACGGCCCCCGCTCGGAAGGTATCCCCCGCCACGAGTAAGATCTTTTTTCCCATCTTTTGATAACGATGGGCGAGTTTCGCAATCGATGTCGTTTTACCGACCCCATTGACCCCAACGACGAGTAAGACAGTTGGACCATCACGGTTAAAATCAATTTCATTAACGATATCTTCACCTTGGTTAAGGTAGCCAATAAACATTTTATCAACTAAGATTTCATTAATTTGCTCCGGATTGACGGTGTTAGTTGTTAGGGCTTCACGTTTCGTCGCTTCAATAATTTGATAAGTTAAATTAACGCCGACATCTGCCCCAATAAGAATCTCAAGGAGCTGTTCATAATATTCTTCGGTAACTTTGTCATATTTTTTGGCAAGTCTTTTTAGCTTACTACTAAAATTGGCATGGCTTTTTTCTAAACCAACGACATATTTTTCGGTGGTTTCATTTTTTTGACCACCAAACTTCTTTTTTAAAAACGAAATTAAGCCCATTTATCGTGCAGCCTTTTCTAAAGCATTTTTTGCCGCCATTTGTTCGGCTTCTTTATTATTTGCGCCGTAGCCTTTACCTAAAACAATACCGTCATTTGACACGGTTGAAATAAACGCTTTTTCTTTTTCTGGAAAGCCAGAAGGGGTTGTTTGATATTGCGGTAAGCCTTGCTTATCGGCCTGAATATATTCTTGAAGGGTACTAATATAGTCAAAGATTTGATTAAAATCATAGCCTTTAATTGCTTCTCCAACCATACTTAAAATAAAGGTGGCAGTTTTCTCAATCCCTTGATCAAGATAAAGGGCACCCATGAGGGCTTCAAAGACATCTTCAAAATATTTATTATTCGACATCAAGTCTTCAGGGGTAATCGATTTACCGGTTCTAATATATTTTTCTAATTCAAGTTCCCGTCCAAGATTTGAAACCGAATGCGTACGCACGAAGTTTTTGCGCATGTTCGTTAACTCGCCTTGTCTTTTATGGGGATAGGCACGGAAGATTTCACTGGTAATAACAAAATTCAAAATTGAATCGCCAAGAAATTCTAGTCGCTCATAGTCTTCGGCTTTATCTTCTTTTGTTTTGTAACTTGAATGCGTTAAAGCCGCTAAGAAAAGTTGCGGGTCATGTGGGGTAATCCCAAGGCGCGTAAATAAGGCATCGATTTTACTCATGATTCATCCCGCTTCTAACCTTGCCGACGATATCGGCTTTGGCCATTTTATAAGCGACTAAAATGGCGTTATAGAAACCACGTGGATCGCTATTACCATGCGCTTTAACCACAATGTTATTAAGACCAATTAACATCGCGCCACCCGTATTTTTGTAATCAAATATTTTTCCCATGTCATCAAAACCAGGTTTGGCTAATAGGTAACCTAATTTTGAGAAAAGATTCCGTTTAAATGCTTTCTTCATCGCACCTGAAAGCATTTTTGAAGTGCCTTCAATCGATTTAAGGAGAATATTACCCGTGTAGCCATCAGCGACAACAACGTCGGCATCGCCGGACATGACTTCACGTGATTCCATATTTCCACAAAAGTTTTTCAGCCCTTTTTCACGCATTAATTTATTGGCTTCCACAACGACCGGGATTCCTTTTGAATCTTCGGTTCCATTGCTTAAAAGATACGTTTTTGGCTCCTCCGCCCCCAGGACGGCTTTAGCATAAAGTTGACCCATTAAGGCGAATTGATATAGGTGATGAGCGGTATTTTCATTACTTGCACCAATATCAAGAATCGCGACTTGTTTACCTTTAATGCGAGTCGGAAAAGGCGCTAAGATGGCGGCTCTTTCAACCCCTTCAATTAATTTTAACTTGAGGGTTGTGGCACTTAAAAATGGACCGGTCCCACCGGCACTGATAATGGCTTCAGCTTGTGTTTCTAAGACAGTATTAATCGCCATGAATAGCGAACTTCCTTTAGCTCTTAAAACTTCCATCGGCGTTGCATCAACTTTCACAACTTCTTTTGCATCAATAATGGTCGCAAAGGGCGCCACTTCTGAGAGTAGATCTTTATTTCCAACCACGAAAAGTTCAACTTCAGGAAAATCTTTTTTAAATTTTATAACGGCAGGGATGGTCGCTTCTAAACCGTGATCGCCACCCATCATTTCGATAACTAATTTCATCGTTAGGCCTCCTTAAATAAAAATAACCTAAGTTATTTTAACATAAAGACACCGAGTAATACACCTGGCTTGACTAGGTTACTTTATGATTGACCTTATCAGTTCTGACCCCTTTTCGACGATTACTTAATCTTCCAGTCCTGGATGATGGTGAGAGCGTCGTCTTTAATCGTCTTATGTCACTTTCCAATTGAACTATATTTTATGGATGTTAATAAAAATGGTTCAGTTTATGAATGAATATTTTCAGGAGATTTTTGTTCCTTTAATTTCATATGAACTCATCCTTGGAAAATACCATCGCTGATGACAACGTCTGCCTCATTCAGCATAATTTCATAAAAATATGGATCCATCGCAATCGCTTGTCGATAGTCCCCAAGGTTATAAATATAGGATGAATCATCGTCATAATCGGGAATACCCAAAAGATTTTCTACTTCTTCCAAATTCATGCCAATTACGTCATATGTACGACGAAATGAATCTATCAATCTTCCGCGTTCATTTGGAGAAGCATCACGCCATTTTTGAACAGTAAATGTATAGTAATTAGCATATGAAATTTGATCAAACACAACAACACTAGTTGCTAAGATTAGAGGAATAATAAAGAACAGTATTGAATTGATGAAATATTTTTTTTGCATTTCTTTGGAAATACTTCGCGCGTGATTCAAACCAATGAAGAATAAGATCGATGTGACCACTAGAACGATTAAAACAACGTAAAAAGAAAAGAAGAAAATGATATCGCTAAACCAAATCAATCGATGAATACTATATGTAACGAAAATGATACCAACAAGAAAAATCGCGAGGGTAATCACTGATATCGTACGTAACCTTTTATTCATTGTGTTGCTCATCATTAAGTATCAAACCTTATGTTTCTGTTCACATTTTAGCATGGATGAAAAAGAAACTTGACGGTATCCATATAAAGCAGATTAATTATAAGTTTACGAATATACGAATCACTAATCAGGCCTCTTATTTTGGAAAAAGTGTTCTCCTCTTTGACAACTCTAGACTTGACCGACCTACATTGTGCTTGACTTCAGCGCTTCTGACACACTTTCCATGATTTCTTTATATTCATCATTAAGTGGATCATTAAGGATAGTTAACGCATCTTCTTTAATCGTCTTAATTAAATCGCAATCTTTAATCACGTTGAGATAAAGAAAACTCGGCATGCCGCTTTGTTTTTCCCCGGTTAACTCACCTGGACCACGAAGTGATAAATCAAGTTGGGCAATCTTAAAACCATCATTTTCAATCGCAAACGCTTCAAGTTTTGTGCGATCTTCTTCATTTGTCACTAAACATAAATGCGCCTTTTTACCGTCCCGTCCAATCCGTCCCCGTAATTGATGAAGCGAGGATAGACCAAAGCTATTTGGCTCATAAATAATCATTAATCCGGCATTTTTGACATCAATTCCAACCTCAACCACAGTCGTGGCCACAAGAATTGGGGTTATGCCGGCTTTAAAAAGATCAAGTGATTGTTCCTTTTCTTCACTACTCATTTGACCATGGAGCAGACCAACCATCTCACCGTAACGCTCTTTATAGAGGCGATATAAATACAGCACATTGGTATGATCTCCCGCACTAATTTTAGGGGCAATAATATAAACTTGACGTTTATCTAATAAAGCGTTGTCAATAAAGGTAGCGAGCTCCTTTAGGCTATAATCCTTAATTTCCGTTATGACCTGGCGTCCAGAGTGTGGAAATTGCTTAAGCGTCGTAATATCCATATCACCATAAACAACATTCGCTAATGTTTGAGGAATTGGCGTCGCACTTAAAAGTAAAAGATCCGCTTTTTCACCTTTACTTAAAAGGAGTTGCCGCTGGTTAACCCCGAATTTATGTTGTTCATCAATGACGACCAGCTCTAACGAATGATAGAAAACATCGTCACTAAACAGCGCGTGGGTACCAACAATGATATCAATTTTTCCTTCGGCAATGTTTCGCTTTAAGATGTTTTTTTCAGTTTCCGATAAGGCACCAATCAAAAGACCAATCCGAATCTTGAAGGGAGCAAAAAACTTTAAAAGCGAGTCATAATGTTGTTTTGCGAGACTTTCAGTCGGTGCTAAAAAAGCACCTTGCGCTTTTCGCAAGTAATTAATGTAAAGTGCACTAAAAGCGACGATTGTTTTACCACTTCCAACATCGCCTTGAAGGAGACGATACATCAGCGTTTGCTCATTCATATCGTGACCAATTTCACGGATTGCAATGATTTGATCTTTCGTCAGGGTAAATGGGAGTGACTTAACAAATGCGTTTGCAGCTTTTAAATTGATGACATTTTTTTGATCATTATGAAGCGTACTGTTTTGACGTTTAATCATCAAAAGCTTCAAAAAGAAGCGTAACCCTTCCTCGTATTTAAGCGTCTTTAACCCACGAAATACATCGTTTAAGCTCATGGGCAAGTGAACATAGGAAAATGCATTATTTAATGAAATAAGGTCGTTTTTGCTACGAAATGACTGCGGAATAAGTGAATTGAAGGTCGTTTCTTTTAACGCCTTTTCAACTATTTTTTTATATTCATGGTTGGCGATTTCACTCGGTAATGTATAAAGTGGGACGAGCTGTTCGTTAGGATTAAGAAGACGCGGAAATATCTTACTCACACTTATTTCCCGTTTATGTAAGTTGATTGTGCCATAGACGCTAAACTTCGTTCCTGGTGTGATTAAACGCATGATATAGCGTTGATTGTAGGCGACTATGAGATAAGGTGTCTTCGTGTCACTTATCGCCGTAAAACGAATGATTAATACTTTTGGTGTCTTAATAATGACAGGGGCCGAAGTAGCCTCTAAATAGAGCATCACTTTATCATTCGTATTGACGGCAAACTCATTTGAATAGGATAAGTTTAAATAACTACGCGGTAAATGAAAAATGACATCTTTAAATGTGAAGATGTCATATTTTTTTAATGCTTCAATAATACGGGCAGAACTGCTAAGTTTAGCCACATTAAACCTCTATTCAACGCCTACGATAAACGAATATACAGGTTGACCGCCATTGACTAATTCAAAATCCACACGCGGGTAGAGGCCTTCCATTTCTTCAAGCACGGAGGCGGCTTCTTCTTCTTTGACATCTTCGCCATAAATGAGGGTGACAATGCCAACAAGATCATTAATCATTGACTTTAAGAGTGTGCGCAGGGCTTCAAACTTATCTTTAACTGAACAAAGAATGGCTTTTCCTTGGAGGGCCATATAGAAATCTTTTTTCACGGTCACGCCTTCGATCGTTGTATCTTTAATCGCAAAGGTAATTTGACCGGTTTCAACAGAAGATAAAGCTTCTGTCATCACTTCAAAATTATCTTCTGGAGGTAATTCAGGGTTAAAGTTCATAGCGGCAACTAATCCTTGGGGGATTGTTTTGCTTGGAATCACAAACACTTTAATTTGGCCTTCATCATTCACGACTTCCGCTGCTTGGGTTGCTGCGAGAATAATATTTGAGTTATTAGGTAATAAATATACCGTTTTGGCATTTACTTTTTTAATAGCTGCAACGAAATCTTCAGTGGCAGGATTCATTGTTTGGCCACCTTTAACAACATAATCGACACGATATTCTTTAAATAAGGCCTCTAATCCGTCACCGCTTGCGGTACTGATGAGTCCATATTCCTTAAGTGCTGCCGCACTAAGGGTTGCACTTGTGACGGTTTGGCCCATAAATTCCGCGCCATGTTCTTTTTCACTGAGCGCGTCATGTTGTTCGGTCATGTTTTCGATTTTTAAAGTGATAAATTCACCAAATTGTTGGGCGTAGGTCAAGGTTGTACCTGGTCTTAAGGTGTGAATATGAACTTTTAAAATATCTTCATCACGGACCATCACAATTGAGTTTCCTTGTGAGTTTAAGACACTTGCGAACCGCTTTTCATTAAATGTTTTCTTTGGATCTTCACCGCCACCGATACGGAGAATAAATTCGGTACAATAGCCGTATTCTTCTTCACCTTCGATGCGTGCGCCTGCCATTTGAAAGCCAGAGGTAACTTCGGTTGCCGTCGCGGTTTCTTTTTGGACAATGCCGGTCGTAATCGCCGCAAGCATGCCTTCTAAAATAGCAACAACCCCAGCACCACCACTATCTACCACCCCAACTTCTTTTAAAACGGGGAGTAGATCAGGGGTCCGTTCAAGACTTGCTTTTGCTTCTTCAAGCATGACTTCAAGCGCTTCTTTAATGGACCAATCGGCCTCCGCTTTTTCGTTTAAAACTTCAGCTGCTTCACGAATAACGGTGAGCATCGTCCCTTCAACCGGGCGCATGACCGCTTTATAAGCGACCTCTTTACCGACCATCATGGCTTCACCAAATTCAATGGCGTTGATTGTTTCTTTATTTTCTAGTCCGTTTGCGAAGCCACGGAAAATTTGACTTGTGATGACGCCGCTATTACCGCGGGCCCCCATTAAAAGCCCTTTACTAAAGGCCTTCGCGACACGATAAACATTCGTATCATTAAGGTTATTAATTTCTTTCGCGCCACTACTGACGGTTAAATTCATATTTAATCCGGTATCGCCATCTGGGACCGGGAAGACGTTTAAGGCATCAATCGCTGGGTAGTTGTTGTAGAGATGATTCGCCCCAGAGATGAACATTTCTTTTAAGGTTATTCCATTAATTTCTTTCATTATTAAACTCCTAGTTAGCGTTCCACAACGCCAACAATAAATATATTGACCGATTTGAATTTGATATCAAAGGTCTTCTCGAGTGTATATTTCACTTGATCTTGGACTGTGGATATAATTTCCGTTAATTTGAGGCCGTACATGACGGTGATGTAGAGTGAAACATGCCAGCTTCCGCTGATCTTTTTGACCACAACACCAGGTTTTGGTTCGACTTTAAAAAACTCATCAATTTTTGATTTTGGGGGTTGATGAACAACAGCAACAACGCCGTAACAAGAAAGGGCGCTTTCAGTAGCCGCGCTACTAATCGCTTGTTCGTTAATCGTAATTGCTCCAAATGGATTTTTAGTTTGTGTACTCATGAGTTAGTTTGCATTCTCAAAATAGAGGTAGGGGTTAGTCCCGAAATTATTATACTACATTCAGGACTATCACTCAACAAATTACCTTATGGACTCGTTAATTATTCAAATGTCATTTGAAAGGACTAGAGATCCTTCATATTCAGTGGTAAAAATACTATAAATTATCACTTTATCATCAAGATAAATAAAAAAAGAGGTTAAGACCTCTCATGATTTAAAGAAATAAAAAACCTGGCAACTCGCTACTCTCCCCTTGCGGGTACAATCGCCACTACAGTGCTTAACTTCTGTGTTCGAGATGGGAACAGGTGTGTCCACTGCGCTATCGT
>CAYPGR010000013.1:0-23204 GCA_964410505.1 uncultured Staphylococcaceae bacterium
CCAGAGAAAAATGCTGTTCTTAGTTAATAACGGATATTACTATGTCTATTTACTAGATGAGAGGTCGATGAACGCCAATGATTCAAATAACGTTTGATTATGTTAAAATATTTTTAATTACTCATTGAGGAAAATTATATGATTAAAGTAGTTCCTGTCTATGGTGGCCGTCAGTTACGGCAATTCGTTAACTTCCCTGTTAAATTATTTAAAGGGGTAAAACAATTTACACCCGGCATTTTCGAAGATGAAATTGCCAACTTAACTCCGAGTCGAAATCCGGCATCAACGTGGTGCGATTTCAAATTATTTTTAGCTTATGAAGACAAGAAAATCGTTGGTCGTATATGTGGGATCATCAACCATTACGCCAATAAGAAATATAATCAAAAAAGAGTCCGCTTCAATCGCATCGATATGATTGATGATATCGAAGTGACCAAGGCCTTGATTAGTGCGGTTGAAGAATGGGGTTTTTCACGCGGCATGACGGAAATTGTCGGTCCATTGGGTTATAGTGATCAAGATAAAGAAGGTCTCCTGGTCGAAGGATTCCAATATGAAAATATGTTCGCTACCTTTTATCACTTCCCTTATTATATGAAACATCTTGAAACGCTTGACTTTGTCGCCGATGCGACCTGGATTGAACACCGCATTATTATCCCGAAGGAAGTCGATCCCCGTTTTGAACGGATTAGTGAAATGGTACAAAAAAAGTATAATGTTCGCGTGAAACGTCTTAAATCTAAGCGCCATTTACAGCCTTATGTTAGAGAAGTGCTATCTCTGACAAACCGAGCCTATGATCATTTATATGGCTATGTCCCGATTAGCGAAAAATTTATGGATTCCTTGGCGAAACAATTTATCCCCCTCATCAATTTAAAATATCTTATTTTAGTCGTTGATGAAAACGAGAAATTAGTGTCCTTTGGCCTATCGATCCCGTCACCTGTTTTTGCCCTCAAAAAAATTAAAGGTCGTCTTTTCCCGTTTGGTTTTATCCGCTTTTTAAGAGCCCTTAAGAAGTCAAAACAATTAGATTTACTGCTCGTTGCGGTTGAACCCGAACTTCGCAATAGCGGGATCGTTAATATTGTCATGCATGAATCGATTAAAAGTGCGATTAAGGATGGTATTGAATATGCCGAAACGGGTCCGCAATTAGAATATAATAAACCCATTCAAGATCTATGGAAGAAATTCCAATATTTTAATCACAAACGTCGGATATGCTACGTCAAACCGATTGCCCGTGCGCTAGAAGAGGAAAAACATGAAACCGTCTAAAGTTCGCCATGTTAAACCGCGCCATCAACGTTATGTAAGCGTTGCTGGTTTTATTCTCGGTCCTTTTATTCGTTTAATTTTAGGATATAAAAGCCCGCGTATTAAAGTGAAACAATATGAACCTTTTCTGGTTGTTAGTAATCACGTTACCGCTTTTGATCCGATTCTATTAACAATGACTTTTGGTCGTCAAGTTTACTATGTCTCAAGTGAATTAATCTTTTCAAAAGGACTAATTTCACGGATGCTTGAACATACGTTTGCCCCCATTCCAAAATCGAAAAGCCAAACCGATATTACGTCAGTTAAATCGATGATTCAAGTGGTGAAAGAAGGTGGCAATGTCGGTGTTTTCGTTGAAGGTAACTCCACCATAAACGGGGCTATCAGCAATGTCCCTGCCGCGATTGGGAAGCTGGTTTTACTGTTAAAAATCCCGCTCATTATTTTTAACTTTGATGGTGGATATTTATCAAATCCGCGGTGGGCAAGTGCGAAGCGAAAACGGCACATACGGGGACACATTCGTCAAGTATTAACCTATGATGAATATAAACATTTAACTGCGGAAGAACTGAATGATTTGATTATCAAAGGGATCAATGTGAATGCTTATGAGGAAAGTCCGGTGTACACCTATGACGGGAAACATAACGCCGAAGGACTTCATCGCTTATTATTTGCCTGCCCAAAATGCCAGGCAGTCAATACAATCAAAACCATCAATGACACGTATTCATGCCTAAATTGCGGCTTTAAAATGACCTATGATAACCACGGGTATCTCCATTCAAGTGAATTTTCTAATCCTAAAAATACCGTCGAATTAGACCTGGATAACAAGATTCACTATCAAGAGACGGTTTTAAATAACCCCGACTTTACAATTCGGGTGCGTGCGAAGATGAGCGAAGTCTTCCGGCGTCGCCGTAAACATTTTGGCATGGCGACATTATCTTTAAGTCGGGAAGGACTAACCATTGATTTTCACCGTAAGCACCTCAAAACACTAACCTACAGTTTGGACGAGCTTGATACAATGGCAATGCAGCAAAAAGAAGTGCTCGTTATTTATCCAAAGAATGAACAAACTAAAATGGCACTCATTGCTAATGCAGAAAGTGTTAGTGCATATCAATTGATGGTGACACTTCAAATACTAAAAAATGAAAGAAACTACTTATCTAAAGGCGAAGCATTAATTAAATTAACTGCTACCGAGATAGGATTATAATTAAAGGCATAAGGAGGAAAATTTATGCAACTAAGATTTTTAGCAGATACCGCTGACTTTAATTACTTTTGGGCGTCCATTTTGCAAATTGGCATCGTTGGCGCGCTTATTTTACTCGGAAATATTATTCGTCGAAAGACCCCGTTTTTAAGAAATTACCTAGTGCCGACCGGTTTAATTGCTGGCTTTTTAGGCTTGGCCTTTAAATATGTTTTCTTTGGCCTTGGGTGGGATATTGGTGGGACCCCGATCATTAATGAAGAATACATGCATTACCTTACTTACCATAGTTTAGCTCTCGGGTTTATTGCATTAGGGATTACAAGCGCCGCCAAGAAAACAGTCAAAGATGGTCGCGCTTTAAAATCAGGTATTTTAATTGTTGGTGGCTACCTCATTCAAGGTATTGTCGGGGTCTTACTCAGTCTCGGAGTTGGTCTCGTCTTTGTCAATTACGCAATTGGAAAAGCCCCTTATGCGGGCATTCTTTTACCTTTAGGATTTGGTCAAGGACCCGGTCAAGCGGGCAATATTGGCGGTGTATATGAAACCATTACAGGTGCAAATGCCCTCGTAGGCGGTCGTGACTTTGGTTTAAGTGTTGCAGCGGTTGGGTTTATTGTTGCCACTGTGATTGGCACAATCATCTTAAACATTGTGGCCCGTAAGAAATTAGTTGTTCGTTATGGTAGTGATACCTCGGAAACGTTTGGCAACTTGGAAAAGAGTACCTATCAAATTGATGAAGTGGGTGAAATTCCAGTTGTTGAGTCGGTCGATAAATTTACAATTCAAGCCGCGTTTGTTTTAACGACCTATTTAATTACGTTTGGCGTTATCTCACTTCTTAGTTATTTGATCGTTGATTTAGCTGGTATTGTCGCGGTTCGTGGTATTTTATGGGGCTTTAACTTCCTATTCGCGATTCTTGTGACAATGATTATCAAGGCAGTTCTCAATAAACTTCGGAAAACCGGGGTTATGAAACGTCAATATATTAATAATTACATGCAAAACCGGATTGCTGGATTCATGTTCGATCTCATGATTACGGCGGGCATTATGTCGATTAACTTTGGTAAGTTAAATGATCCAAGCTTCTGGGTTCTACTTGGCTTAATGGCGATAGTTGGTACAGCTGTTACATTATTCTACGCTAACTATATGTCCAAAAAATACTTTGCAAAAACGAGATGGTACACCTTCTTTGCTTTCTTTGGGATGCTCACGGGTACTGCGAGTGAAGGAGTTACCTTACTTCGTGAAATTGATCCAAACTTAAAAACTGGCGTGGCGGAAGATATTGTTAATGGGAGTGGCATGGCGGCCATCTTTGGCGCCCCAATGCTTATTATTACCACATTTATCTATCAAGGAACGATGTGGTTTTGGATTTCATTTGGACTTTTAATTGTCCTATTTATTGCCATGGTCCTCTTTATTCATTTCTATTCAAAACGGATTGACCGTATAAACGCTAAGTAATAAATCATTAGTCTAATTAACGTATTTAAGGCACGATTTATTTTGTGCCTTTTTAATTTTGTAATCTTTGATTAATTTATAGTAAAATAGTCTCGTATCCTAAAGGGGAGTAGTACAACTTATCGCCAACAACACGGAATCGTCCTGGTTGATAAGCCTATTAAATAAATAGGAACGAGACCTTTAGTGAGTAGCGTTTTACGTTCACTAAAGGAGGATAGTATGGAACAAAAAAACATTCAGTCAGTGTTAGAAACCCTGAACACCAATCGGGACACAGGGCTCACGACTGCTGAAGCCCTTGCCCGGCAACAAACGTATGGTAAAAATGAATTACCAAAAGCCAAAAAGAAAACGATTTTCGGCGCTTTTTTAAGTCAGATGAATAATGCGATGATTTATGTCTTACTCATCGCCGCTATTATTTCATTTGTGATGGCGCTCGTTGAAGAAGAGGGGTTCTTTGAACCAATCTTAATCTTAACGATTGTGATTATCAACGGGATTATCGGCACGATTCAAGAACTCAAAGCGGATAAAGCGCTTGAGGCACTTGAGAAACTAAGTGCCCCGACCACGATTGTGCGGCGTAACGGTGAGCTCGGAGAGATCAAGGCCAATGAACTGGTCCCAGGTGATATCGTCATTTTAGAAGAAGGTCGTACCATTCCAGCGGACTTACGGCTCATTTCAAGTGTTAATTTGAAAGTAAGTGAAGCAAGTCTTACCGGTGAAAGTGTTCCTTCTGAAAAAGACGCGAATCTTGTCTACGATAAACCAATGCCAATTGGGGACCGCCGTAATATTGTGTATATGTCGACCCCAGTCGTCTATGGACGGGGTGAAGGGGTTGTGATTGGTACCGGCTTAAAAACTGAAATAGGGCAAATTGCCAAAATGCTTTCCGGCACCAAACAAGAAGAAACTCCGCTTCAAAAAAGACTCGCTGATTTATCAAAATTACTAGGTATTATTACCCTTGGATTAGTGACACTCTTATTTATTATTGCCCTTGTTAAAGATCCAAGTTTAGATAATATCAAACATATGTTCTTATTATCGATCAGTCTAGCGGTTGCAGCTGTTCCAGAAGGATTACCCGCTGTCGTGACGATTACGCTCGCGCTTGGGGTCCAACGAATGGTCAAAGTCAATACGATTACCCGTCGTTTACCAAGTGTTGAAACGCTTGGTGCGGTGAGTGTTATTTGTAGTGATAAAACCGGTACTTTAACCCAAAACGTGATGACCGTCGTCAGTGCTTATATGGATGATAAACAATTTGAAGCAAACGACTTTAGTGATGAAAACATTGGTCAACTAGCCGATGGTCTCTCTTTATGCAGCGACGCGAGTGTTGATCATGGGGTCTATGGTGATCCAACTGAAATTGCGCTTGTGAACTTTGCCAATACCATTAACCATCATAAAGATGACTTAGAAAACAAAAGCCCTCGAGTTCTTGAATTACCGTTTGATAGTGTGCGGAAAATGATGTCTACTCTTCACCAAACAGGAGATACTTATACGCAGTACACCAAAGGGGCAATGGATAATATTTTAAAATATTCTACCCATATTGAAATTAATGGTGAAATTCGCAAGATTACGCATGACGATATTAAAAATATTAATGATATGGCCGCCAGAATGGCAAAGCGAGCCTTACGTGTTTTAGCACTTGGTAAAAAAGAAGTCTCACTTGCCACCATTAGCGAAGATAGTCTTATCTTTATCGGTTTAGTGGGGATGGTTGATCCACCACGGCCCGAAGCTATTCCAGCTGTTTCAAACTTAAAAGAAGCTGGCATTAAGACGATTATGATAACTGGCGATCATGCCGATACCGCCTATGCGATTGCCCATGAACTCGGTATTACGGAAAGTCGTGAATTTGTGATGACTGGTGCGGAAGTCGATGCTTTAAGTGAAGAAGAACTTAAAAATGCGTTGCTCACGAAACGGGTGTTTGCCCGTGTCTCGCCTGAAAACAAAGTCCAAATCGTTAATGCCCTCCAAGCGAATGGAGAAATTGTCGCGATGACGGGTGATGGGGTCAATGACGCCCCAAGCTTAAAAACCGCCGATATCGGCATTGCCATGGGCATCACCGGCACCGACGTCGCGAAAGGTGCGGCGGATATGGTCTTGACTGATGATAACTTTGCCTCGATTGCAAAGGCCGTCCGCGAAGGACGTGGCATCTACGAAAATATTAAAAAGACGGTGTGGTTCCTACTTTCAAGTAACTTTGGGGAAGTCATCACGATGTTGACCGCCGTGTTAATTGGATATCCATTCCCACTCACGGCATTGCATATTTTATGGGTTAACCTCATTACCGACGGGATCCCCGCTTTAGCGTTAGGGTCGGATACCATTGATCCGGATATCATGAAACAAAAACCGCGGGATAAAAAAGAATCTCTTTTTGCCAAAGGTGGCTACTTCGTGACGATTTTCTATGGGACGATTATCGCCATTATTACGACATTGGCTTTCTTATACTTACCTGTCGTCGTCCATGGCGCCAGATCGATTGCCGACATCAATGCTGTCTTTCAAAATGAAGCAATTTTTGTTCACGCAAAAACCTTCGCCTTCACTACTTTAGGCGTTAGTCAATTATTCCATATGTTTGGGATGTCAAACCTTAATCGAACCGTCTTTAAAGCGTTCAATCGTCAAAAATGGTTCTTATGGGTTGCCTTTGGCCTTGGATTCTTGCTTCAAGTATCCGTCACCGAAATTCATTTCTTGACCTTAGCCTTTGGAACGATAGAATTAAGCTTTATGGAATGGTTAGGCTTAGCGCTTTTAAGCACAACGCCACTGGTCATCCATGAACTTTGGGTCTTGATTCGCTTTATTCGGGCGAAGGTATCGAAAAAATAAAAGATTGAAAAGTAATCACTATTAACGCTAGTCAAACGGCTAGCGTTTTTCTTATTTCTTGACGCCAATCCATGCCTAAATTTTAATTACCATATGATTATCATTAAATATTGAAGATGTTATAATTTTCATCACGAGGTATTTTATGAGACTAAAAAAATCAATTATTTTATTTGGGCTACTAGGTTTACTAGTATCACCAATCTTAACTTTAAATAATCAAAAAGAAGTTATCAAAACATCCGCTTGGAGCGGCACCCAAACAAGTACGGCTGGCAGTTATTATGCCTCCGTTGGTGATGAAACCGGTAGTGCCTTAGCAAGCCGTCTTACTACGATTACGGCCGGCGCTAATGTCGATTACGATTGGCCGCGGTATCGTGCAGCTGATGAGGCTGAAGGCGATAGTAATTCCGTTTTACTTATTTACGGCCGTTATACGACCCCAAAAAGTAATAGTGGCGGTGGCACGACCAACTGGAATCGTGAACATACTTATCCGCAATCAAAAATTGGCAGTACTGCACAAAAAGATAACCATCACATCTTTGCTGATGATAATAAGACCAATGGTGCAAGAGGCAATATGCTTTTTGGTGAAGTAACAAATGGTACCGTTGTAAAAGATATGTATGGTAAGAATACTGATAACTACAAAAATAGTAGTTATTTTATGCCAACCCCTGCTGCCAGAGGTGAAGTCGCCCGTTCAACGATGTATGTTAATATTCGCTATGGCAATAGTATTACAGGGAACTTTCAAAGTGTTGCCCTCATGCTCCGTTGGCATATCGAAAATCCAGTTACAAACCGCGAAATTTATCGCAATAATACGGTTCATACACTCCAAAAGAACCGCAATCCATTTATTGATAATCCTGATTACGCTTGCCGAATTTGGGGTGAAACAAATGCGGAAACACGTAACATTTGTACACCACAAGTAGAAGTGCCTGTCTCAAGTGTCAGTGTCTCGCCTGCTTCAGGTGACATCTATCTTTCATCCGCAACCAAACAATTACAATTAAGTGCGTCCGTTCTCCCAAGTAATGCGACCACGAAAACGGTGACTTGGACCAGTTCAAATCCAAGTGTCGCTTCCGTTTCAAATACGGGTAACGTTACCGGCTTAAGTGCAGGGACAACGACCATCACCGCGACATCGACGAAAGATAACACGAAAAAGGGTAGTGCAACCATTACCGTGATTAACGATGTTGTCGCGGTTGAAAGTGTGAGTGTCTCACCGTCCGTTGCGGGTATTTCTTTATCAAGCGCTGTTCATCAACTACAATTAAACGAAACTGTTCTCCCAAGTAATGCGACGTCAAAATCGGTTACCTGGACGAGTTCCGCCCCTAATGTTGCCACCGTCTCAAGTACTGGGTTAGTCACCGGCTTAAGTGTCGGAACTACCACCATTACGGCGACTTCAACCGTCGATCATACGAAAAAAGGAAGTGCGACCATTACCGTCTCAATGGACCCAGTAGGCGTCTCTGGTGTCACCTTAAGTGATACGCATGTGACACTTGCTAAAGGGGAAACTCAAACATTAACGGCCACTGTTTTACCAGAAACGGCTGAAAATAAAGCAGTTACCTGGATGACAAGTGACGCAGGTGTCGCAACCGTCAACGACGGAGTTGTGACGGCGATTAATAGTGGAAACGCGATTATTACGGTTAAGACGGACGATGGCGATAAGACTGCAACCACAGCCATCCTCGTTGTTAATGACGTTCCTGCTGATGATCACTTAACGTACATCTTCTCCGATAAAGACTGGTCCGCAGAACCCGCGAATTGGACCATTATTAATCCTGCCCTAAACTTTAACCGACACCTTGGTTTACAAGTTGATGGCGGACACCGTGCCACAGGCAACAGTCCGTATCTTGAAAATATAAGTAAAATTATCATAGGGACAGCCGCGACAAGTGATGCAATTGGCCTTGTTGGTGCCTACTTAGTTCCTAACGGAAGTAGTGCGATTGAAACTGGGACCCAAATCGATGGTATCATTGACGTTCATAATCCTGATCAAATGATTAGTGAATACGAACTTGAACTAACGAGTGCTGCTTCAGGCCATATTCAACTCGATATTCAAGCGACCGCTGGTTCAGTGTATATTCGTTATATTAAAATCGTAACCGCGCCGGTGGTTGATGAAGAAAAACCGGGCAGTTCTCTCCCGGTCATTCTGATAACGGCCACACTTGTTACGGCTGGATTAGCCGTTGTAACGTTTGTTCTCAAAAAGAAATCAATTTTCTAATCCGATTTATTTCCAATAATAATCTAAAAACTTAGCAGCATAGCGAGCATTCAATTCGTAACGGGAACCCGCGACGAAACGGATGCTCGTTTCTGTTTCTTCAACCATACTTGGATCAATGACTTTACCGATCTCACTTTCATAAGTGCCTAAGTAAGTCGTACCTCGCACCCCGTTCCAGTAGGAGTCTTTAACTTTATAGACACCCTCGACTTTTTCAACGAATTCATTTTGGAAAACAAGCATATCGGTCATAATCGGGCTCACGTCGCCACTCGTGACGTAGTCACTACCGTCAGGATGGAAGATTTGAAGGGTCGGGACATAACCTGTGCCGTAACCCAATCTTTCATTTAAGACATTACTAAGACCATATGTATTTTTGACATCGGTCCATGATTCGAGTTTTCGTATCTCGGCAGTTTCAATGATGTAATAAGGGATTTTTTGCGTAATCGTATTTTCTTTTAAGTAGACGGGCATCATCCGGCCATCAAGCGCTTTACAGTCGGGACAACGATTGTAACTCCAGTTTAAGAGGAAGGGCGTTGTGCCACTTAAGAGGGTGTTCAGTTCTTCAAGACTAATGTAGGTCATCATCGGTAACTCAATATAACGTTCGATCCAACTTGTGAATTTATCGAGTTGTTGAAAGACCGTTTCATCTTGATTGTAAGCAAGACTAAATTTCACTTTTCCCGCTTCGAAGATCCCGATGACCGGGGTATTCGTTTTATTGCGATTTATCGGGAGGCCTTTTAAATCGTCGCCCATTAAATCCGTGGCAATGACATAGATCGGGAGTTTGGTTTCGTTAATATAGGGATTCAAGACAAAGTCGCGAAAACGACCCCAGCATGAACATGTATAATCAGCGTAACTCACAAGGATGAAATTTTCTTTATCGGTAATCATGTCATCGACATCTTTGACATCAGTGAATTCGATAATTTCTGTCAACTCATTATGACGATAATATAGGGGCACCTTTTCATTATCTTGTGTATTCGGGGTACAGGCTCCTAAAAGGATGGCATTAGCCAAAAGGAGCAGACCATGTATTTTTTTCATTCTTTTTTCCTCAATTTCGTAATCATTTTAGCAAGATTTAAAACCACTTTCAAATAAGAGTGATTTTATACATTAAATTTGACACAAAAAGGTAAAAAAGATGCCCATAAAATGGGAAGAAAATATAGGTTTAGGGGGGTGGGGTCAAAAAGGGAGTATTTTTTATTGTAATTTTCTTTTTTTTCCATTATATTTTATGTTAGTTAAGGGGGGGCTTTATGAGTAAACTTAGCAAACATAACGTTGCACGTGATAACGTCATTATTGAACTGAAAAACGTGAGCAAAGTCTATGACGGCAAAACAGTTGTGGATGGATTTAACTTATATGTAAAACGAGGAGAATTTATCACCTTTTTAGGACCATCTGGATGTGGTAAAACAACCACCTTGCGGATGATCGCTGGGTTTGAAATTCCAAGTGAGGGTTCGATTATCCTTAACGGGGAAGATATCACAAACCTACCACCTTACAAACGACCCGTCAATACGGTCTTTCAACGTTATGCCTTATTTCCTCATTTAGATGTGTATGATAACATTGCTTTTGGCCTTAAAATCAAAAAGATTAAAGATTTTAAAAATGGCAAAGAAGTAATGCGGAAATTAACGAGCAAAGAAATTGATGAAAAGGTCATTAAAGCTTTAAAGATGGTTGACCTTGAGCAATTTGAATCACGGGATATTGCCACTCTTTCTGGAGGCCAACAACAACGGGTCGCGATTGCACGGGCGATTGTTAACGAACCCGAAATCATTTTACTTGATGAACCGCTTGGGGCTTTAGACCTTAAAATGCGGAAAGAAATGCAATTAGAACTTAAATCCTTACACAAACGATTAGGGATTACCTTTATCTATGTCACCCACGACCAAGAAGAAGCTTTAACGATGAGCGACACAATTGTTGTCATGAATGACGGCTTAATTCAACAAATCGGGGCCCCGACCGATATTTATAATGAACCAAAGAACCCCTTTGTCGCTGACTTTATTGGCGAATCTAATATTTATAACGCCCGGATGTCCGGGAAGTTAGAAGTCAAGTTTTTAGGCGCGACGTTTGAATGTGTTGACGATCTAACGACCAACGAAAAAGTTGACGTTGTCATTCGTCCTGAAGACATCGAAATTGTGAAACTTGGTAAAGGTAATGTCGACGGAAAAATTATGAATAAAGTCTTTAAAGGTGTCCACTACGAATATGTCGTGCGCGTCGGCCGTAAGAGTGAAGTCATTGTCCAAACGACCAAAGATTTCCCGTTTGAAGCTGAAATTGGCTTACGAATTGATCCCGAATCCATTCATATTATGAAAAAAGAAATCTCGGCGAATATTTACACCGATGCCTGGATTAATAATAAAAACCAAGTCATGATTGGTGAAGATGCCTTTGACGTCGATGTGACCCAACTTATTAAAGGAAGTAGCGTTAATGAAGACGGATTCCTCGTCGGACCAAACGGCGTCCGTTATGACTTAAATGATGTTGATGTGGTGGCCACGATTGATTTCCAAAACATTGAAATTAGCGATAACCAAGATGAAGAAAATGGGACGTCTGGTCACATTATCAGTATTATCTGGCTTGGGGACCACTATCAAGTCGTGGTCCGGACTCGCGATGAAGAAGACTTTATCGTCGATACCCCTTACCTATGGAACGAAGGCGACTTAGTGAGTGTGACCATCAAAAAAGAAAACATTGCGCTCCGTGCCAAAGGAGAATTAATGCCTTATGAAAATTAACTTTCGACGGGCACATCTTGGGATCCCTTATGTTGTTTTCATGATCCTATTTGTCTTGTTACCGTTATTTTTCATCCTTTTTTATGCCTTTAGTAATACCGCAGGTCAACTCAGTTTTGAGCCGCTTGTGAATTTCTTTACAAGTAGTGCGAAATGGCGGGTACTTTTTGTCTCGTTTATTTTTGGACTTCTCAATACGGCTTTAACGCTTCTTATTGGTTATCCGTTAGCGATGATCCTTGCCAATAAGAAATATAATAAAAATGCTGTCTTAGTCATGCTTTTCGTCATGCCGATGTGGATCAACTTTGTGCTTCGCACATGGGCAATGCGTGATGTCTTGGTCTTCTTTGGCCTTAGTGGCGGTGATTACCCCGAACTTGCAACGCTTTTAGGCTTAACCTATAACTATTTACCGTTCTCGATTTTACCCCTTTACGCGACGATGCTTAAACTTGATAAGAGTCAAATTGAAGCGAGTCAAGATCTTGGCGCTGGCCCGACCAGAACGTTTGTAAAAGTCATCCTACCGATGACGATGCCAGGGGTTGTGAGTGCGGCGACGATGGTCTTTATGCCGACGATGACAAGCTACGTCATTGCGGATATCCTTGGTGAAGGAAAAGTGACGCTCTTTGGGAAATACATCGAAATTTACTTTACCCAAAACATTTGGAATGACGGTAGTTTCCTTGCCCTTGTTATGCTCATCTTAATTGGCGTCAGTGTCTTGATTCCCCGCTTATTCGATAAGAAAAAAGCGACAAGGAGTAATGTATGGTAAAGAAAATCTTAGCGAAAGCTTATATCTATCTCATCTTATTTTTACTCTATCTCCCTATTCTTTTCTTGATGATTTTTAGTTTCACCACCGCCGAAACAACGGGGGTGTGGACTGGGTTTAGTTTTGAACTTTACGGGATGGTTTTCTTAAATGAGAAAATCATGCGTGCTTTATTTAACACCTTACTCATTGCGACAACGAGTGCCTTAGTTGCCACCCTTTTTGGGACCTTAGGGGCAATTGGTGTCTTCTATATGAAGAAGCGGCCACGGGAACTCATTGAAGGGGTTAACGAAATCCCGGTCGTAAATGCTGAAATTGTGATTGCCATTAGTCTAGCAATTCTTTTCAAAGTGACGAGTAATGCGCTCATGAGCATGGGTCTTACTGCCAATAGTCCAAACTTCTTTACACTCCTCGTTGGCCATGTGGTCTTAAGTATTGCCTTTGTCTATTTGAATGTTAAACCAAAACTAATGCAAATGGATCCAAATGACTACGAAGCTGCCCTTGACCTTGGTGCAAAGCCAATGTATGCCGTCTTTAAGGTTGTTTTACCGGCCATTATCCCCGGCATCATCAGTGGCTTTATGCTTGCCTTCACGTTATCGCTTGATGACTTTATTATTACGAGTTTCTTGCGGAATCAATCCTTTGATACCTTAAGTACCTTTGTCCAAGGGGTTATTGTAAAATCAACGATTCCACCTGAATTACGTGCCTTAACGTCCTATATCTTCCTCATTACTCTAGGGGTTGTCTTAGTGAGCGGCTTTAAAAAAGAATCCCGCTCCGCCAAAAAAGCGAATGAGCGTGAACTTAAATTACGGAGGTTACCATAATGAAAATCAAACATGCCTTCTATTTAACACTTTTAAGTTTGGGTTCTGTCAGTTTAAGTAGTGCGCCAAATCCGCAAGTGATTAAGGCCAAAGTTATAACCCCCACCCCATCCGGGAGCGGGCTTACGTTACGTATTTTTAACTGGGAAGATTATATCGCCCTTGGCGACGAAGAAGATCCTGAAAGCTTTGATACGATGGCGGCCTTCCAAGAGTATTATCTTGAAACCTACGGCGAAGAAGTAAACTTTGTCTATGACACCTATTCCACGAATGAAGAAATGTATAACACCGTCAAACTCAATGGCGCAAAATATGACTTAATCGCTCCTAGTGATTATATGATTCAACGGATGATACGCGAAGAAATGCTCACCACTTTCGACACCGATGAAGAAGGCCGTTACGAACACATCCCGAATTATAATGATTATGCAAGTCCTTACCACCAAGAACTTTTTAGTGAATCTGGATGGACGGAGTATGCCGTTGGTTATATGTGGGGTACCTTTGGTCTTTTATATAACACCACCATTAATGAAACGGTGAGTGAGGATATGAAGTCATGGTCCATTTTATGGGACAGTGCCTATAACAAAAAAATTAGTATTAAAGATTCGATGCGTGAAGGGTATCTCGTGGGACTATTCAAATATCACCATGATGCCTTAATCGCTTTAGCAGATGATCATGAAGAAGGCCTTTTAACGGATAAAGAATATCATGACGTGCTCAATGATCTCTTAAATGATACGAGCCCGGAAACGATTAAAGGGGTTGATAAAGCCCTTCGTGAATTAAAACAAAACATTTATGGTCTTGAAGTTGATCAAGGTAAAAACGATATGATTAAAGGCACCATCGCCGTTAATACCGCCTGGAGTGGTGACGCCGTGTATGCCATCTACCAAGCTGCCGAAGAAGTTGGCGAAGACGTCTTACGTTACGCCGTCCCTGAAGAAGGTAGTAATACGTGGTTTGATGGTTGGGTGATGCCAAAAGGCGCCAATACAGCCCTTGCCCAAGAATTTATTAACTTTGTCAGTGACCCCGCTGTGGCGACCGAAAACATGGATTACATCGGTTACACCTCCTTTATTGCCGGCGAAGATGTCCTCGCCTACATTAATGACTATGATGAAGTCATTGATCCAAGTGAAGACGGCTATGAAATGGATTTACGCTATTTCTTTGGTGACACCATTGAAAATGAAGATGACGCGATTATTAAAATTAGTAATGACTACATTGGCGGTCAACTAGCAACTCAATTCCCAACGTATGATGAAATCATTCGGAGTGCGGTGATGCGCGACTTCGGTGACCAAAATAAACTCGTCATTGATATGTGGGCGAACTTTAAAGCAACCGAAATTCAAAACTGGATGATCGTCTTTAGTATCGTCATCGTATTAGCAGTCGGGGCTTTAGGGACGTATCAATTCGTAACCAAACATAAAGCAGCGCGTAGAAAACGCCTGATGAGTCAAAAATGAAACAAAAAATAGCCATTATTGGCGGAGGAGCAAGCGGCATCACGCTTGCCCTTTTACTTCAACAAGTAGCTTTGGTGACGGTCTATGAACGGGAAAACTCCCCGCTTTTAAAACTATTAAAAACCGGAAACGGAAAAGCCAATATTTATAACCGTGGTATTCAAAATAGTGCCTATAACCATCCGTCCTTCATGGCAAGTCACGCGCCCTTGATGGAAGAAGCGCTTGATCATTTATTTCGCGATCTTGGGGTGTTAACGTATACCGATGAAGAAGGTCGGGTTTATCCTTTTAGTCGAAGCGCTAAAGGGTTACGAGAATACTTACTGAGTCTTCTCAAAGTGAATCTCGTGGTGAATGCGGATATTAAAGAAGTAAAAAGAGTGGGACCAAAGTTTCAAATCTTAGATGACATCTATGATGTTGTGGTGTTCGCCATGGGTTCTAGTATTAGTATGTTTCAATATCCGCTTGATAATAACAACACCAAACTCTTAAATAGTGTTGATTTAACGCTTTCGCCGCTCGTTCCGGTAATTAAGACCATCAAGGTCAAAGAAGATCTCAAGCCGCTCGCAAATCAACGCGCAGATGTTATGCTCACGTTGTGGGGAGGCGATCAAAAGCTATTTAGTGAACGTGGGGAAGTCCTCTTTAAAGAGGATGGGCTTTCGGGAATTGTGAGTTTTGTTGTCTCAAGCTACTTTGAGTGGCACGTCATTGAAAAAGTGTATCGCTCTTTTACGGTGACGATTGACTTTATGCCAGACCACACGTTTTTTGAGGTCCAAACGATCATTAAGTCGAAAGATGACTTACCAAAGGTTTTTGCCCCTCATCTCGTGAAGTTTTTGGCTAATCAAAAAGAAACGAAGTTAGTCAACCTTATTAAGGCGTTAAGGGTGACCCCGTTAAGCGGTCACTATCCCGAAAATGCCCAAGCAATGTGTGGCGGCGTTGATGTTGCTTTAGTTACTGATGACTTCCATCTTAAAGGCGATGAAAACCTATATCTTTTGGGTGAAGTATTAGACATTGACGGCATCTGTGGCGGCTACAATTTAGGGTTCGCCTTTTATAGCGCTACCAGGGCTGCGAAACATCTTGTAGATAAATTGTCAAAATAAGAAGATTTCATTAGACACTGTCTATATTCCTTGTTAACTACGTCCATTTTGCAGGGCGAAACCATCTTTTAGTAAACAATTAGTAGTAATAAACGAATGAAAAAAGAAACATTTTTTTGATTTCGAAATTACTACTTTTTTACTTGTTTCGGTCGGCCGTTCACGACTTACAACTTGGGTTGAATAAAGCCTTTCTTTTGGTTATAGTGATAGACACTAACACCAGACTCTGGAGGGTACATACATGGTTACACATATTAAGAAGCGCGACGGCCGCCTACAAAAATTTAATGCTAGTAAAATCGCCAATGCGATTAACAGCGCCTATGGTGAGAATAGCGATGTCCAAGCCCTTTTATTTGCGGCAGAAATTGCCAATACGATTAATACGAATTATGAGGGAACCATTGATATCGAAGTGGTCCAAGATGAAGTTGAAAAATACTTGATGAAAAAAGATCAAGTAATTGCGAAGAAATACATTCTTTATCGGAAAGACCGCGAACGGGTTCGGAATGCCAAAGGAACCGTCTTTAACTATAAAAAGTTAGTTGAAGATTATTTAAACGTTAACGACTGGCGCGTTAAAGAAAATTCAACCGTTAATTATTCCTTAGGTGGACTTATTATTTCAAATAGTGGTGCAGTGACTGCTAACTACTGGTTAAGTGAAGTGTATGACGAAGAAATCGCGCATGCCCACCGGAACGCCTTAATTCATATCCATGACCTATCGATGCTTAGTGCTTACTGTGCTGGATGGGACATTGAACGGATTATTCGTGACGGCGTTGGTGGGGTTGAAGGCAAGATTACGAGTAAACCCGCCAAACACTTGCATACCTTAAGTAACCAACTCGTCAACTTCTTAGGTATCATGCAAAACGAATGGGCCGGCGCCCAAGCTTTCTCGAGCTTTGATACGTATTTAGCGCCTTTTGTTAAAGCTGATAATTTATCTTATGACCAAACCAAACAAGCGATTCAATCCTTTGTCTATGGTGTCAACACCCCAAGTCGGTGGGGAAGCCAAGCGCCATTTAGTAATATTACCCTCGACTGGACCGTACCTAATGACTTAGCGGAAAAACCGGCGATTGTCGGCGGTAAAGAACTCGCCTTTAAATATAAAGATTGCCAAAAAGAAATGGACATGATTAATAAAGCCTTTTTAGAAATCATGATTGAGGGTGACGCGAATGGCCGCGGCTTCCAATATCCGATTCCAACGTATTCAATTACGCGTGACTTTGATTGGAATGAAACCGAAAATAATCGTCTCTTATTTGAAATGACCGCCAAATATGGCACGCCATACTTTAGTAACTATATCAATAGTGATATGGAACCAAGTGACGTGCGGAGCATGTGCTGCCGGTTACGCCTTGATTTACGGGAACTTCGTAAAAAAGGTGGCGGTTTCTTTGGTTCAGGCTCAAACACCGGCTCTGTCGGGGTTGTGACGCTTAATATGCCGCGTCTTGCCTATTTAGCCTCATCGGAAACAGAATTCTTCCAAGAGCTAAACCATTTAATGGATGTCAGTGCTCGGAGTCTTAAAATTAAACGTGACGTTGTGTCAAAATTACTACAAGATGGCCTCTTCCCGTATACAAAAGTATATTTAGGAAACTTTGATAATCACTTCTCAACGATTGGCCTTGTTGGGATGAATGAAGCATGTTTAAACGCGAAATGGTTAGGAAAAGACTTAACGACCAAAGCTGGCCAAGCTTTCACCGTGAAAGTCTTAAATCACATGCGTGAACGGTTAAGTGATTACCAAGAGCAATATGGCGATCTTTATAACCTTGAAGCCACCCCAGCGGAAAGTACTGCCTTCCGTTTTGCTAAACATGACAAGACTGCTTATCCGCTTATTATTACGGCAATGGCGAGTGACGGGACACCCTTTTATACCAATAGTAGTCACCTACCAGTCGGCTATACCGAAACAGTCAGTGAAGCACTCGCGATCCAAGATGAAATGCAAACCCTTTATACCTCAGGAACGGTCTTCCATACGTTCCTTGGTCAAAAATTACCGTCTTGGCAAAGCGCCGCGACACTTGTCCGCAAAATTGCTGAAAACTATAAGTTACCTTACTTCACGATGTCACCAACCTACTCAATTTGTAAAACCCACGGTTACATAAGTGGCGAAGTAACCGTCTGTCCGCAATGTGCGAATGAAACCGAAGTTTATAGTCGGATTACCGGTTACTATCGGCCACTTAAAAACTGGAATGACGGTAAAAAAGCTGAGTTTGAAACCCGTAAAGAATATGATGGCACTGATTTAAGTGGCTTTGGCAAACATGAAGCGACGAACGATATTGTGGAAACCGTCCTAAAAGATGTGACCCCAGGCAAAGAGTATTATCTATTCACCACCAAGGCGTGCCCGAATTGCCGACTCGTAAAAGTCGCCTTAGATGATAAGAAGATTAAGTACACCTTAATTGACGCGGAAGAAAACGTTGCTTTAAGTCAACAATATAATATTCGGACGGTCCCAACCCTTATTCGCACCAATGATGGCGGCTTTGAAGCTTACATTAATTATTCAAACATTGTCCGTCATCTACAAAGTAAAGATGAATAAAGCGACCATCCGTTTATCGGGTTATGTCAATGATTCCTTAGTCGATGGACCGGGCGTTCGCCTCGCCATCTTCACCCAAGGATGTTTATATGCTTGTCCCGGTTGTCATAACCCGCACACCTGGGATCCAAGTGGCGGTGAAGAAGTGGCGCTTGATGACTTAATCGCGATATGGCGTAAAAACCCGCTACTTGACGGGATTACCTTATCGGGTGGGGAACCACTTTATCAGAAAGAAAAATTACTGCCCCTCATTAAGGCGGCGGTTGCGGACGGCCTTAATGTTGTGATGTATACCGGATCGACTTATGAAGCCTTGGTCGCTAAAGAAGATCCTGTCATTAATGAAATCTTCACGTATGTTGATTATCTCATCGATGGGCCGTTTGTATTAATGAAGAAGAATCTTAAGCTCTTATATCGTGGGAGTGAAAATCAACGCATTATTGCCTTAAAAAAATCTACAAAAGATCAGCTCGTTCTCGTCGAAAAGATGAATGAATTTTAAGAAAAGGGAGTGACAAATCACTCCCTTTTTTTACTGACGTTAAATGCTTATTTTCTAAACATCACTTTTTCACTGCTAAACATCAGCGTTAATAAATATACGCCAAGGCCGGTGAAGGCAACGTTTGTAATAATCGTGAGAATAAACGGAACGAGTAAGAACTCACCACTAAAGAGCAGGAGTAAGATATTCACACTATTAAAAACTGGGATGAGATAAAGCCACACATTCGTAGCCGCACTTCCAAACATTGAAGTAATACCGGCCACCATGATTAAGATCATGAGCGGGGTCGCTAGACCAGAGGCTTCTTTAATAGATTTTGAAAACGCACTAATAAGCGAGATCAGCATAATAAAGATTAAAACGGTACTAATGAGAACTAAGAGTAACAAGATGTAAGTGCCAGGGGTATAGACACTTAAATCAACACTTGATCCGGCAAGTTTTGGCAGACTTAAGATAATGCCGAAGAAACTACTCGCAGCACTGACGAGGGCAACAATACTAAGCGCGACGACTTTGCCAAGGGCAATCGTTGAACGCTTAACGGGTGTGATAAGCATGTTGGCAATCGTGCCTCGTTCTTTTTCTCCCGCAATACTTTCAGGTGCAACCGCCATGGCCCCACTAAAAAGGAAGGTGATGAGAAGGAACGGTAAGAGGCTTGTAATAATCATCATACTAATGTCGCCACTTGTTGAGTGATCTTGGGGGACCGCAACAAAGGGTTGAAGGACACTATTAAGTTTTTGAGAATAGGTTTGGAAGATCGTCATACTTGGCATGCTACTCGCATTGTAATGGAAGACAACAATCGCCGGATCTTCGGGATCATTGGCGGCGACTTTGGCTAAGAAGTCAATGTCATAGATGACATAAAGATCAAGTTCTTTTGTTTCAAGTAACGCCGCGTAGTTTTCGGGGGTTTCTTCAAGATACGTCATCTCGTTTTCAATCTCAAGATCAAAGTCATATTTAGGGTCAAGTGGTTTATTTTCAATTCGTAGGGTGTAGGTGTGACCTTTATTTTCACCAACATCCACCATGATGTCACCCATAATCGAATATAAGACAAAGATAAGAATACCCGGGAGGAGAAGCGCCGCTAACATCCGTTTATCAGTAAAGAAACGACGTAATTCTTTTTTAATAATGGTCCATAAGTTTTTCATTATTCATCACCTCGCACACGTTTATATTCAACAAAGAAACGTTCTTCTAAACTATTTGGCACACTGAATTCACTCATCGGTGCTTCAAAGATCAGGCGACCATCAATGATGACCCCGACCCGGTCACAAATACGTTCAACGAGTGAGAAGATGTGGGTGCTAAGAATGATTGTTTTTCCGGCATTGCGTAATGAGACTAAGAAATCAATGACCGTTTTAGCGGTAATGACATCAAGGCCGTTGGTCGGTTCATCAAAGATAATGATTTTTGGATCATGGACGATACTGATCACGAGACTTACTTTTTGTTTCATCCCTGTCGATAAATCACTAATTTTTACCTCTTTGAATTCATCAATGCCGAATTGACGGAATAGTTTATCTTTACGGTCTTTTATGGTTTCTTCTGGTACATTATGGAGCCTAGAAAAGTAATCGAAAAGATAGTTTGGGGTAAAAAAATCATCAAGTTTTAATTCGCTTGTTAAAAAACCAATTTGACTGCGGACTTTTCCTGGTTCTTTTGTGATATCAAAGCCATTGACTTTAACCTCACCTTTTTCTTTTTTTATGAGGGTGGAAATAATGCGTAAGGCGGTTGTTTTACCAGCACCATTTGGCCCCAGTAGTCCGTAGATTTCTCCTTCATATGCTTTAAAGGATAAGTCATTGACGGCGACACGAACTTTGGTGTTCGTTTTTTCAATCTTTTGTTGCTTCTTTGAAAGGTTGAATGTTTTTGTAATACTCTTTACTTCTAAGATTGGGTTCATATTACCTCCAGACGAATTTATTATACAATAAATGGTCATAATATTGATGGGTTTAATCCGCTTTTGTCATTTAAAAATAGTGTGATAATATGTAGATATATGAATATCTTACTTCCTTTATTCTTAACATTACTGGTTGAAACCCTGATTTACTTTTTCTTGAAACCAAAAAGTATCAAACTTCTGGTGACCGTCATCGTCCTAAACATGATTCTTAATCCAGCCATGAATCTCTTGTTAAATAGTTTTAAAAATCCAGGGACCTATAATCGGATTTTACAACTTGCTGAGATTATAACCGTTATCATTGAAACCGCAGTGATTGTGTATATTGTGAAAACGCCACTAAAAAAGACTCTCATTTTTTCAATTTTTAGTAATATGGGTTCTTTCTTGATGGGTATTATTCTTTTTTATCCGCAATCAGTGTTATCTGAATATGGTCAAAAAGCGGCTTTAATTGTCTATTTAATGTTGTTTATTATTCTTCTTTTAGTGCTAATTTTATTTTCGGTTTCGAGTTCGATTGATTTTTCTAAAGATGATCAAGACACCATTGACTAGAAGGTCTTTGCTCGTTTCTTTTTGATTTGATTGACAATTAACATAATAAGACCAACGACGATGACCGCGTAGAAGACAAAGGAAAGAAGGCCGATAGCACCTAAGACGACAAAGAAGGTCGTAAGCCCTTTGTACGGATTGACGAGCCGACCTTTGATGAAGGCGATGTTTTGGATTTCCATTTTTGATTCATCGAGGTTATCATTCCGGTAGAAGTAGATTGGGTTATCGACTTTTCCGTCGTAATAAGTGTAATTCGTCGTGTCTTCATATTCATAGGTAATCATCACACTATAATAATAAGTTTTATCAACGCTTGCTTTTAAGGTAAATGAATATTTATAAAAATAAATAAACTTATCGCCATTATAATAGCTTTGATCTTCCTTAAGGACGGGGCTTAGCTTTGTATAGGTAATGTCCGGCATGACTCCTGTAAAGGCATAACAATTAATCGTAGGTGCTAAATCAAGACGATCAGAAGTAAGTGTCAAGGCAATGGACGCCGCGGGTCCAAGGAGTTCATTGTAAGAATCACTAAATGAGGCAATGGTGCCCCGCGTACTTGAAAAGAGGTATGAGTTTTCTAATTCAATATAGCCTTCACCGATGTTTGTAAGGGTAAAGGAATAAGTGTGGTCTTCATCCTCACCTCCCTCAGTCACGATGATCTCTGTACTTGTGAAGGCATCATATTCTTGCGGATAGGCATAAGGATAGGCTGCGTTTCCCATAAGTAAAGGGGCGACAATTACTAATAGTAATGATAATAAAGTAATTTTTTTCATTTTGGAGACCTCTTAGGTTTATTATACTAATGAATAACCATATTATGAGTGATAACTACAAAATACCATAGCAAAATCAGATATTTGTTGAAGTTCATGGATTCAAATTGATAATCGTATGAATATTTTGTTATAATGTACCAGCGCTTCCATAGCCAAGTGGTAAGGCAATTGACTGCAACTCAATGACCGTTGGTTCAAATCCGACTGGAAGCTCCAAAATTATGTTTGATTGGTAAGACAAAAACGGCTAAAACATCATAAAACGCCCTTAATTGGGCGTTTTTTGATATATAAATAGTCATTTATCAATTTTCTAAATTATCAAAAAAAGAAAAGCGACCTAATTTTAATTAATCGTAATAATTTGGGGGCAAGTGATTGAACCTAAAAACATAAAAAATGGGGGCAAGTGTGAACTGATACCAAAAACCTGTACTTAGTGTAACCTAATATATATGCAGGAGGGATCTAGTGAAAGATAAAAAGAAAAAGAATAGATTATGGAGTGGAGCATTCAAATTAAAGGTCGTTT
>CAYPGR010000014.1:0-19663 GCA_964410505.1 uncultured Staphylococcaceae bacterium
AATTTTCAAAATTGCCACTTTAGTTAATAACGGATATTACTATGTCTATTTACGTTAATTGATATAAGGGCGGATGGCTTCGGCAATGACACCATAACCTAATCCAGAAATATGAAGGCCTTCTAACGTATAATCACGATGAATTCTTCCTTTATGATCTACTAATTTAGCGTGAAGGTCAAGATAAGGAATCTGACGGCGCTTACATAAAACTTCAAGTTCACGATTGACTTCATTAATACATTTATTAGATCGTAGTCCCGCAATAATGGGGGAGAGCCAAATGCGGTGATGTGAGATTGGATAGAGTGAAATAACCACAACTTCAACCCCTGGAATACCCGCTTGAAGCTCATCAATGATCCGGTTAATATTGGCAATCACCGTTTTCGGTTTTGCTCTTTTACCAAGGTCATTGGTGCCGATTTGAAGGATGATTTTTCGTGGTCTGATGGCAATCACATTATCAATCCGGCGCAAAAGGTCAACGGTTTTATCACCAGCGATTCCGCGATTATAAATGGTGACCCCCGGAAAAAAGTCTTGCATTGGGAAAAAATCGGTGAGACTATCCCCAAAAAAGACAATTGAATCCGGACGGGCCACGTTATTAATCACCTTAAAAAGTTGCAAGCGATTCACAACGTTTGTTTTAAGGAGAAATAGGTAAAGACCGACGACAATTACAAGTGCTCCGAGAACACTAATTAAGACAATCTCTAAAGCTGACATAGACATCCTCCTTTACGCAACGAGGTTTTCCTCTACACGAGGTATCATCGCGCCTTTTTATTTGCGGCGACTCATGACCCCATCAACAATAACATAAACTTTATCGCAGAATTCGGTTAAGCGTTCGTCATGGGTCACCATGATGGTTGCTTTCTTTTGTTCTTTGGTTTGTTTGGCTAATAATTTAATGACTTCAAAGGCACGGTTAGTATCAAGACTCGCCGTCGGTTCATCCGCAAGGATGACGACCGGATTGTGATAAAGCGCTTTGGCAATCGCCACCCGTTGCCGTTCACCACCGGAAAGCGCACTCGGGTACTTAGCGGATAATTTCCGAATATCAAGCCGTTCATAAAGTTCTTCAAGCCGTTCACTATTCCGTGCCCGTCGAGAAATACGATCATGGAGTAGCATTTGATCGCTGACACTTAAAAAGGGAATGAGGTTCGAAGCCTGTAAGATAAAACCGATTTTCTCAAAGCGAACTTTTGACCGTTCTTTTACGTTGAGTTGACTAAAAGGTTCGCCGGCAATCAAGACTTTACCCGTGGTTGGGGTTTGGAGACCCCCAAGAATGGTTAAGAATGTCGATTTACCTGACCCCGATGGGCCGATAATCGCCACAAGTTCACCTTCCTTGGCTTCAAAGTTTGTTTCTTTCAAGGCGTGAATGACATCATCACCTTGGAGAAAGTCTTTGGTAATATTTTTCATTTCGATTAATGTTTTCATGATGACCTCCTAGCTAATCGCCCGTAGTGGGTCAATTTTTAATACGGCACGCACTGAGAAGAGGCCACCGAAAATCGAGAATAGAAGGAAGGCAATCGTAATCACGGCGTAGAAGAGAAGATTCGTTGCAAACGGAACGATGCCCGCCAGTAAGATCCCAGAGATCACCGTTAAAGCAAGCCCAATAAAGATCCCAATTGAGGTTAAGATAATCGTCTGACTAACCACACTATTTGCGATGTAGAGGTTAGAAATGCCTTGCGCTTTCATCACGCCAAACATCGGCGTTTTTTGAATCGTTAAGACATAAATAAAGATACCCAAAACAAAGGCAACAATAATAATTAGAAAGCCAATCATGACGCCAAAGGTTAACACTTGCGCGGTGTAGCCCGGAAGCGTGTTAATGAAATCTTGAATTGGATAATTAAGATATGCAGCCGGTAACGTAGTGACTTCACCTTTGACCACAATGGCATTAAAAAGTGACAAGTAATCCGGTAAGGTACTGCCTAAATAACGATAGTTTTGCCAAGTTGATAAATTCATATAGAGGACAGGCGCTGTTTGGTAGGTTGCTTTTTCAACGAAGGCAATGATTTTCCAAGTAAGCGCAGGATTGGTGCCTGAAACAACAATCATATCATTTAATTCATAACCAAATTCTTTCATTGAACTATCGACGATAATTTCGTTATCGTTGAGGGTAAACCCAGGGATAGGATTTAAAAATGAGGTGTCATCAATCCCAAAAACGAAGGTGTCAACCCGGGTATCATCAATCCCCGCGGCAGGGGTTAAATCTTTGACAACAGCCATAAAAATACCAAGTTTGGCTTTTTCTTCACTGACGGTTAAGACATCATAGTCATCTGTGAGGACGCGGGTGTCATCTGACATCCGGGACATTAAGATATTATTGTTTGCTTCTTCAGTTAAAACAATATTATCCGCTCCCCACTTGACAACGGCGTTAGTATACGATGAGGCAAGGCCATAGGCAAGTGACGTTAAAAAGTATACTAAATAACTCACAAGCGTCACAACGGCCATAATCAGGGCAAATTTGCCCTTAGAATGTTTAATTTCTTTCCATGCTAAAAACATATTTTTTCCTTTATTTCTTTAATAATTTTTCGATATCACGACTTATTTTTGCGGGTTTGACATTTGGACCATAACGGCGAACCATCTTGCCATTTTTATCCACTAAAAATTTAGTGAAGTTCCATTTAATCTTTGGTGATACTAATCCCCCTAATGATTTCTTTAACATTGTAAAGAGGAGGTTTTCATCTGGACCATTGACGTGGGTTTTAGCGAACCGGGGGAAGGTTGTTTTATATTCTTCAGCGCAAAACTTGGCGATTTCTTCATCGGTTCCTGGCGCCGACTTGGCAAAGTCATTGCTTGGGAAATCAAGTATTGTGAAACCTTCTTTATGGAAGGCATCATAAAGCGATTGTAGACCCTCGTATTGGGGCGTAAAAATACAATTTGTTGCGGTATTAACAATGAGTAGCACTTGACCTTTATATTGCTCAAGGCTAATTAATTTACCGGCGGCGTCTTCGACTGTAATGTGATAAATACTCATAAATATGTCCTTTCATTTACTTGATTTTTCAAAGATATATTATCTTATAAAATCTTTTTTTTGTAAAAACCAACATGATTTTGGTGATTCATTTTCACCTCATAAAGCGCATGATCGGCCTTATTAATGAGTTCTCCTGGTTCAACCCCGTCTTCAGGGAAAAGGGCGACCCCCGCTGAACTCTTGATGGCAAAATCATACTTCTTATCACTCACGATGAGATTTGATAAATGAAATGAAGTCGCTATTTTGCTAGTGATTTCTTCTTCCGAATTGTAATCAGAGAAAACAATCACAAATTCATCACCACCAAAACGCGCAACGAAATTATCGGGCCCTTTTTTGGCACTTATTTTTTCCGCATACGCAACAAGCACAGCGTCACCAACTGGGTGGCCAAAGGTATCATTGATCGCTTTAAAACCATTAATATCAGTAATAACAACTGCAAATTTAACGCTCGATTCAAGGAGTTCATCGAGGTGTTCAAATAGTCGTCGCCGGTTGGGTAGTTTGGTTAAATAATCAGTATTTGACCATTCCTCAAGTAATTTACGTTCAATTAAGATTTGATTCTTGGTATAGACGGAGGTCGCAATCACTAAGACAAATGCCAAGACAACAAAGATTAAACCCGTGAAAATCAGAATATAGATATTCGCCGTTAAACCGGCTGGCTCAATAATATTATTATTGATACCTAGTGCGATGAGGAAAAGGCGAATCGTTTGGAGCACAATGAGCACGATACTCAAAACTAAATAAGAATAGAGGTAATTCCTGTGTCGCGCCTGAATACGGTTATAAAGTAGTCCGACAACGCGTGCAGAAACATAAATGATTGCGACACTGACAATGGTTTGCCGAACCGTAATTTCTTTAACGATAAACACAAAGATGGCAAGCATCAAAATATAAATAAGGAAGATCGCGACCGATTCAAGATAATTTGGTTTTTCTTCAATCACATAAAAAGTGCTCAGATAAAAAAGCATGGTCCCTAGGACGAGAAGCACATTTGATAAAAAAATATAAATAGGGACGTTAGGGAGTAAAAAAATCGTGACATAGCCAACCGCGGAAATAAGAATACCCAACGCCGCAAGCATTAACCCTTTAATTTTATGACCCGCATAAAGATGGGTAAAACTTAATCCCACAAAGATCAGGACACTAATCAGCAGTGTGGCTTGGACAAGAACTTGTTCAATCATTATTTACCCTTTTTGATGAAATACGTAAATTTCACTATTTATAATTATATTATAAACAAAAGATAAATTTATGATTAGTACTTTTATTAGTAAAAATGATAAATTTTACGGCTTTCTTCTGAGACCTAAACAATCGGTGGAAATATTTGCGTTAAGGTCAGCGCGAGAATAATAAAGAGCTGACCGAGTAGATAAAAAAGCATAATGTAATAATCACGGCGCGGAAAATCTTTAATAAAGGTCGCATTCGTTAAAAGCAGATCACTAACCAAAAAGGAAATTCCCCCAAGAATTCCAAGCACCATAAAGTTAACATACCCCTTTGTACTAGCAATCGTTGAGACAAGAATCACTAATACTAAAACTCCTAAATATAGATTGCCAACTAAAGCTAAATATCGGTTTTTTGTTAACTTCTTGGCAAAGGGATAAAACGCTAAAGTAACGAGTAGAAGCGCAAACCCAACCACAACATAAAACCACCACGCGACCGGGTCTTTTGCTAAAATCACGAATAAGATTTCACTAATATAACAAAAGTGCCCGAAAAGAAAGGCAAGGGCCCCACCTAAAAAGAACTTTTGATTTTTATTATTTAAGAGCAAAAGATCCCCGATCATCCCAAGTAAAGCGCCCAAATAAATAAGGGGATGATCCGGCAGAGCAAAAAGGGCAAAAAGCGCTAAAAAAAATAAACAAATGGGTTTCGTGATCTTTCTTAAATACTCACTTTCAAGAAATGCTACCACTAAGTGGAAAATGCTCGTCACTACAAAAAGACCTAAAAAGACGTAACGGATCGTTTCCAGCATATATTTTCTCCTAATTATAAGATAACACCACGATCCATTTAGGTCATTCTATATTATTATTATTTACGCTCGGGGTCATCCTTCTTTTTTCGTTTCCAGTTACCATCTAACTTTGTTTTTTCTTTTCGAAAATAAGAAATCGCATAATTGACTTTATCAAAATTCTCGGCGACCCCTTCTTCCGTATTTTCATAATGAAAAGCATGGTCAAAATCGATATTAAGGTCACTGGCAACCGCTTCAAAATCAAATTCAGTTCCGAGAAAGAAAAATTCCCAGGCATAATTACCTTTTTGTTCATCAATTAAGCACGCGATATATCAACCATTAAATTCCTTGCTCGCATTATCTTGACCATCGGTAATGATGACAAAGATGACTTTACTCGGTCGTGCCATTTCTGGTGTATCATAAAACTTTTTCCCGATGTGGACTACCGTCCGTCCAAGCGCGTCAAAGAGGGCGGTTGACCGTTACTTGAAACTTATGTAAATCTATGATTAGAAGTAAAAAAGAACCGTTTTGTTAACGGCTCTTTCTTCGCTTCATTGTAAGATGTGAATTAAATCATCCCTTTAAGAGCTTGGAGGTCTTTAATGAGATAAGGCATCACTTCTTTGGCATCACAAACGAGAGAGACATCGGCAACTTTAAAAATCAGGGCATCAGGATCATTATTGACCGCAATAATGAGTTCTGATTTTTCCATGCCACTTACGTGTTGGACCGCACCACTAATACCAAGCGCCAGATAAATGGCAGGTTTAACATTCGCCCCGGTTTGTCCGACAAGTCGGTCCTTGGCTTCAATATTAGCGTCAATCACGGCCCGTGAAGCCGCTGCCTCACCACCAACGAGGTTTGCGATCGTCTTGACATCATGAAACTGATTGGCAACACCACGTCCACCCGCAATGATGAGGCGGGCACTACTTAATTCAATCGCATCTTTTTCCACTTTCTTGCGAGAAATAATCTTCACTTTACTATCCGCAACTAAGGTCACCGGATAATGAGAGACTTTAATATTTTCAATGTCGAATGATTCAATCGCAAAAACACCCGGACGGATACTCGCCATCTGCGGTAAAGTTTTTGGACAAATGATGGTCGCAAATAAATTACCCCCTAAGGCCGGTCTCGTCGCCAAAAGTGAAATTCGATCGTCGCTTACGTCAAAATCCAAAATGGTCGCATCAGCCGTTAGTCCCGTGTGGAGACGGGCACTCAAACGGGGTGCTAAGTCGCGTCCGAGAATCGTTGATCCTAAAAGCAGGACATCAAACGTATGCTTGGCGACAATGTCACTTAAAACAGTTGTGTAATAATGCGTGTCATAAACTTTCAGTAAATCATGCTCAGCGATGACAATTTCATCAGGTCCGACAACTTTTAATTGATTGATTTCTTCTTCGCCTATCTGCGCACCTAGAACAATTGCGATTAGATATGCCGAATACCCGACTTTCCGCCGCGTCTCACTTATAAGTTCTAATCCGACACTTGCTAATTTATCAGATTTTTTTTCGATAAAAATGGCTATTTTTTTCATGGTTATTTCACTCCTAAATACGGATAAAGCAAAGCTAGAATTTTCTTGCTTGCTTCTTTTGCATCTACTTTCTCAATTGGGGCTTTTTGGACAAGAACTTTGGTATATGTTTTACTCACTTGAGTGGGTGAACCTTTAAGACCAATCTTTAATTCATTAACCGGAAAGTCTCCGAAACGAACAAGGGTAAATGGTTTAGAGGTGGCCCGGAAAGCATCCCATGCATTCATGAGACGTGGGGTATTCATCCGTCGTAAGGTTGTAACAAGTGCAGGCAGTCTCACATCGATTGTTAAAATCTCCGTTTCATCTTCTCTTTCAACTTGTAATACGCCATCTTGATAGCCGCAAATTGCGTGTAAATGACCGACTTGCGGTAGTTCGAGCATCTCAGCGACTTGAGGTCCCACTTGGGCAGTATCCCCATCAATTGCTTGATATCCGGCAATAATGAGGTCATATTCTAACGTCTTTAAAAAACTCGAAAGAATCGTTGACGTTGCATAAGTATCGCTACCAGCAAATTTCGGATCACTAATCAGGTAGGCGTGATCAACACCAAGACCGTAAAGTGTGCGAATCATACTTTCAGCTTGAAAGGGTCCCATCGTTACACATGTGACGGTTCCACCATATCGGGATTTTAATTTTAATGCTTCTTCAACACCCGCCAAATCATCGGGGTTAATGATACTTTCAACGCCCTTCCGAATGAGGGTATTTGTCAGTTTATCAATCTTAATTTCACTCGTATTTGGCACTTGTTTAACAAGAACAATGATTTTCATTATCGTAATACCTTTCCGGCAATAACCATCTTTTGGACTTCAGAGGTGCCTTCATATATTTCTGTAATTTTAGCGTCACGATACATCCGTTCAATTTCATAATCTCGAATATAGCCGTAACCACCAAGGAGTTGCATAGCGTCATCGACAACTTCAACCGCAATGCGCGAGTTATAAAGTTTCGCGATGGCAGCACTTTCGTTATAATTCTCACCATTATCTTTTTGGTTGGCTGCAGCTTCTAAAAGAAGTTCACCGGCTCTGATCTTTGTGCGCATCTCCGCTAATTTAAACTGGGTATTTTGGAAGGCGCTAATCGGTTTTCCAAATTGCACCCGTTTCTTGACATATTCAACCACGCGTTCAAATGCCCCTTCAGCAATGCCTAGCGCTTGGGCAGCGATGCCAATCCGACCACCATCAAGTGTCCCCATGGCAACCCCAAACCCACCATTGAGGGGGCCGAGAAGCGCGCTTTTCGGAACGCGAACATGATCAAAAATTAACTCACTCGTTGAAGAACCACGAATACCCATTTTCTTTTCTTTCGCGCCAAACGAGAAACCAGGGATTCCTTTTTCAATAATAAAAGCACTGATCCCTTTGGTTCCTAGACTTGGTTCAGTTAAAGCAAAAATGATATAGATGTCTGCATATATGGCATTGGTAATAAAAATTTTACTGCCAGAAATCACATAGTCATCCCCATCAAGAACGGCTTTTGTTTGTTGACTGGCAGCGTCAGTTCCCGCATTTGGTTCGGTTAATCCAAAAGCCCCGAGGCTTTCGCCACTTGCTAAACGGGGTAAATATTTGGCTTTTTGTTCTTCAGTGCCATATTTCATAATAGGGTCGACACAAAGTGAGGTATGCGCACTTAAGATAACGCCTGTGGTTGCACAATAGCGTGAGAAAATACGGACCGCGTTTATATAATCAGCCGTTGAGGCCCCCACGCCGCCATAATTTTGATCTATCGTCAACCCAAGTAAACCTTGCGTTCCCATGAGCTTCACTGTTTCTTGAGGAAATCTTTCAAGTTCATCAATTTCCCGTGCGAGTGGTTTAACATATTGAAGGGCGAACTTTTGGAAAAGTTCTGTTAATAATGCGTTTTTCATTTAGTTAACCTTAACGAGTGCGTGGCCAACGACCACGGGTTCACGATTTTGATTGTAGGCAGTTGTTTTTAATAAAAGACGATTTTTTTCGATGATGATTTCTTCAACTTCGACTTCCGCTGTAATTGTATCGCCAAAATAGACAGGGCGAACAAAGCGAGAATCTTGTTCCATATAAATGGTGCCCTCGCCTGGCAATTTCGTGCCGAGTACTGTTGAAAAGAGAGCGGAAACCAACCCGCCATGGGCGATTTGTTTTTTAAAGATTGACTTCTCAGCATATGTTTTATTGGTGTGTACTGGATTATTGTCTCCCGTCACATCCGCAAAGATTAAGACATCTTGCTCGGTAATGGTTTTAGAGTATGTTGCTTTTTCGCCAACATAGAAGCGATTTTGAATTTCCTTGTCTTGCATATTGACCTTCCTATTCTGAACCTGAATACTTGTTCATGTTTAGTTTAGTCGCCATCGTAAAATATGTCAAGAGTTTCGGTATTTTTTTCCCTAATTACTTTAGAAAATAAAAATTGATTAACTGGATTATTGTCTATTTTTCGAAATCTCAATTATTAATAGGTCTTAATAGTTGCGCTTAGGAGATGGAAAATATTGAGGCGATCATTACGGAATCTACGAATTTCAAAAATCACCTTCTCCGCACTACTCCAGATAAAAATCCAGCTGATAATGAGTAAGATTTCATTAATAATCTTTTGACTACTAAGACCCGTTACTTCCTTGATAATCAATAAGGATACACCTAGAACAAAGAAAATCAAGCCGATAATTGAGGTCGATAAAATATCTTTTTTAATCCGAATTAATTCTTTTGCCGCCACAAGCTCGAGGGAGGACTTAAAATCATTTTCGTGGTCTTTAGGTACTTTAATCATGATGACATCATAGATGGGAATATAGTCCGCTTGTTGTTTAAGACTTAAATAACCGACCTTGGTAATTCGGCCGTCATCAAAATGTGTGTCACGGACGATAATTTCATTTTCACGGATATTTCGATATTTTGTTTTTAATTGTCTTTCGATTTCTCGAAATTGTTGTTTTTTGCGCATATATTTTCACCAAAAGATGGTCCAAAGAGAACTTATCATCGATTCTTTCTCGTCTATTAACGATGGATGAGCTGTCTAAACCCCTCATTTGCCTCCATAATTTCGCGGGCAAAGGGGCAAAGCGTAACTATTTTCTTATCATTATCAATTGCCAGTTTGATAACCTGCTCAATAAGTGATTGACCAATACCCTGGCCCCGAAGAGATGGATCAACAAACGTCCCATTAATAATTAAGACATCCGAGCCCGACACTACATAATCAACATAGGCGATGACTTTGCCTTCGGGAGTTTCAAGATAGAAACGATTCTCATCACTTTTAAAAGTATTAAAAATTTGTTTATTTTTGACAATGTACATTAAGGCACCAGACGGACAGGTGTCAATCACAGCTTTTACTTTATCAGAGGTTTCATTATCTGGTAAAATCCATGGTTTTCGCCCAGGATCAAAAACTTCAGTGCTCCCTTTCACACAACGACCACTTTTCGCACATTGTTCCTTTTTAAAGAAAACATCAATATCCCGGCCTGTATATTTACGATAGCCAAGTGCTAATAATTCTTGTTCAGTCATATTCATGTCCTTAACTAATTTTATCATTTTTGGTTATTTTTACTCGTAAAACAAGGAAAAACGAATCAATGATCCTCATGCTTAGCCGTTATGAATGAAAATAGCCTTCAGCCGAAGGTTATTGTTGATAATATTATTCGCTACTATATTTTTAAGATCTTATGTGCGACGTTTGTAGTAAAAAACATTAAATTCTGGATTGTAATCTTGCTTTATAAGAATAAAATCATTGCTTGAAAATGCAGGAAAATAGGTATCGCCTTGGTAGTCACCCTTAACGACCGTTAAGATAATTTCGTCGGCATAAGGCAAGGCGCTTTCATAAATTTGCCCGCCACCGATGACGTAGAGTGGTTGATCTTTCTTTTGCCAATCTTTGAGCGTTCCTAAAAGGTCGCCCGTTATGGTTACTTCCTTGTTATCCAAGGAAAGTGGTTTGGACGTGACAATAATATTGTGACGATGAGGAAGTGGGCCACCAATCGCTTCAAAAGTATTTCTTCCCATTAGAACCGTTTGTCCTTGGGTGGTGCGGCGGAAATGGGCTAGTTCATTAGGGATATGCCATGGCATCTTATTTTGATAACCAATAACCCGGTTATGCGCCATCGCGGCAATTAAGATAATCATTAGACACTCACCAGTCCTTTAATCACGGGATGAGATTGATAACCGATTAGTTCGATATCATCATACGTGATTTCAGTAATGGAATTAACCGGTCGTTTAATGCGTATTGCTGGCAGCGGATATGGATCTCGTTTTAGTTGTTCTTCGATTTGCTCAAGGTGATTCGTATAAATATGAGCGTCCCCCAATGTCATAATGAAATCACCCACTATTTTGTTGGTTGCATGGGCCATAAGGATTAATAATAGCGCATAAGAGGCAATATTAAAGGGAACGCCTAAAAAGATATCAGCACTCCGTTGATATAGTTGAAGTGAGAGGGTCGTGCCATCGGCTGATACATAAAATTGCATGAGTAAATGGCACGGGGGTAAAAGCATATCCTGAAGCAGAGGCGGATTCCAGGCCGAGATGAGATGACGACGTGAATGCGGATTATTTTTTATGGATTCTTCCACCATCTTTAATTGATCAACGCCATTAAAATTACGCCACTGTGCCCCGTAAACCGGACCTAAATTACCGTACTTTTCAGCAAAAACGGGATCAATCTTTATTTTTTCGATAAACGTTGAGAGATCTTCACCCTTGTAATCAGGGTGCTTAGTATAAGCGGCATAAGGCCATTCATTCCAAATACGAATATTTTGTGTTACTAATGGGCGGATGTTTGTTGATCCAGAAATAAACCATAAGAGTTCCCCTAGGACCGCGTGAAAACTGACTTTCTTCGTCGTCAGTAACGGATAACCCTCACTTAAGGGAAAACGCATCTGATAACCAAATAATGAAATGGTGCCCGTTCCCGTCCGATCTTCTTTTAAAGAACCTTGCTTTAAAACATCACGACAAAGCTTTAAATACGTGTCCATAGTGTTCCTCCTCTAGTTAGTAAAATCATAGCATAGACCACTATCGACGAAATATATAACACCCTAAAAAGGGCCCAGTTGGATTGACAATGTCTTGCTAACAATCAGCTAAATGTTTATTGTTCATAATACTCGAGGAAATGGTCAAATTGATTATTTAATGTACCTTAGGAGTAAAACTTACCTAACGGATGTCAATCTTACTTCCACCTTAATAAATTGGATATTACACCTTTATTAATGCAAGAAACCAAACCGTTTTCATCATTCTTAATGCTTTAAATGGATTGGTTCTTCGGCTTTTGCGGGGAGTCCACTTTTAACGATTAATGCGGACAGTAAAAATGAGCCACTAACGTGGGATAGCGCATGGAATGCCGACGGAAATACCGTTATTTGGGATTACGAAACTTAAATTAATGCCCCTTCACTCTACGCTTGTGGCCAAGCATAGATAAGGCCAAGGGTGAGACCATAAGTAAGCGATAGGTAATACATCCTTTTGCTTTTCTCATAATTAAGAAAGCAAACCCCGCCGCACTGAAGATACCGATAATGATAAGGAAAAGAAAACGCGATCATAAAACCGTAAATCAATGCCGATGACCATGATACCCACAGGTGGGACGCCTAATGCCGCTTTCATGATGTCTTTTGTTTTTGTGAAACGGATCACAACATGAAGAACGAATAAAATGACCGCGAGTGTTGTACGCAATGGGGTTGCCGGAAATTCCGTCGGGTTGTTAGGATAAAATGCCGCTTCCAAACTTAAATAAATCCCTAAATAAGCCAATAAAGGGCAAATGTCGTCAAGCCACCACCAAGAATTATCATTGTTTGAGAGAAAATATCCCAAGTACTTTTTTTCATTTGGAACCGCCATCGCGTCAACATGATCTTTATACTTTTATTGTAGCACTCCTTTATTTCATCGCTAAATAAAAAGAGGCACCCGTTTGGTACGAGCCCCTCTTTGATTAATTAGGTAGACACTACTTAATTTCTAAGATGAAGTTATTACGGCCCTTATTTTTCGCCCGGTAAAGCAATGTATCGGCTTTTTTCAAGACACCCGTAAATTCCTCAAAATCACCCTTTAAGTAAGGAAAGGCGCCGATACTTGTACTAAGTCCTAGGTCGGCGATTGGTGACTCCCATACTTTCAATTTTGCAATCAAATCATGAATTAATGTGGTCATCTCCTGCGGTGTGAGTTCATCTTTCACATAAAGAAGAAACTCGTCTCCGCCTAGCCGGACCGCATAAGCATCTTTAAATTGATCGGTGATGCTATTTAGCTTGTTTGCCACTTCTTGAAGCACCATATCGCCGACATCATGGCCAAAACGGTCATTCACTTCTTTAAAGTAATCTAAATCAAGCATAAGGATAAAACCGCCAGACTCCAACATTTCTTGATGACGATTCACTAAGAAATGGGCATTAAATAACCCGGTAAGAGCATCTTTATAAGCAATATGTTCGAGTTCTAAATAATAAGAAAAAAGGTTAGCAATACTTTGGAGGAGATTGACATCTTTTGATTCGAAGGGACGGACTTCATCGTGCGCCGCACATAAAGTGCCAAATCGTTCGCCACTTTTAAAGGAAATCGGAATACCGAGATAAGCCTTAATATTAGAATCTTCAATTGTTTTTTTTACTTTTTCATCAAAGTCTAATTGCGTAATATCTTCCGTCACAAGCGGCGTCCCATTTTGATAATCGAGTGTATTGCATATCGCATATTCGACGGGAATGGTGTAACCTTCTTCAACATGAACTTTCGTTTCGTGCTTTGACACTCTTAAAGTCACTTGCAGATCTCGGTTGAGGAAATTAATATAAATCACCTTGTCCGGCATAATTTCTTTGGCAAGTTCTAAAACATCCTTCGTTAAGGCGTTAAAGTTGCTATAGGATAAGATGGTCTGTTTGTTCATGAGGAGACCCACTTTCAATTATTGAGAAATTATATACGTATATTGTAATCTATTATTGGTAAAAAGGATGAATAAATATCATAATTGCTTACATGATAGGCGAAATCCACTTTAAAAGGCCCAGATAGATGCGGTAAAAGAAAGGTACTTTCGAAAACGGGGAACGAGTCAATTTGTCTGACCTTTCGATTGTTTCTTTAAAGTCCATGCTTAACTGCGCAATCACTTTCGGGTTTGTAAAATAGACCGCGTTTTCATATTGATGATAGAAACTTCGATAATCAAAGTTAATAGAACCAACCACCGCGGCTTTATGATCAACTAATACATTTTTACTATGGATAAAGCCCTCACTAAACACATAAACTTGACAACCTGCTTTTGAGAGGTCAAAAGCTTTTTCCCGGGTTAAGCCATAAACGATGTTTTTATCTGGAATACCAGGAATAACGAGATGAACACTAACCCCGCTTGACACTTTATTCTTTAGTAATTCGAAAATAGATTCATCAATAATTAAATATGGGGTCATAATCCAAATGGACTCATTCGCACTACTTAATAACTTCATATAGAAACTTCTTGCGACACTCCCATTTTGGTAAGGGCCACAAACATAGGGAACAACAATACCGCGATCTTTTGCCAATACTTGGGGACGAGACTTAGAAAATATTGAAAAATCTACTTTTTCTTTTGAGACAAACATCCACATCTTTAAAAAGGCATGCGCAAAAGAAATTACACTAAGCCCACTTAGCCTTAACCCACTGTCCTTCCAATAACCAAAACGATCAATAATATTGACATACTCATCCGCTAAGTTAAAGCCCCCGATATAGGCTACTTCATGATCAATCACCACCATCTTTCGATGATTACGATAATTAAGGAAGAAACTAAAGATCGGCGTAATCGGTTCAAATGGTTTAGTTTTTATATTTGCCTCTCGCAACGTTTTGCGTAATTTAATGGTCATCAAATCTTTACTACCAAAGCCATCATAAATGATTTTGACATTGACACCACTTTTAGCCTTATCAATGAGGATATTCATAATTTCCGTAAAAAGTTCACCCTGGCGGATGATAAAAAACTCCAGATAAATTGATTTTTTTGCGCGATGTAAGGCTTTAATCATATCAAGAAAAATGGCTTCCCCGCTGCCATAATACTGGAGGTCATCATCATGGTAAACGGCCGCATTTGTCACATTTTGTAAAAACGTTGCATGTTGACGTTCTATGGTAGAGATCGGTGTAAAATCATTTTTAATTAAGTATGGGTCGGCTAACCGATCAATTTCTTCTAACTTACGTTTATGACGGGGGTGGATCTCGCTTCCCCCAGAGAGGTAATAAATTAAAAAACCAAATGTCGGAAAAAGGAGTAAAAACATGACCCAACTTGCCTTTGCGGAAGCATTTTTTGTATAAAGCATGACCCGCAGACAAGTGAGAACACTAATAATAAAAGAGGCCGTGTATACCCATGTTAAGGCCTGAATAAAATTAACGTAAATAATAATGAGTAACACCAATTGCAAAAAGAGAATCAAAAATAAGAAAAAGCTTTTCTTAAAAGATATCCCTTCTCGTTGATAATGACGCAAACGATTGGGTTTTTGATTGACTCTAAACTCTTTTTTCACACCCTTATTGTACCCCATGTAGAAAGATTAAACAAAAAGAGGGTGCACTTAATTAAGCAAGCTTACCAATTTTTTCAAGAAGATTGAGGATGATGGCACCCACACCATTCCCGAGCAACATCACCATTAGAACAAGGAGCGAACGCCATGATAAGGCACCACTAACACTAAAGTAAAACATATTAGCCACACTATGTTCAAATCCTGCAAGTATAAAAATCATGACTGCAAAAATCACAACAATCACCCGTAAAACATCAATATGAATACGCTTATAACCATCAACGGCAAGATACATCATCATCCCGCATAAAATGGCCCGCCCAAAATTAGGAAGATAACCCGTTTCAATTTTGGCAGTTGATAGAGTCTTCGCGGTCGTAATAAAAGACTCCAACTCCGCCACTTTAACAATAAGGGCGATCAAAATGGCCCCTATAAAATTGCCAATAATAATGAATAAGATATCGACTAGGTAACGCGGGCGATGGTTAAAAAGATAACCAATTTTCCCTGTATAAAGATTTAAGTTATAGGCTACAACGAGTAAAAGCGCAAAGCTAAAAAGCATTGCACCAATGATTTTATGAATCGGATAGAGTGCCAAATATATCACACCTGCAATTGCCACGAATAATCCAGCAAGCACCGCTTTACTTACTAAAACTAAATAATGTTTCATAACCATAAATTTTCCCAATTGATTATCGGTAAATAAGATCGTAAATGCAAGACTTATCATAATATTATTGATACATAATCACTTATTGCGTTTTACTTTTAATAAGCAAGAAATATTATTCTTAATTTGGGTGATTAGGCACTATGATCGAACTATGTAAAACGACCAAACAAATTACAATGGGCGATCGATATATCAAATAGATCCTGTTATGGTATATTTTAATTATAAAATAATGTTCATTTATACATTAATGATTCATTCATTAAGAATAGGAGCAACCATATGGCAAAAGAGAAAGACGCGCGTAAAATTACGCTTGAGGAATATCAACAAAAATATACGAGTGATGAAAACATTGCCGTTGCCAAAAATTTTCTTTTTATCTTAAGTGCCGTAATTGGGCTAATCTTTATTGTCGCCCTCTTCTTCTTAGTCCTCCGCCTTTATGAGATACATCCGATTGCCGGTTATGTTGGCATTTTCGTTTCAGTTCTCATCTTTATCTTTTTATATCTTATCCCGATGTTAAAACTAAAAAATACAAAAGCTTTCCAAACCAATGTTAAAATGACGACCGCTGCGAACGCCAAACGATATAACAAAAAACTCCGTGAAGAAATTGCTGAACAAATGATTGATGTCACCTATAAGACAGACAATGTCGGTTGGTACTCCGATGATCTCGTCGGAAAGCTCGCGGTTGCCCGCCATAAAAAAGATGACCGCGCACTCAAAGAAACCTTAACGCGCATTTACGATAAGGACGTCAAAAATGCCGCCAATAAGATGATCAAGAAAAGTGCTATCAAGGTCGGATTAGCGACCGCCTTATCGCAATCAGAATATCTTGATACGCTTTTTGTCTTGGTCTATGATTTAAGACTCATCAAAGATTTAGTCTTCTTATATGGTTACCGTCCATCTGACGTTCAAATGGCAAAGATATATAAAAATGTCCTGGCTAATGCCCTTGTTGCTTATGGTGTCAATAGCGCAACAACGGGGGTTGGTAAATCACTAAATAGCGCCCTTTCAACGATCGCCGGTAATGCCGCACGAAGTGGAAACATCGTGGCCGCAACGATTGGTTCAGTTGTTGGTGGCCTCGCCGGTACCGCCCTTGAATCGACCATTCAATACGCTGTTAATTCAGCCTTCACTTCAATTATTGGTTTTCAAACGAAAAAATACCTCGTTAAAGAATATAAACTTCAAGATATCCTTGATGATATCGAACTTGTTGAAAGCGAAGATGAACAATTAAAAATCATCGCGGCGATTGAAAATGAAGTCAAAAAAGAAGCTAGCAAAAAAGTAAAAGTTGATAAACAAAAATTGGTTACTGAATAAAGTTGATTTTGCCCCATGCATAACGAACGTATCACGCACCTAACCAACTCATCAAACAAAAAAGGAAAGTATGTTTTATATTGGATGCAAAAAAGCCAACGCGTCGCTTATAATCACGCCCTATCTTACGCCATCGAGGTGGCAAATGAAAATATGTTGCCACTCGTTGTCGTGTTTGTCGTAACCACCACTTTTTTGGATGCAAACGCCCGCCATTATACATTTATGTTTGAGGGTCTATATGAAGTGAAGGCCAAATTAGAGGATTTGGGTATAACCTTTGTTCTAAAAACCGGCACATTTGAAACCGTTATTCCTGACCTCGCAAGGGAAGCCCATGCGGTTATATTTGACTTTGGATATCTTAGAGATGAACGACAATGGCGTCGCAATGTCCTCGATGCCATCAAACAGCAGTCCTTGCCAGTTAAGGTGACACTCATTGAATCCGACCTCATCATTCCGGTCCGTTCAGCCTATGATAAAGTAGCCTACGGCGCGTATGTCTTACGGCCACATATCATGAAGAAAATAGCCTTTTTTGATGATTATACACCGTTACATGAACTAAAAAATAAAGGATTATTACCAATCAAGAGTGATTACGACATTAATCAAATAGAAACACTTCTTGCCCACTTAGGGATTAATCAAACGGTTGGTCAATCTCCCTATTTTAAAGGGGGGTACACTGCCGCTAAAGAGCACCTTAACACCTTCATGAATGATAAACTAAGGCACTACCTCTTACGTAGTGATCCAAGCCTAAAGATTCAGTCCTATTTGTCACCCTATCTCCATTTTGGCCAAATTTCTCCTTTAGAAATCTATCGTGAAATCATCACTTCCCCTTATCTTGAAGAAAAAGAACAATTCATTGAACAACTGCTTGTCCGCCGTGAACTGGCCTTTAATTATGTTTATTACAATAAGGACTATGACCAATTCGGAAAAATGACTGAACCATGGGCCTACTTAACAATGGAAACCCACCAACATGACCCGAGAGACCCTCTATATAGTGACAACGACATTGAAATGGGACTTACGAACGACATCTATTTTAATGCTGCCATGGATGAGATGCGTATCACCGGTTTTATGGCTAACTATATGCGGATGTATTGGGCCAAGAAAATTGTGACATGGACGGCTTCATATAAACACGCTTATGAGTTGATTGTCACCTTAAACAATCGCTACTTTCTTGATGGCCGGGACCCCAACTCTTACGTCAATATTGCGTGGATCTTTGGAAAAATGGATCGGCCTTGGCCCGAACGCGCCATCTTTGGCACACTTCGGTCGATGAATGAAAGCGGCCTGAAGAAAAAATTTAAGATAGATACTTATGTCGCACAAATTGATCAATTAAGAAAAAACGATCGTAAATAAAAAGCAATCACAGCGTATCGATGATTGCTTCATATGATATATTTTTCCTTTTAATTACGGTTGCATCGCACCAAATAGGACGAGCCAGGCAAGTATGGTTTTTGCCACAAGAGACAATACAATATACACTCTTTCGTCGTAGAGATAATCTTTCCATTTCCCGACTTTTAAGTATTGAAGGGTCATATTAACTGGGAATGTATTAAAGGCGACAAAGTAAGTGCCAACAATGGCCCAAACAAACCATGTGACTTGTTTGAGGGCTTCACATTCATGAATTTTCTTTATCCAATATATGTTTTTCATGATATTATCAAATAATTTGCTGCATTAAGTTAGGAGAAATAATTATGAATAATTTTTTGATGAAACAAAAATTATTTGGCTAAGAATCTACAAACTGTATACGATAGTCATGTTTTTTTTAACACTGATTGTTACAATCATATTCGCAATCGGCGATGGACTTGATTCCGGAGGGATATTCAATGTTAATATTGCCAATGGTGGATTTACTGACTTTATTGTATGGATCTTAATTGGAATTATCGTTACTTTCATTAACCTTGTAGCGAATATGATATTGTTAATTTTTTTTAATAATGTAAGAGTTATTCAGGAAAAAGTATATCGAAATCTCAAATAAAATAGCCATTAACCAATAGCTAATGGCTTATTTGCCAATTCGTTAGAACATCAAAATAGATTATCATATCGTTAATCTGCAATATTTTTAGCATGACCATTCAAAGTAACGTTTTTGAACATTATAGAATAGCGATTAAGACTTTTTTTATAACGACTTAAAATATTGTCTCAGCACCGCCCCACACATAAATGGTACGATTCATCTCTGAATTAAAGCGGTCGCCATAAATACCCGTATTAAGATATTCTTGGAAAGTCGCATAGTGATCATCAGTGTAAACGGCAGT
>CAYPGR010000015.1:0-16478 GCA_964410505.1 uncultured Staphylococcaceae bacterium
GCTCAGTGGATAGAGCAATCGCCTCCTAAGCGGTAGGTCGGAGGTTTGAATCCTCCCCAGTGCGCCATTTTTAATGAAAATACATGAATTAACATTGCATCAAGAACCTTTCCGCTTAATCAGTGAAGGAAAAAAGACGATTGAAATGCGGCTTAATGACGCAAAAAGACGCTTAATATGCGTTGGTGATCGTCTCATTTTTACTAACCGGACTACTGGCGAGCAATTAAGCGCAAGTGTTTTAAAAATAGAAGCATTCCCAAACTTTGAAGAACTGTATCGTCATCATGATCCGCTATTATTAGGGTATGTCATTGGGGAGACGGTATCCCATCATGATATGGAAATTTATTACACACCCGACCAAATAACCCATCATGGCGTCCTGGCGATTATGTTTAAAACCGAAAGTAGTGAAAACATTTGACAACTTTCTAAAATAGTATTAATATAAACAAGCAATTATGGGGTCGTAGCTCACCTGGGAGAGCGCTTCCATGGCATGGAAGAGGTAGCGAGTTCGATCCTCGTCGACTCCACCAGAATGCACTAAATACCACCTTCGGGTGGTTTTTCTTATCCTTCCTTATTTGAAGTGCCTTTGCTAAAATATGGTTATGAAAAGAAAAACATATTTAAAAAACCAAACCATTTATCAGATCTATGTCCGTAATCATACGAAAGAGGGAACCTTTCTTTCACTTATCGATGATTTACCGCGAATTAAGGCGCTCGGCGTTTCAATTCTTTATATTCTTCCCATTAATCCAATTGGCGAGATTGCTCGGAAAGGACAACTGGGGAGCCCCTATGCAATTAAGGATTATTATTTGATTAATCCGGAACTCGGTACCCTTGACGATTTTAAAACGTTTCTAAAATCTGCCCATATACTTGGATTTAAAGTACTTTTAGATATCGTCCTCCATCATTCAAGTCCAGATGCGACCCTTCTTAAAGAACACCCCGATTTCTATTTTTATAAAAATGGAAAATTAGGTAACAAGGTTGGCGATTGGAGCGATATTATCGATCTTGATTACTCAAATCGGAAATTATGGGATTACATGTTAGAGATGCTCACCTATTGGGTGAAGATTGGGGTGGATGGTTTCCGTGCGGACGTAGCGCCTCTGGTCCCGATTGCATTTTGGGAAAATGTGCGTGAATCATTAGATTCGAAACATCCCGAACTCATTTGGTTAAGTGAATCGGTCGAACCCCATTTCCTTACTTTCCTTCATGAAAATAATCATCTCGGCCATGAAGATAAAGAACTCTATAGCGCATTCGATATTCTTTATGATTATGACGTTTATCCGTCGCTTAAAGCGTTTTTAGCAGGAGAAAAACCGCTTAAACCTTACCTTGATGGGGTCCGTTATCAAGAAGAGAATTATCCTAAGAACTACTTAAAAATAAGAACTATTGAAAATCACGATACATCAAGAATTCGCGAACTTTGTAAAAATGATTTAGTTTTACAAAACATCACGGCGTGGTCTTTCTTCCAAAATGGGGTTGGTTATCTTTATGGCGGACAAGAAGTGAAGGCTAACCATCGACCCTCCTTGTTTGATACCGATAAAGTTGATTTCACGATTCATGACCCGAAATTTTATGAATTCATTAAGTCTTTAGTTGAGATCAAGAAACGACCGATTTTTATGAATCATCAGACTTTTAAAATTGAAGAGGTTGTCTTTGATAAAGTGATTCTTGGTGTGTTAGAAAACGAAGACGAAAAAGCCCTTGGCTTCTTTAATCTTTCCGGTGAATCAGTAAGAGTAAAAGCCCCACTTGAAGACGGCATCTACATTAATCTTATTAATGATGAAGAGGTCGAAGTTAAAAAGGGTTACCTATTACTAAATGAACCCGTCATATTTTTAATTTAAAGTACTATTTTAAGATAATATTTAGGTCATCTCTGGTTTCAGGAATTTTGCATGTTGTTTTATTAATGGCAATCAGCACCCAAACAAGACCGATAACTAATAATCCGAGGGATATAAATTTATACGGTAAACCCGCTAATGGTAAGACCGCGACGCTAAACGAAATACCAATGGCCCCCAAAAAACTAATCACGCAAGGGGTACAGCCATAAGTGAAAATACCAAAAATGATCGAGATAAAAGAGGCATTAGCGCCTTTGCTAGATTTTTTTGAGAAGTCAAATTGTGCACTTGTCGCAGCAATCAAAAAGGCACTTAAACTCGCCATCGCCAGGTTTAAAATAATGTTCATGACGACAAGACTCATCCCATAGTTATCTGCCATCAAGGGATACGCTAAATTTAGATAATCAAGCATGGTATATAAAATAATGAAGAAAAGGAAATAACCAATCATTGTCAGTCGATATTTCTTCGTTTTCAGTTTCGTTAACACCATTGAAATCATGGGTTGATTTTCCCATACAATCAATCTTTGCGCCACTATTATGCATTTTCTTATTGTTCGTCTTAAGTTTTAGTTTTGATGGTGTTAAAATATATGCGATGCAGCCATGGCGGAATTGGTAGACGCGCAAGTCTCAGAAGCTTGTATTGAAAGATGTGAGAGTTCGAGTCTCTCTGGCTGCACCATGAACCAAAATATCACACCCTTAATGGGGATAATTAGTCACCAATCACGTACACTTTAGTTAACGGACAATGTCATTTTGTCTCGTTATTTATATCAGCAACCTAGAAAAGAGGTCCATATGAATCCATTGCCAATTTTTAATCAAACGTATGTTTTAACTACTAATTTTTATGATCACCGCAATACATTAAGTTTACAAGGAACACTTGATCTTATGCAAAATTGCGCGGCCCGCCATGCTTACTTATTAGGTGCGGGAAGGGAAGATTTATTAAAAGAATCTTTATATTGGGTCATTGCGCGTACCGAAATAGAATACATCTCTTTTCCTTCTTTACCGACCGATGTTTTAGTAACCACGTGGCCATTAGCGCCTAATCGCTTTTATTTCGATCGGCATTATAAAATTGTTGATCAAGGGAGCGGTCAATTAATTGCTAAAGCGCGTAGTCGGTGGGTTCTAGTTGATGCTAAAACTAGAAAAATTGTTTCCTCAAATCGTTATGCCTATCCGCTTAATGAGTTTCATCAGGAATCGTTATTTAGTGATGATTTTACTCGGATTAATGTGCCGCAAGTTAAAGTTGGACAATATGTCGTCCAACCAAGTGACATCGATGAAAATGGGCATCTTAATAATGCCCGTTATGGCAATATTATTTTCAATGTCCTCAATCAGAAAGAAGTTGTTCGTATTAAATGGATAACCATTAATTATTCAATTGAAGCATTTCTTCATCAACAAATTGCGTTATTCAAGGAGATTAAGTCATCATCAATAAGCATAAGTGGCGTTATTGATGATAAAATTATCTTTAGTAGTGAGGTAAAAATTTGAGTTATGGCGACATTAACAACACTTGAACTATGGATTATTATTATCGGGTTATCAATCCCGTTTTTGGCGACGATGTTAGGGGCCGCCGCTGTTTTCTTTTTCCGTAAGCCGATTAGTGATCGACTAAATTCAATACTTCTAGGATTTGCGGCCGGTATTATGATTGCGGCTTCTATCTGGTCGCTTATCATGCCAAGTTTGGAATATGCCCAAGATAGCGGCTGGGGCAACCTTGCCATTATTCCTGTTGTCGCAGGTTTTGTGATTGGCATTTTGCTCTTATGGTTAATTGATATCATCGTCCCCCACTTCCATCAACTCAGTAAGGTCAACGAAGGCTTACCGACTAAAACATTAAGCCGGGATGCCAAATTATTTTTGGCGATGACGATCCATAACTTTCCGGAAGGAATTGCGGTGGGGTTTGCCTTTGCCGTTGCCTATAGTGGGACCACTAACCCAGGGAGTTCACAATTGTCCTTGTATGGTGCGCTTGCCCTTTCAATCGGGATTGCACTTCAAAATATTCCAGAAGGTGCGGCAGTTAGTTTACCAATGGCCCAACGGTTAGGGAAGAAGAGCAAAGCCTTTGGATTTGGTACGATTAGTGCAATTGTTGAACCCATTGGTGCCTTACTCGCTTTTCTCTTTGCTACCTTTTTCAAAGAATTATTACCCTGGTTTCTTTCTTTATCAGCAGGCGCCATGATGTATGTCGTTGTGGAGGAACTCATTCCTGAAGCAAAACTAAGTGAAACTGATCACCGCGGTACATTTGCGGTGATGGCGGGATTTCTCATTATGATGATTTTGGATGTCGTTTTATCTTAATGGCTTGAATTATTTGTAAATTGAAGTATTATATTTAAGTTACGCGCTCGTAGCTCAGATGGATAGAGTACAACCCTCCGAAGGTTGGGGTCACACGTTCGAGTCGTGTCGGGCGCGCCATTGATTAAAAAAAGTTCACTTTCGGGTGAACTTATTTTTTTATCTATTGGATGATGATTTGCGTGCCCGCCAGCACCTCTAAGGTCTTTGTCATAGCTATCAACCCCACCGCGGAGGACGATGACGTTTGCCTCTGGAAGGGCGGCTTTAAGTAAGAGCGCATTACTTAGGATACAAATATTGGTGACGAGCCCAACCAGGGTAATGTCACGATACCTTTCTTGAGCCACATCAGCGGCGAGCTCTAGTGAGCCAAAGGTGTGTTTTTCATACACTTTTTTAACTCGATTTGCATATGATTTTACCTCACCGTAGATCTCATGACCAGGGGTACCTTTAATACAATGGATGATTGGTAAGTGTTTTCCCTCAAGGGTTTCAAGATAATTCTCAAAGTGTGTGTCTTTTGTAAAGACAATGTCATCATCTGTCCGCAAGTGATCTTTAATTGTGTCAATAATGATGTTTTCGATATGGTTCGCGCCCGGAAAGCCAAGAGAGCCACTTACAAAATCAACTTGATAATCCACAACGACTAATAATCGTTTACTCATTGTTTCCTCCCTTCCTAAATCCCTTTGTTAAGTAAATTTTACCATTAGTTGGTAATTACTGCGATATTGACATGCTCATCCTCCCTAGTTATTCATATTTCATGCTAGTCATATATCGAATAAAAAAAGCTCTGATATTTTGGACCAAAGCCTGCATTCAGTGATGGCGGAGAAAGAGGGATTTGAACCCTCGCGAGGATTGCTCCTCCTATCGGTTTTCGAGACCGACCCCTTCAGCCGCTTGGGTATTTCTCCGTAAAAATTATTATAGCAAACAATCAATTTGAATGGGCGATAATTGGCAATATATTCATGAAAAATGTTAAATTGTGTATAATATACACAGTAAACAGTTATGCAAAATATATTAGATTTTATGATTGACAATGTCCTCCTATTCCTCCTTGGTTTGCTTGGAATCATTTTTTTAGTTGGCTTGTCGATTTTAGTCCATAAAATGAATCGGAAAGATATCAAGGATGATATTACGATTATTGGTAATTTAACAACCCCTCGGATTTTTGCTCTTGATTTTATTGAAGGTCAAGTAACTTATTTTGACCGTGGTCTATATCGCGATCGAAAAGTAGGGCCGATTGCGCAATTTTATCAACAGTTCACCGCTAAAGAAGTCGAAGAGCTTGAACAGTGGGTTAACAAATTGCTTGAACCGAAGAGTGGTGCGGAACTCTCCTATAAAGTTGATGTCTTTGTCAAAAACCTTCGCCGTTCTTATGCCTCAATTTTAGAAGTGAATAAGATTGATTATGTGCGGAAAATCATCCATCTCGAATCGTATCTTTATCGTTATCTAAAACCCAATAACCAATTGAATCTAACCATTAAGAAGAAAGAAACGATCGGTTATCTCCATGGTTCGGCGCTAACAAGGCTATATAAGAAATATGCGCATCGCGGCAAAGGTGTCTATGGAGCGATAAATATTACCTCCCTTATTCCGCGAACCATCAATGCACCGGCTGTTGTGCCACATCTTTGGTATGAGCTCCAAAATCAGACGGCATTTTATCGGAGCAAAAACCGGATTATTCGTTTCAGTGATAATTATACGGTTGGTATTTATATGCCGCGTTCGAGAGATGTCGCAGAGATCGTTAAAGTCATCCAAAAAATAGTCCGCCGTACAAGTGCTTATCTTGAAAAGAATGGGCATGATGATTATTCCTTAGCCTATGGTCTTGCCCAAGCTAAACACTTTAAAGACATGAAAATGTGTATTAAAACGGCGGAAGAATTAAGTGTCCACGCCCATCGCGAACTCCGTAAAGGGTTAATCCATAATCCTAATCAAGAGGTAAAAGATCTCGATTTAAGCCTGTACCGTGATGAACTAGCAAGCATCGTCATTAAAAAAAGTGTGGAAATTTATTTCCAACCAATTGTTGATGCCCGAAATGTTGAAATTCTTGGTTATTTAACCGTCTATGCACCAACGGGATCTTTATTTACAAAGTTTAGTGATTTAGAGACCTTTGCCCGTGAAAACAATCAAAATGAAACGCTTATGAAAATGGTCTTACGAAAGACAGCGGCAAGTTATTACAATATGCGCCGTAATCATCGCCAACTCGTCTTTATTCCCATTAATGTGGATACGATTGCGTTCTTGTCCGAAACTTTTTCACTCCAACCCTTTGCCGCAGATTTAAAACTTGTTTTTATGCTTGAGGAACATGATATTGGCAATAACTTCGATTCGGTTGAAGAAATGGCTAAAGAAATTAAAAAAATCAAAAAACTCGGTTACCAAGTTACCCTTATTATTAGTGATACGGAATTAACACTTCCTGATAAAATATATGGCGAAGTCGACTTCTTTATGGTGAATGACACAATTCTTAGTTACACCGTCGGGAAAGAACGCGAACGTCTATATCTATTGGCGACGCTTGGTAAACTACTTCGTCATAAGCGACCGATTATTATTACGGATTTACCAAAGTGGAGTGAAATCGAATACTATATTCGAGCCGGAGTGGATTACATCGCCAGTGATGAAATCAGTAAAAAAGAGGTATCCCTCCAAACCATCGACAAAAAGAAAGCATTGAAAATTATTAATTTTAGTAAGAGGAAATAAAGATGAACAAAATAAAAAATGAAGCGATTACTACGCAAAGTCAAGATTTCGCCCAATGGTATACTGACGTCTGCCGAAAAGCAGAATTAATGGATTATAGTGATGTCAAAGGGTTTATTATCTATCGCCCTTATGGTTACGCAATTTGGGAAAATATTCAAAAATACCTTGACGGTAAGTTTAAAGAAAAAGGTCACGAAAATGTTTATATGCCGCTTGTCATTCCGACGAGTCTTTTTCAAAAAGAAAAGGACCATATTGAAGGCTTTGCGCCTGAAACTTTAATCGCAACGATTGGGGGAAGTCAAAAATTAGAAGACCCGCTCATTATTCGGCCAACAAGTGAAGTGCTCTTTTGTGATCACTTTGCAAAGATCGTAAGTTCCCATCGTGATTTACCGAAATTATATAACCAATGGTGCTCAGTTGTACGTTGGGAAAAAACAACCCGTCCCTTCTTACGTGGATCTGAATTCTTATGGCAAGAAGGCCATACTATTCATGAAAGCGAAGTCGAAGCGCGCACCCACGCGCTTGATATGTTAAAAGTGTATGAGACGATGGGAAAAGACATCCTTGCGATTCCTTTTTTAACCGGAACCAAAACCGAAAAAGAAAAATTTGCAGGGGCAGAACAAACCTTTACGATCGAAGCGCTGATGCCAGACGGGAAAGCCCTACAAAGCGGTACTACCCATTATTTTGGTCAAGGTTTTGCTAAAGTCTTTAACATTCAATTCCAAGATAAAAATAATACCCTTCAATATGTCCATCAAACAAGTTTTGGTGTCTCGACGCGTCTTATTGGGAGTGTAATCATGGCGCATGGTGATGACAATGGACTTAATTTACCACCGCGTATTGCCCCCATTCAAGTTGTCATTATCCCTATTCAACCAAATCAACCAGGGGTCTTACAAAAAGCCGCTGAAATTGAAAACCGACTCAAAGCGATTGGCCTCCGCGTCAAACTCGACAAGAGTGATAAAACCCCAGGCTGGAAGTTTGCCGAATATGAAATGAAAGGTATTCCGTTACGTTTAGAAATTGGCCCAAGAGATTTAAAAGCGGGCATGATTAGCGGTGCATTTCGTTTTAATCACGCTAAATTTAGTCTCGAAGATAGTGCACTAGAAAAAGAAACATTACTGATGCTTGACGATATTCATGATGCCATGTACCAAAGAGCCCTTACCTATTTACTCGATCATACGACTGAAGTCAAGACGATGGAAGAATTAGATCATGTCCTTAATGTTAAATTAGGCTATGCCAAAATGATGTGGAGCGGGGACCAAAAAGATCTTGATTTAATCAAAGAAAAGTTCCAAGCAACCGCCCGTGCTTTACCGTTTAATCAAACCCCTTTTGCCGCCACATGTCTTGTGAGCGGTAAACCTGCAAAATATGTTGTCATAATTGCTCGGGCCTACTAATTTATTCGTTTACAAAAATAACGGCTTATGCTATTATTTACCAAGACGGAGTAGTACCCAAGTTGGTGAAGGGGCTTCCCTGCTAAGGAAGTAGGTCGGGTAACTGGCGCGTGAGTTCGAGTCTCACCTACTCCGCCATGATTAAAAATAACCGTATTATATGCGGTTTTTTTTATTTTGTTTGCATGTATTTGGCCCGCACGAACGATAAAATATATTAAAAATCACTTATCTCTATTGATTTCGAATCAGCGATTTGATTGGTCCGAAGTTTTTTATACAGTAGTTATTCCTTCGTGAATATCTCATTTCACGAAACTCACATTTGTTTCTTGAACGTTTTTGATTCTTTTATTAATGAAGCAATATGACTATGTCCAATATAATGTGGAGTAACATTCATATTACTTCTTTATTATATTTATAAATTTACCACCTTAAAGTCATTTCGGTTATAGGTTCATCATTGGTTTAATTTAGTGAAAATTAAATGTACTTATTATGTGGATAAACGCTGCATGAAGGTTGCTAAACCAGTCGTGCTCTATAAAGGCATTGTTAAGTCTTCTAAAGTCAAGAAGAGGATTGGGCTGCCCTGGTATTCAGTGAACATCATCCTCGCGCCTGGAATCATTGTTAAACACTTCTTATCTGATCCGGAAATGAATTACGTGCAACATGAAAAAAACGCAAAATTAAACGCGGAATTTATTATTCAGGAAGTGGAAGAAACATGAGCGATCATGATATCAAATCACGCAAGCTTAAACTTGCTGGAAAATGGACATACATAGGCATAGGGGCTGCAATTATTGCCGCCTTCTGGATATTGTTCACTTGGCTTAATATTTCGTTCAAATGGGTCGAAATACTACCTTTCTAAAGTGAGGGATTATGAAAAAGAAAAATAAAAATGTTTCCAAAAAGATTAAAAACGGTACGACCCTGCAAACAAGGGATGAATATCTTGGTAATTCTAAATATATAAAAAAAGAACATCCAAGTAAGAATGATTTATATCGTAAAGTTGTTGTGGTTGATTCAAACAAAAATGATGAACTCGCCATTGTTAAATTAACAACCAAAGGTGGACACGGATTGCCAAATTATAAAAAAGGCAAATCTACTTATAAAGCGTTTGTTGAAACGGAGTCCAACGGCAAAAAAATTATAGTCGACAATAATAGATTTGTTAAAAATAAAACTAATGATCACCTTTCAAAAGAAGATGTTGTTGAAATCAAAAAGAATGTCTTTAAGAATTCTAAGTCTTCTAAACTGAACCGGAAAAAAATTAGGGTTCTCAAAGGAAGAAAAAAAGGAACAACATAAATGCTGTTCCATACCTCCCACGAATAACCAATTCGTGGACTACTGAAGTGGTTAGCTTCATCAAGTACATTTAATCAAGTAATAAACAAATTGTCAAGTAGGAGGAAAAAACTATGACAAAAGCGGTTATAAAAACAGGAAAAAAACCGGTGAAGAAAGCAACCATGAAAAGGACACCAAGAAAACCACTATACGTCTATGATGGCATGTCTGCTGATTATATCGGCAAGTTCAAGTCTGGACTCAAGAAGGACGTTAATGCATGCTCCAGCGCCTTTAAAAAGTGGAAAGAAGGATCCAAATGTTAATCTCGTTTATCCCAAAAGTTTAAATCGAAAAGACATTGATACATATAACCAGAAGCTAGATAAACACCGCATTAAAGTGAGGAATTAATCATGCCTGGACAAGGTGCATTCCTACAAATAGAGAGTATTGTTATCAAAACTTAACTTGTGAGTTTAATTCTATCGCTACCGTTACCTTCTTTCTGTTAGAAATCTAGAAGATTTAGAGCAAGTAAACAAAAAAATATTTAGTGCCCGGAGGATAAGAAAATGGCAAAGAAAATGATAGGCAAAAAAAGAAATCGACAATTATAGCAATTCTTAATGGCCTGTCTCTTGTACAATAATGAGGTGAACATAGGGTACTTCGTATGATGAAATAAAGAATGACTTAAGTTGATCAAAATATTTTAGATGGTTCTAAGCCGTTATTGTAAAATATGGAGCTGGTATGAAGGAATAAGGACTTTCATAACATAACGATTATTCATAGAAAATGATGTTCTATTAAGAAAATTATAAAATAACCCTTAAATTGCATATTTTACTTTGTAAAAGCAGCTTTTTTCATGCTAAACTATTAGTACATTAGCAAGGAAACCGATATTATGAATTTTTTAGCGTCCCTCACCCCTGTGCAAATTGACCTGATTCAATTGATTATTATTGCGCTTGTTCTGATCACGATTGATGTTTTTCTTTTATTTACACTCAAACGAATTTTTCCTAAAATGATGATTCTTGCAACCACAGTTGCGATCCTTGTTGCAGGTGTGCTCAGACTTCCTTATCTCTTCTATGTTTTAATGATGGTCTATTTTTTCGGAGTGGTTACCTTCTTATTTGGTAATATTGCTGAATATCGGTGGTTAATTTCTAATAGTGCTTCACCGAAGGATCGCCGTGCAAAACGGACCTTTCGTAAAATATTTGATCAAGAAGAACTTGCAAACCAACTTGTTTCTGCCGTCTTAAACTTATCAAAGACAAAAATGGGAGCGCTAATTACGATTGAACGTTCCAATCAATTAACGGATTTGCTCAAAAACGGCACTATGATTAATGCCCCGGTGAGTGCGGCTCTTTTAACGACCATCTTTTATAAAGGTACCACGCTTCATGATGGTGCAGTTGTGATTCGGGATGACGCTATTTTGGCGGCGAGTGTTTACTTTACCCCTTCAACAAAACCATTAGCAGGTAAAGTTGGTTCACGCCATCGGGCAGCGCTTGGGATCAGTGAGGTAAGTGATTCAGTGACGATTGTTGTGAGTGAGGAAACAGGCCGTATCTCCATTGCGTATAAAGGCAGTTTACAGCCCGTTAATCCGGATGACTTCCGTAAAGTTATAATTGATTATCTATTTGCTAAATATTAAAAGGATACATATATGAAATTATTTGGAACTGACGGCATTCGTGGCAAAGCAAACATTTTGATAACCCCAACACTTAGTTTTAAGGTCGGGGCCTTTCTTGGTCAATATGGTAAGCAAAATAAGATTTTAATTGCCTATGATACAAGACGGAGTGGAACCGTGATTGCAAGTAGTATTATTGCCGGTATTTTAAGTAGCGGCGGCGATGTCGGTTCGATTGGGGTTGCCCCAACGCCAGCCCTTGCATACCTCTGCAAAAAACATAATTATGACTATGGCATCATGATTAGCGCCTCTCACAATCCATTTGCGGATAATGGCATTAAAATTTTTGATACGAATGGCTTTAAGATTCGTGATGATATTGAAAGAGAAATAGAATCCTATATCGCTTCAAATGTGGAGTTACCACTTAGAACGCATGATCAAATTGGCATCTTTACTGATCAACAAGCCTTACTTAAAGAATATGTTCATTACGTGCGAGCCGCCTATCGCGATACATTAAAATTGAAGTTATTAGTTGATGGCGCTAACGGGAGTGCCTCAAGTGTGATTCAAGAAGTTCTTGAAGGTTTAAATCTTAAAGCTGATATTATTTGCATCAAACCAGATGGCATTAATATCAATGATAATTGCGGGTCCACGCATATTGATAAACTTCGCCAGATGATTCTTGATGCACCTGGTAAATATGATCTTGGCGTTGCCTTTGATGGGGATGCGGACCGGGTTCTCTTTATTGGTCCAAAAGGCGAAGATTTCGATGGTGACTATGTTTTATACTTACTTGCAAAACACTACAAAAAATTAAATATTTTGCCGCAAGATATGGTTGTCGTAACGGTGATGGCAAACTATGGTCTAAATGTTGCGCTCGCCAATATCGGAGCGAAACATGTCGCCACCGATGTGGGTGATAAATATGTTCAACGGGAAATGGTTGAGCATGGTTACCTAATTGGCGGTGAACAATCAGGTCATACTATTTTTAATGGCTATATTAAGACTGGAGACGGTATTTATACGTTGATGAAGGTATTAGACGTCTTAGCCGCGGAACAAACAACCTTTGGTTCTTTTGTGACCGAGTTCAAGAAATTCCCTCAAAAACTTGTGAATATTAAAGTTGTTGACAAAGTAAGAGCCATGCAAGATCCAACGCTACTCAGTGAAATTAAACGCTGTGAAAAAACGTTAGGTGGACATGGGCGTATTCTTGTTCGTTCTAGCGGGACTGAACAACTTGTGCGCGTGATGGTTGAAGCCCTAAGCGAAGAAGAAGCAGAGGGGATTGCCAATCATTTAGCAGCATTTGTTAAGTAAATAGATTAGAACTCATATTAAAACGATAAAGGGGGATGCTATCCCCCTTTTTATGTTTTATAAGTTATAATTAAGAAGTTAAGAGAGGAGGCATATGATGGAATTATTAGAAAATATTAATGAACGGTTGATGACGAAAGATGATGTAGAACTTGTTAATGATATGCATCCTTTTGATTTGATTGCGCTTTATGACTCCCTTGATAAGATGAGCCAGGCCTATCTTTTAACGCTTTTGAAAGAAGAAACCTATGCGGCAGTCTTGAGTTATCTCGATCCCGAACGGGCCGCGCCATTTTTGGAACGGATGGAAATCGCACAACAAAAATCGATTGTTAATTTACTTGATCCCGATGATGCCGCTGATATCATTGCGGAATTGCCAGAAGAAGTAAGCGAGCAATTAGTGACCACCCTGGGGGAAGAAAATAAAGCAGTTGCCTTGCTCAAGTATGATGAGGAACAAGCCGGTTCTGTCATGAACAACCTTTTTGTGGTGGTTGGTCTTCACGATGAAGTTAAAGTGGCCACCAAGAAAGTAATCAAGATGGCAGGAGATGTGAGCTCAATTCAAACAATTTTTGTAACGGATGACAATCAAAAATATTTAGGTCAACTTCCTCTAAAGATGCTTTTAAAAGCAAAACCGCCTCTAGTTGTTAGTGACCTACTATCAATCGAAACAACCTTTCTTGATACTGCCCCCCTTGAAGATGTGATTTCCTTTATGAAGGAGTTTAGTGATCATGATCTCGCGATTACGAATGAAGGTGGTGTTTTAGTTGGGGTCATCACCGCAAGCGACATCATTGAAGAATTTCATAATGAAGCGATTGAAGACTTTTCAAAATTAAGCGCACTCCCAGCGATTAACTTCAAGGACCGGATTTTTAAAAGTGCACTAGAACGCTTACCGTGGTTATTAGGCTTATTAGTTTTATCGATTTTGATTGCGTTAATTACGAGTCAATTTGAGGCTGTCATTCAAGCGACAGTTGCCCTTGCTTTCTTTCAACCTCTTATTCTTGATGTCGGTGGCGATGTGGCAAGTCAAACACTAGCAGTCACCCTCATTTCACTAAATAAAGAAGATTCCGATATTAAAAAAACGGGGCGTAAAGAGGTTATCTCTGGCATTATTGTTGGTATTACTCTTTCTGCAGTATCGTTTATAATCACCTACTTTTTTGCCGATTTTACCGAATACCAAGCGCCGATCTTGCTGGCCACTGTCGTTAGTTTATCGCTGGTTTTTACGGTGTTAATGGCATTTGCATTCGGTTTTTTGGTTCCTATCTCACTTAGCAAAATTAACCTTGATCCGGCGGTCGCCAGTGGACCACTGATTACCACCTCGATTGATATTTTGAGTTTACTAATCTATTTCAGCCTAGCGATGCTAATTCTTTAGAAAGGAGGCGTTTATGACCTTTAATTTTGATACCACTGACCGTTTATTAAAACCCATCTTACTCTCTTCAACGACCTCCACTTTAGCTGAGCTTTTTACTGATAATCCTAATCAACGTTACCGCATTTTTTTACTCGTGGGGGCGAAGAAGTTTAGTGATTTCTATATTTTCTTGGATGACGACTTACAAGTAAGTTTTTTTAAGATGCTAAAAGCAAACGAGCAACGGCAATTACTTAATCTTTTAAGTGTAAACGATCTTAAAACCTTGCTTGGATTTTTCAGTGAAGAGGAACGAATTTCGTTATTTAAGTTGGTGGATCGCAAGAGTGCCCAGGCGGTTATCAAACTATTTACCTATGAAGCGGATAGTGCTGCGGCTGTTAGTTCACCTCATTTTATTTCTTTTCCGCATACCATTTCGGTTAAACAAGCGACGTATAACACCATTGCCAATGCCGCCGAAAACGATGAAATTGATGTCATTTTCTTTCATGACGAAGCGAATAAATATGTCGGTGCAACAACGATTAAGGATTTGATTGCTGCACGGTCGGGGACACCAATCGAAGAGATCATCGATACGAAGTTTCCATTTGTGTATGAAGATGATAAATTTACAAAAGCATTAAAGCTTATCCGTGATTATGACATATTAATGCTCCCAGTTTTAACGCATGATAGTGAGATGATTGGCTTTATCTCCGAAACTGACGCTTTGAATTTAATGGCTGATTCACATGAAAATATGTTAAGGGCGATGGTGAAGGTTGCAGAAGATGATGACAATCTTAGTGCAAGTCGGACGGCCTTAACACGGATTCCCTGGCTTTTGCTTTCGGTGATTTTAAACCTTGTAATTGCGAGTGGATTAACCTCTTTTGAAGGCCTTATCAGTGCCTTCGTTGGGCTTGTGTTATTTCAACCGATGATTCTTGGGATGGCCGGTAATATTGGTACACAAAGTATGGGTGTGACGATTTTAAGTTTACATCAGGGAAATATTAAGGTGCGCAAACACTTTTGGCGTGAAATGACGATTAGCATCATTAATAGTGTTTTTTCTGGGATTCTAGGTTTTGGCGTTGTCTATTTATTTTTAATGATTACCGGTAACCCCCATGCTATTACTTATGCACTTGTCGTTGGCCTTTCGTTAATCGCTGCGATGTCTATTAGTGCGCTTGCGGGTGTTTTAACCCCGATCATTTTAAAGGCTTTCAAATTTGATGAAAAGGCTGCATCTGGCCCGCTAATTTCGACCATTAATGACTTCTTCGCTTTACAATCCTATTTCTTAATTGCAATGTTTTTCCTAGTCACTCTCCAATAACTTAAGATTTGAAGACTAGTTAACGATTGAATATATAAAAAAACCCATCTCGATGGGTCTTTTTATTAGTTTAGTTAAATTTATTAAGCGGAGTAGTTTGGTCCGAAGATGCCTTTATAATTCCATGCATCGGCAAGATATTGAGCCTTATCAAGTTTGGTATCGCCTTTAGCATTGACGCCAATGAAGACGTTGGTCACACCACCTTCTGGGATGGAGAAGTCAACTTGAATCATAGTTGGCGTTTGAAACTTGGTCTTTTCAGCAGATTCGAGATCGGTAATTTGTGTTTCACTAATGCCACCATTGAGGAAGAAGTTTGTTTCTTGCGCTTGGCCAGCATAGGTTTCAAATTTATCAAAATTACGATCTAAGAAGGCTTCAAAGGCGGTTTCAGCTTGATCATCTTCTTTAACACTGCCTTCTTTTTTCCAGTCTTCTTTATAACGTTTGGTTAATTCTTCATCAACAAAGATGGTTTTGATGGTGAATTTTTTGCCGTCATCGAGTAAGGTTTTGCCGTCACCGGTTAAGTACTCAAAGCCTTCACGAGCAGCGGTACATGCAGCACAGTTGCCATCTTTTTGGACGAAGACGAGAATGAATTTTTGACCGTCTAATGAATTGCTTTCATTATCCTCGTTGTCCTTAATTTCTTGCAGTAATTTATCGGCGGCACTATTTTCAGCACCTCTTAAGGATACTTGGAACTTTTTATAGTAAGTTTCCGCACTATTGTTTCTTTCTTCGATCGCTTTGATGCCATCTACGACACTTGGGATCGCAAAGATAACCCCGAAAATGATTCCAACGATTAAGAGTGGTTGGACCCACGCTGTTTCTTTAATCCATCGCCAAATTGCGACAAAGAAACCACCAATAACACTTAAGATTTTTTTCATTAAATGTTTCCTCCTTCTATTTATAATAGAGCACGT
>CAYPGR010000016.1:0-4634 GCA_964410505.1 uncultured Staphylococcaceae bacterium
GAATGAAGCCGCGCCAAATTTAAGTTTTAATCGTTATCCCCAACTCCCCCTTGACTGGAACAAACGAGCGTTTGATAACATCGTGAAAGATGGCGAAAAAGAAATGAAGAAATTAGCCGCTCAAGGCTTAAAAAGTGGGAAACAATTCACCCCACTTGGGAATACAGAATTTGAAGCCCTCTTCCATGCTTTTAACCGCGATCATGAATTAGAGTATCGGCTCCTTTTTACCGCCCTCGGTCAATCGGAAATCATGGATCTCATCAAAGATAAAACAGTTGGCTTTGGCGATAACTTCGAATTCCATAAAGCCAAAGAACTTAACGTCATCCGTTCCCGTCATTCACAAGCTTTTGACTATAGTGGGAATCCGTCACGATATTACCATTATGATAACCAAGAAATTCGGCGTCGTTTTGTAACCTATAATAATGATTACCTAAGGTATTTCTACTTTAATCTCGCACCCATTCTTGCGGTGCCCCTTTACCAACAACAAAAGCCAACTGAATTCATTTATCAAAGTGAATATAAATCGCATCTTTCATTTTATGAACATGAAGCAACAGTCAATCAATTCCCTGAAATCGAACTCAAACATCCCGATAGTCGAACCCAAAATATATTGAAAACCAAAACGATTGCGAAAGGCGTCGATTTCGATACAGTCGAAATCACAAGTCACGGGTTTCGTACCGTCGAACATGTCGATTATATTCCGCGCCGAGCTGGTAACGGGAGCATCCATCAAGTGCCCGTCCGGTGGGTAGAATATATTCCCGTTGAAAAACAAAGTGTCGCCAATATTAAAGTCCTTGATGATGAAAAACGAGAACAAGTCTTCCATGGTGGGATGTATGGTAAAATTGCGGATTTCCTTAACCAATATACCGACGGCAAAAAGCCAGTCACCGGTCGTCATGTCATGGCGTTCTTACTAGCTAGTAAATACCAAGACAATGATAATGCCGCACTCAATGATTTATTTAAAAAAACTAATCTTTAAAATAGTATAATCAAAGAAAGGAGAATTAATACTATGGCAAATCAATTAGATGAATTAACTGGTCCAGTTAACGAAAAAGGACAAGACGTAAACGTCATTGCAAAGCAACTACCGGTCAAAGTCGGTTGGGGATCAACCTTATTCGAGGTCTTACTTTGGATTTTGATTATCCCTGGGATTATTTTCTTATTCATGAAAATCAATGCCCGTAAACACTTCCAACAACTCCAACAACGGCTCCAACATCACGCAAGTCAAATCGACAATTACCTTGAACAACGCGTCGTGATCTTAAATAACGTCGTCGGTTTAGTAAACCGTGCCGTTGCCCTTGATAAGGACACCTTCACAACCATCGCTGCTTACCGCAGTGGGCAAAACCCTGACGTCGACCGTAACGCCATTGCGGGACAAGCTGGCGAAGTCACTAACCGCTTAAATGTCGCCTTTGAAAACTATCCCGAACTTAAAGCCCAACAAGCGATTCAAGATGCGATGCAACAAAATAGTTACCTTCAACGTGAAATCACCGCGGCGCGGGAACTATATAACGATGTCGTCAATATGTGGAACGCCGATGTTTATGCGTGGCCAACAAAGATGATTGTCGCGGCAAAAGCCGGTTATACCACCCGTATTCCGTTTAGTGTCTCAGCCGAAGTTAAAGCCGAAGCTCGTAAAACATTCTTCTAAGAAGAACACTAGTTCACCTAGAGCCAACGTCACACCGTTGGCTTTTTTAATTCTTACTTCATATTGACCAGATTGCCTATTATATGATGCGTCTATTTTTATGAAGGAGATTGTGGTAAATTAAGAGTAACGAAGACGAAGCATTCCATGAAGTGAGTTTCCTACAGATCAACACTATTTTGGTATGACACTACAAAGAAAAAGAGGTAATCGAATGAGAAAAAAATTATTATCATTAGGCATCTTAGTAACGACCGTAGGAATACTCGTTAGTTGTGGCGGTGTTAAAAAATATCACGCGACCCTTTATGACACGGCGCTCAAGTGGATGACGGATGAATACATCACCGCAAATATGACAAAGAATTCAATGATTCCGGAAAGTCGTGAAAGTCCGGGATCGATTATTAATACCATACGAACCGAGAGCGAATTTGAAAATGCTTTCACTACGTTTCCAAAAGAACTTGATTTTGAAAAGGAAATGCTTATCTTATATTTTTTTACGGGAGATATTATCATTCACAAGATAACAGGTGAGCGTGCTTTCTCCTATCGCATTAAAAAGATAAGTTTTGCAAATGAAGTGCTAAATCTAACATTGGCAAAGAAAGCATTGGTGAAGGGTCCGACGGGTTCCCCTCCAACCCAAGAATGCCTTGTGGTTGCAATGGACAAACTTGATTATTCTGCCATAAATGTGAGCTTAATTTATGACTAATATAAACTCTATTAGGGAAAGGTATTTATCTCAATGAAAAAAAGTCTTGATTATTATCTTTTAAAAATGCAAATCATATATTATCTTATCGCTTGGTCGATCCTCACGTTAATTTACGTTATGATATAAACATTTATCTTTATGAATACGGAATATGCGGAAACCGGCATATTTGTAATCTTGATTCCCTTTTCCTTAACGAGTCTCATCTTAATTCCGGTGATTCTTATATCATCCTTTAAACTGATCAAACTTAGTAAACTTGCTAAAGATTACGAACTCTATAGTGTTGAATTTAAAACCATCGAAAGTTATTTACATGGTTATTATTTCTCGTTTCAAATCGTCTTAAGTAATGGCGAAAAACAGTCACTTAAAACCAACCCTTATTTTAGAAGTTATGGCGTCCGTAATTATCAACATTACTTAAACAAAGTCGTGACGATTGCCTATCATCCTCACTACGAATACGCCATAGTAATGGATATCATCAAAGAATAAGGTAATGTTTCTTATTGGCCTCCTCCAAAGTGCACAAACACGATTCCCCCCCGCAAAATAACAGAAAAAAGATAAGTATTTCACCTAATACCCCTAGCATTGTGAGCACCGCTAATGGAGCTATTTTGAATTTTTTGGCATTCTGTAAAAATATATGTTAGTATTAGTTAATAAACTTACGTCAGCAAGTTGACTCCATCATTAACTATCCAACCGATATCAGATCGATTATTCTATAAAGAAGAAGATGTTAACTTTATTATTTTACTTAACACGTCCAACTATCAGTCTTCATCCATCGAATACGCCAACGAATCATTTATAGAATTAGAGATATCTTCTTATATAGAAAATATATGAAAGAAAATCACGAATTACTGATAACTAATTTGAAAGAAAAATGGGTAATCGAATGAGAAAAAAATTAATGTCATTAGGTATCTTAGCAATGACCGTAGGAATACTCGTTAGTTGTGGCGGTGTTAAAAAATATCATGCGACCCTTTATGATACGGCGCTCAAGTGGATGACAGATGAATACATCACCGCAAATATGACAAATAATTCAATGATTCCGGAAAGTCGTGAAAGTCCGGGATCGATTATTAATACCATACGAACCGAGAGCGAATTTGAAAATGCTTTCACTACGTTTCCAAAAGAACTTGATTTTGAAAAGGAAATGCTTATCTTATATTTTTTTACGGGAGATATTATCATTCACAAGATAACAGGTGAGCGTGCTTTCTCCTATCGCATTAAAAAGATAAGTTTTGCAAATGAAGTGCTAAATCTAACATTGGCAAAGAAAGCATTGGTGAAGGGTCCGACGGGTTCCCCTCCAACCCAAGAATGCCTTGTGGTTGCAATGGACAAACTTGATTATTCTGCCATAAATGTGAGCTTAATTTATGACTAATATAAACTCTATTAGGGAAAGGTATTTATCTCAATGAAAAAAAGTCTTGATTATTATCTTTTAAAAATGCAAATCATATATTATCTTATCGCTTGGTCGATCCTCACGTTAATTTACGTTATGATATAAACATTTATCTTTATGAATACGGAATATGCGGAAACCGGCATATTTGTAATCTTGATTCCCTTTTCCTTAACGAGTCTCATCTTAATTCCGGTGATTCTTATATCATCCTTTAAACTGATCAAACTTAGTAAACTTGCTAAAGATTACGAACTCTATAGTGTTGAATTTAAAACCATCGAAAGTTATTTACATGGTTATTATTTCTCGTTTCAAATCGTCTTAAGTAATGGCGAAAAACAGTCACTTAAAACCAACCCTTATTTTAGAAGTTATGGCGTCCGTAATTATCAACATTACTTAAACAAAGTCGTGACGATTGCCTATCATCCTCACTACGATTACGCCATAGTAATGGATATCATCAAACCATAAGGTATTGTTTCTTATTGGCCTCCTCCAAAGTACACAAACACGATTCCCCCCCGTATAGCAACATAATATAGGTACCTATGTAACCGAACGTGCTAACCTCCCATTTTGCTTTTTCTAAGGTTTAATCAATAATACTTGAATTTTCTTTCAAGCTCAGTATAATTAATAAGCGATGGACCAGTGGTGTAGTGGTTAACATGTCTCCCTGTCACGGAGAAGATCGAGGGTTCGATCCCCTTCTGGTCCGCCATCGCAAGTGTAGTTCAATGGTAGAACATTAGCCTTCCAAGCTA
>CAYPGR010000017.1:0-2128 GCA_964410505.1 uncultured Staphylococcaceae bacterium
AATAGGGGGAAATATATACTATTGAAAACCTACTAGTTGAACGATTAGGGGGTGGCGATCGTTATACGCGCTAGCTTAGTCTTCGTCACTTTCATATAAAATAGAAATATCAAATCAAGTAAAGGCGATTAGAAAGAGGCACTATGCCATTTTTTACCACAAGAAAGCATTATGTTGTGACGTGCAAATTCGGCCATGTCGGTCGCGATAAATTTTTACCGCTTGATTTGCCAATCAAAGCTTTTAATAAGAAAGAAGCAAGTGCTAAAGCCAAGAAAATCGGCGGTGTAAAGCGTGATCATCCGGATTGGTGTCTAAAAGGTCCGACCGAGATAACGCGAGAGGAATATGATGAACTTCGTATCAAACTCGCAAATGATCCGTATTGGAACAAGAAAACCTGCCAAAACGTTGATCTTTTCCGTGATCGCCTCGTTAATGAACCCAATTATACAAATATTCGTGGCTTTAAAACGAATACCGTCACTTTTAAAAAACCAACCCCAGTCGAAATTAAGGTTTTTCATAAAAAACGCCAAAAAATAAGAGAAGCTGATTTAGAGTCATTTTATCTTGAAAGTGACGAAGACTAAGCTAGCGCGTATAACGATACCCGCCCGAGCGTCCGCCACCCCCGCTATTGCCGCCAGGGAAGTTAAAGAATAACACAACCCACCAACGGCCACTTAAAATTAAAATTAAGACAATAACGCCAAGGACATAGTAATACCACGCAATCGCATGGATATTAAAACTTTCACTTGGTAAGTATTTATAAAACGAAACATATTGATCATTTTCGTAAGTTTCCATAATCCCGACATCATCAACACTCGTGTAGTTATAGACTTCAAGATATATTTCTTTTAAGACGCCAACATAGAAATCAGCAAGCCAGTAATCGTAATCACCTGGATGATTTTGTTGGGTCGCGGGACTATTCCATGTATCTTGATAGATTTGATCCACACGAATCATCGGAATATAACTAGAAAGCGTATCACTAATTTCCCACGTCATCCCAAGATAATTAAAAGTATATTCTTCGGTTGTGGATTTTTCAAAATAAAGTAAAATCAAAAGGCCTAAATCATTCGTACCGATTTTCCATTTGTTAAAAACGGCTGTCGTGTCAATGCTATCGGGCTCACCAAGATAGGTGGCGACTACGAGTTGGAGCCCGTTTAATTTTTGGTCACGGTATTCTTTCGCTTGCGAATCGACTTTATCAAGATCTTTGGAGTAGGTATAAATTAAGTATTCAGTCGAACTAAGTAACGCACCCGCCCGATCGTTAATATAAAAGGCATTGGATTGATAAAATCCGGGATTCGAACAACCGGTTAAGAATGCCACTAAAAATAGGAGAAAAAACTTTTTTAGGGCATGAATGAAGGTTATCATATGCTTTCCTAATTAGTGGAATGTCGGCAATGTGGTGTCGTAGTTTGGGACCACCCAAGTTTCATAAGGGGTTTTTCCTTGAAGGAAAATGAGGTTTGGGAACGTTCCAATATGGGTATTGTAGGCATTTACGTCTTTGTTGTAGGTTGTGACCGCGACGATAACGGCATTTGTGGATGCGGCAAATTCGGCCATATAGCCACTATAAAGATCAACGGTGCTATATTCGGATGGATTATCTTCCATATAGGAAACTAAATCAATAAACGTCGCATCAATCGTTTCCGCTGCACCGGTGGCTGCTTCTAAGTCATTCGCGGCAATGGCGTTTGCAAACGCCGTACGGGCATCGGCGATGATGGTCATGAACTCAACAATCGCTTCATTAGCCCCTTCAATGGCATCAATGAGACCGGCTACTTTTTCATAGCGACCACCCATTTTTGCGTAAATATTGCCGGTCGCTTCAATCACATTTTGTCTTTTGCGGACTTCGCCGTTAACGGCGCCAATCCAAGTTGAACCCGTTACCACAGCAAGCAAGGCGACAATCCCTAAAATGTAGTAATAAATCCGTTTCATAATAGCTCTCCTTTTGGTGAGGCAATCGAAATTACCTTCCATATTTATTATAAAATAAAATATTAAGAAAATTATTGGGTTTTGCTTAAAAAATCAGGGCTTCTTAATAAGGACTTATATGATGCAAGCAAAAAGAAAAAAC
>CAYPGR010000018.1:0-1628 GCA_964410505.1 uncultured Staphylococcaceae bacterium
TAATTAATTAGCACAGTCAGCGTGGTCAGGTTAGATGTCATAGCCCCGCGAGTGGCCGAGTTAGATGTCAGCCTTCGCGAGTGGTCAGGTTAGATGTTTTTTCGGTAACTTTTGAGGTTGTGTGGTCGGGTTGGATGTTTGACAAACATTGCGGAAACTAAAAATAAGGAGGCCAATTATGAACGAAAAGTTTACACTATTTTTAAACGAGGTTCCGCCGAATCTTCAGGAGTTTGTTCTTGAATTAGACGATTATCTTTTGGGGAAAGAGTGCAAGAGAAAGATTGAACCTGCAAAGAACGGATATGTTACCACATATATGCTTCCGGGCTCAGGGAAATCATTATTGAATTATGTTTTTAGGAAAACAGGCATAAAGATAAGGATTTATGCCGCAGGTATAAGTGCCTATGATGCTATCTTGAATGATTTCCCAGATAAAATGAAAAAGGAAATCATTAAATCAGGTGATTGTAAAAAGCTGGTGGGCGGTACCTGTTCGCCTATATGTTCGGCAGGATATACCTTTATAATGGACGGAGTGGAATACAAGAAATGCAGAAGTATGGCTTTTCTGCATAAGATAGACGAAGAAAGTGCTGATTATATTCTTAAGCTAATAAAATCAGAATTGGAAAAGGTGTGATTGTAAAAAAAGCGCACCAGATGAAAGGAGTAGTATTGGCATGGATAATATGAAAATAATTAAACATTTTTATGAATATATCACTTCAAACAACTTGATTGATGAACTTTCTGATTACATTGCAGATAACTGTATTGTAAGAATAGGTGAAAGAATTATTCCGGTAGGTATAGAGGGTATGAAACAACATATGATTGAAGTTCGGAAAACTTACCCAGATTTGAAAATGAAAATTATTCGCCAATACACTGACGGCGATACAGTAATCTCAGAATTTATTATGGAGGGTACACATCTGGGTGAGTGGCTGGGCATGAAGCCCACTGGCAAAAAGCTGCGGATGACAGGTGTTGATATTGATAAGCTGATTGATGGAAAGATTGTTGAGCATGGCGGGGCAGTAAATACATTTGAAGCTCTGTTTGAAGAAGGAATCATTAAGCCGGCATAATGATGATTATATTTGAGCAGTAAAATGGGATACTGCTGATACTATGCTGAAAACAGAATTGGGGAGTTTATTGGCATGAAAAGTACGGAACAAATGCTCAGAAATCCTGATATCGCACCGTCAAGTGATGTTATTGCAAAGGCACTTGGAGAAGCGAACAACGCCTATATAAAGTTTATCAACGAAATTGCAAGCCACGATATTCAAATAGATTGGCGTTACTACAACGACGGAAAGGCGTGGTTGGCAAAGGGACTTTTCAAGTGGAGGGGCGTTCGAGGCGGTCAAAATGAAACAACTATTTTCTGGCTATCAATTTGGGACGGCTTTTTTAAGGTGACTATTTATTTCCCCGAAATAGCCCGTGCAGAGGTATTGAGTCTTCCGCTTGACAGTGAGGTTAAGCTAATGATATCGGATTCACAACAAATGGGAAAACTGAAATACTTTCCTATTGTTTTTGACTTGTGTTCGGACGAAATATTTGAGGCAGTTTTCTTGCTGGCTGATTTCAGGAAAAGCATAAAATAG